>CAYPSI010000235.1:0-74097 GCA_964413375.1 uncultured Spirochaetales bacterium | reverse complement strand
GACGCGCACGCCAACGCAGTCGCCGGCGGGACGCTCCAGTTCACCGTCGGCACCGGGGGACGGCAGCTCTACCCCTTCGGCTCGCCGCCGATGCCGCAGAACCTCGACGTCACCCAGAACGGGGCCTTCGGCCTGCTGAAGCTGACGCTCCGCCGCGCCTCGTTCGACTACGCGTGGGTCTCGGCCCCTGGGCAGCCGGCGTTCGAGGACTCGGGCACAGCCGTGCAGTGCCACTGAGCGCCTGCGGAAGTCCGACGCCACGGGAGCCGCGCACGCGGCGCGCTCCCGGCCGGCCGCACAGCGAAGCGGCGCTCAGATGGCGTCCCCAGCGGGATTCGAACCCGCGTTGTCGCCTTGAAAGGGCGATGTCCTAGGCCAGGCTAGACGATGGGGACGCGCGGGAGCCGGAGCCCGGCGCACGATATCACGCACCCGGCGAGGAAGCCCAGGCGGACGCCGCGTCCCGGCTTCGGGACCTGGGACTCGCTCCGGGGCAGGAGGCGCGCTTCGGGACCGGCGCGGGATCCTGCGGCGACGGTGGATTTCCGCGCCGGGCCGGCCGATACGACCGGCATGGCGGACGATCGCGGAGGGGCCCGCAAGGCAGGGGCCGCGGCGGGGGAACGACCGCCCCGCGTGCAACGGCCCGAGCCGCGGCCGCCCCTCGGCCTCGAGGAGCTGGTCGAGCTCCTCGTGCGAGAGGGAGATCTTCCCGAAACGGCCCGCCAGGACGTCCTCGCCCGCGCCACGACGCTGCGCAGCCGCGTGCTGAAGGAACGGGTCGGATCCGTCCGCTCCCAGGCGGCCTCGCGCTACGACGTGTCGCCGGCCGAGACCGTGGCGGCGGCCAACCTGCCGCACCCGCGCAAGAGCCACCGGCGCCTCGACGAGGACGCGATCGCGGAGGCGATGGCGCGCGCGTCGGGTGTTCCGTACCAGAAGATCGATCCGCTGCGGATCGAGAGCCAGCTGGTCGCGAAGACGCTCTCGCGCCCCTTCGCGCGCCATCATGTCGTGATCCCGCTGGCCCGCGGCGCGGACGGGCTGGTGCTCGCGATCGCCGACCCCTTCGACGCCGCGCTGCGCGATCAGCTCGAGGCACTCCTTCCCGAGCCGCTGCGCTATGTCGTCTCGGCCAAGACCGACATCGTCGCGGTGATCGACCGCGTCTACGGCTTCCGCTCCAAGATCTCCCAGGCCGAGCGCGAGCTCGGGCCCGACCGGCGCAGCGGAAAGCTGGTGCAGATGGTCGAGCTGCGCTCGAACGACGAGCTGGCGAGCGCGAGCGACGCGCACGTGATCGCCGCGGTCGACTACCTGCTGGGCTACGCCTACGAGCAGCGCGCCTCGGACATCCACCTCGAGCCGCGCCAGGACGACGCCGTGGTGCGCTTCCGCATCGACGGCATCCTGCACGACATCGAGACCCTTCCCTACACCGTGCACGGCGCCGTGACCTCGCGCATCAAGGTGATGGCCGGCATGAACATCGCCGAGCGGCGGCGCCCGCAGGACGGGCGGATCAAGACGCAGCGGGCCGACCGCGAGGTGGAGCTTCGCGTCTCGAGCCTCGCCACCGCCTTCGGCGAGAAGATCGTCGTGCGCGTCTTCGACCCGAGCGTGCTGCTCGCGGACGTGCAGGAGCTCGGCTTCAGCGACGACGAGCGGGAGCGCTTCGAGCGCTGGATCACCAGCCCGAACGGGCTGATCCTGGTGAGCGGACCGACGGGATCCGGCAAGACCACGACGCTCTACTCGACGCTTCGCTACCTCGCGGGGCCCGAGCTCAACGTCACCACGGTCGAGGACCCGATCGAGCTCGTGGACTCGCGCTTCTGCCAGGTGCAGGTGCAGCCGGCCATCTCGGTGACCTTCGCGAGCGCGCTGCGCTCGATCCTGCGCCAGGACCCGGACGTCATCATGGTGGGCGAGATCCGCGACTCCGAGACCGCCCAGATGGCGGTGCAGGCCGCCCTCACGGGTCACCTCGTCTTCTCGACCGTCCACACCCGCAACGCCGCCGGCGCGGTCACGCGGCTGCTCGAGCTCGGGGTCGAACGCTTCCTGCTCGCGAGCGTGCTGCGCGGCGTGGTGGCACAGCGCCTGATCCGGCGCATCTGCGATCGCTGCGCAGTCGAAGGAACCCTCAACCCCGAGCAGATCGCGGCGCTTGGCCTCAAGGTGCCGATCGAGCGCCGCGAGAGCCTGAAGGTGCGCTGGGGCGAGGGCTGCCCGGAATGTCGCCAGACGGGGCTCTTCGGGCGCACTGCGGTCTTCGAGATGCTCGACGTGGGCCGCCGCATCCGCGGGCTCGTCTGCGAGGCCCGCGACGCCAACGAGATCGCCAACGCGGCGCGGATCGAGGGCATGCAGAGCCTGCGCGAGGCGGCCGTGCGCCGACTCGCCGAGGGCATCACGACCTTTGCCGAGGTCCTGCGCATCACGGCGGACAGCGAGTGAGCGCCGCCTGCGCCGACGAGCTGCGCTCGCTCGTCCGCTCGGGGTGGCGGCTGATCGCTCTCGAGACCTTCGAGGAGGACCGCGCGCTGGCGCTGCTCGAGCGCGCCGCGTCCGGGGCCGGTGCCACTTGCGTGCGCTGGACGCTGGCCTCGGGGCTCTCGGAGGGCGGCCTCGGCGCAGGGAGCCTCGACGCGGGGCTCGTGGCCATCAGCGCTCACCGGGAGCCGGCGCTCTTCGCACTGCTCGACGCGCATCGCGTGCTCGACGATGCGCATGGCGTGCGACGGCTGCGCGATCTGCTGCCGGAGCTCGGCGCGCGGCGGCAGGCCGTCGTGCTCGTGGGGCCGGTCCTCGAGCTCCCGCTCGAGCTGCAACGCGATGCGGCGCACCTCGAGCTTCCGCTGCCCGGCCACGCCGAGCTGCGCGGGCTCTTCGCGAAGCTCGCCGAGAAGTCGGGTCCGGTGGACCCGGAGCTGCTCGATGCCGCTGTGCGCGGCGCGCTCGGCCTCTCGTCCGGGGAGGCGGTGCGCGTGCTGCGCCGGGCCTGCGCTGCGTCGGGTGCACTCGACGCCGCCGCAGTGGCGGAGATCGTGCGCGACAAGCGCCGCGCGCTGCGTCGAACCCCGGCACTCGCCTTCCACGACGCCGAGGAGGGGCTCGGCGATGTCGGTGGGCTCGGGGAGCTCAAGCGCTGGCTCGGCGAGCGGCGGCGCGCGTTCGGCGAGGAGGCGCGTCGCTTCGGACTCCCCTCTCCGCGCGGCCTGCTGCTGCTCGGCGTGCAGGGCTGCGGAAAGTCGCTGTGTGCGAAGGCCGTGGCCAGCGAATGGCAGTTCCCCTTGCTTCGACTCGACCTCGCGGCAGCCTTCGGAAGCTCGCTGCGAAGCCCCGAGGCGGCGATGCGCGAGGCGAGCCAGGTGGCCGAGTCGATCGCGCCCGCGGTGCTGTGGATCGACGAGATCGAGAAGGGCTTCGCCGCCGCAGAGAGCGATGCCCGCTCGAGCCGCGTCTTCGGTTCCTTCCTGACCTGGCTCGCGGAGAAGCGCGCGCCGGTGTTCGTCGTCGCGACCGCGAACGACGTGAGCCGCCTGCCGCCCGAGCTCTTGCGTCGGGGGCGCTTCGATGAGCTCTTCTTCGTGGATCTGCCGAGCCAGCGCGAACGCGCAGAGATCCTGGCGGTCCACCTGCGCAAGCACCAGCGCGACCCGCTGCAGTTTCGCCTCGAGGAGCTCGCCGCATCGGCGGAAAGGCTGACCGGAGCCGAGCTCGAGCAGGCCGTCGTGGCCGCACTGCACGTGGCCTTTGCGACCGCGCGCGAGGTCACCAGCGACGACATCGCCAACGCTCTCACGCAGACGGTGCCGCTCTACGAAACCTTCGAGGAGCGCATCAAGGAGCTGCGCGACTGGGCCCGGACCCGGGCGCGCTCCGCCTCGCTCGACTCCCGCATGGCCGACTTCTTCGCCTGAAGCGGGGGCGGGCTGGTACACTTCCGGCATGGACGACCGGGAGATCGAACGGGAGCGGGCCCAGAACCTCTGGACGAGCTTCGCCCGCAAGCTCGAGCCCGTGGCGCGCTCGACCACGGTCGAGCCCCAGCCGGATTTCGATCTCGCCGAGATCGGCGGCCTCGAGAGTCCCAAGGAGGAGATCCAGACCTACGCCTGCGGCGCGACCAACCCCGAGGTCTACGAGCGTTGGGGCACCTACCCGCCCTCCGGGCTGCTCTTGATCGGGCGTCAGGGGGTCGGCAAGAGCCTGCTGGCGAAGGCGCTCGCGTCGCTCACCCAGACCGCCTTCCTCGATGTCGCCGTTCCGCGCCTCGTGATCGAGATGATCCACCGCGGAGGGAACGTCGGTCAGCTGCTCAGCGGCTGGTCGGAGGTGCTCACCGAGATGCCCCCGGTCACGGTGTTCTTCAACGAGCTCGAGTTCTCGCAGGCCCGCGAGATCGGCGCGCGCCGACCGGATCTCCCGGTCGGCCCGGTGATGGATCTGCTCCTCGATCTCGTCGATCGCACGATCTCCGCCGAGGGTACGCTGGTCGTCGGCTCGACCAGCCATCCCGAGACGGTGCGGCCCGCCTTCGTGCACCCGGGACGCTTCGAACGGATCGTCGAGGTGACCCCGATCTTCCCGGACGACATCGTCGCAGCGCTCCAGATCCACGCGCAGGCGGCCGAGAAGCGCGCGGGCCACCGCCTCTTCGGAGCGATCGAGTGGCGCAGCGTCGTCGGACAGCACCGCGCTCCCGCTACCGGCGACTGGGTGCGGATCCTGCACGGCGTGCTGCGCCGGAAGGCGCGCTGCGAGGCCGCCGCCGAGGCCGCCAGCCTCGCCGACACCCAGGACTTCGTGGACGAGGTGAGGCGCTTCCTCAAGACGAGCGACCGCCTCGCCGTGCCCATGGCCGGAAACTACGTCTAGGCAGGCATGGACGTCTGGCTCGTCACGGGTGGCGCGGGCTTCATCGGCTCGAACTTCGTGCGCCTGGCACTCGCCCGGACGCCGGCGCGCATCGTCGTCCTCGACAAGCTCACCTACGCCGGCAACCTCGAGAGTCTCGCGGACGTCGCCTCGAGCCCTCGCTTCCACTTCGTTCGAGCCGACATCGCGGACCGCTCGGCGATCGAGCAGACGCTGCGCGAGCACCGGCCGACGGCGATCCTGAACTTCGCCGCGGAGACCCACGTCGACCGCTCGATCGACGGACCGGCCGCCTTCGTGCAGACGAACCTGCTCGGCGTCTTTACGCTGCTCGAGACGGCGAGGCGGCACCTGGCCGGCCTCGATGCGGCGGCTCGGGCCGGCTTCCGCTTCCTGCACGTCTCGACCGACGAGGTCTACGGCTCCCTCGGAGCCACCGGCGCCTTCTCGGAGACGACCCCCTACGATCCTCGCTCGCCCTATTCGGCCACGAAGGCCGGAGCCGATCATCTGGTGCGGGCCTACTTCGCGACCTACGGCTTGCCGGCCCTCATCACCCACTGCTCGAACAACTACGGCCCCTACCAGTTTCCCGAGAAGCTCGTCCCGCTGATGATCCTGAACGCCCTCGAGGGGCGGGAGCTTCCCGTCTACGGGGACGGCGGGAACGTCAGGGACTGGATCTACGTCGAGGACCACTGCGAGGGGATCCTGCGCGTCCTCGCCGCCGGGAGTCCCGGAGAGCGCTACAACATCGGCGCCGGCGAGGAGAGCACCAACCTGGCGCTGGTCGATCGGATCTGTGCCTGCCTCGAGGCGCTGGTACCCGCCGCCAGCAACCCGCGACTCGCCGCCGCCGGCGTCGCGCACTACGAGCAGCTGAAGCGCTTCGTGTCGGATCGACCGGGCCACGATCGACGCTACGCGATCGACGCGGGGCGGATGCGCAGGGAGCTCGGCTGGCGGCCCGCCCACGATCTGGAGTCGGGCCTCGCCGCGACGCTGCGCTGGTACCTCGGGAATCGCGACTGGTGCGAGACGGTGCAGGCCGGCTCCTATCGGCGCGAGCGCCTCGGGCTCGGCGGCGCGTAGCCCCGGAACTCCGCTCCGGCTGGCGGAGCACTTCGCTGGCGTCCCGGCCGCGGGAAGTCTCGCGCACGGGATGGCCAGCGGACCCCCAGCACTGCGCAGCTGGGAGCAGGCGCACAATTCGCGTGCCCGCACGCCGCCCCGCGCGTCGCGCTGCGCAAGCGCGCTGCGGCGCTCCGTCGGCAACGCCCGGGCAAGCTGCCGCTTGCGTTCCGCTGCGCTTCCGACTTCGATCCCGGAGACGGGACCATTTCAGCAGGCGCAGTGAGCCGGCAGCGCGAGTCGCAAGCCCGCGCGCGCCCTCGGCCAGCGGGCATCGCCTTCGACATGGCACGCAACTTGAGTAAGGAATCGCGACGCTCGTGGGCGGGAGCCCCGGGTCGGGGGTGGCATGCGACACGCGCACACGGTCCTCTTCGTCGACGACGAGGGCAACATCCTGAAGGCGCTCCAGCGTCTGCTGCGCCACGACGAGATGAACGTCCTTTGCGCCCCGCGTGCGACCGAGGCCCTCGAGATGCTCGAGCGCACGGCCGTCCAGGTCGTCGTCACCGATCAGCGCATGCCGGAGATGAGCGGCGTGGACCTGCTCTCGAAGGTCCGCGAGCGCCAGCCCGAGATCGTCAGGATGCTGCTCACCGGATACACGGAGATGGACGTGGCCGTGGACGCGATCAATCGCGGCCAGATCTATCGCCTGATCACGAAGCCCTGGAACGACGACGAGCTGCGGGCGACGATCCGCCAGGCCTTCGACCACTGGGAGCTCAAGAGCGAGATCAAGCGGCTGAACCTGGTCACGCGCGAGCAGAACTTCCGGCTCCAGGACATGAACCGGAATCTCGAGTCCAAGGTGCGAGAGCGCACCAAGCAGCTGGTCGCGAAGCACCAGGAGCTGCGAAGGGCCTACGTGCAGACCGTCGGGGCCCTCGCCGAGGCGGTCGACGCGAAGGACTCCTACACGCGGGGCCACTCGGAGCGGGTGGGCGTGTACGCGTCGAAGATCGCCCGCCAGATGGGCTTCGCGAAGGAGTTCATCGAGCGGGTGTACATCGCGGGGCTGCTGCACGACGTCGGCAAGATCGGGATCCGCGATGCGGTGATCACCAAGCCGGACCGCCTGAGCCCGGAGGAATACGAGGAGATCAAGGCGCACCCGGAGATCGGCGCCCGCATCCTCGAGCCCGTCGACTTCCTGCGCGACGTGGCGCCCTGCGTGCGACACCACCACGAGTGGTACGACGGGAGCAGCCGGGGCTACCCGTCCCGCTTGCGCGGCGACCAGATCCCCCTGCCCTCGCGAATCATCCTGGTGGCGGACACGGTGGAGGCGATGACGAGCGACCGCCCCTACCGCAATGCCCTGCCCCTCGACCATGTCTACACGGAGCTCACGAAGTACTCGGGCAGCCAGTTCGACCCGCTCGTGGTCGATGCCTGCGTCCGCATCCTGTCGGATGAGGGCGAGCAGTTCATCCGCAAGGACCAGAAGTTCGACATCTATGAGTTCATCGAGAGCTAGGCGCGTGAAGCCGGTGCCCTCCCGGGAGCGCGCGCTCGAGGCCCTGGGCTTCGATCCGGACGCCCTCTGGGTGCGGGATGCCGGTCTCCTCTTCGATCCGCACTTCCTCGGCGCGCTCCACGCGGAGCTCGGGGAGGAGCTCGGGCCCGAGGAGGCTCCTGCCACGCTGCTCCAGATCGGCTTCCTCCAGGGCTTGCGCGAGTCGCAGCGGGTACTCGAGGAGACGAGCGCCTCGAAGGGCTCGGAGCTCGGCGGGGCTCGCAGCTCTCCGCTGGCGATCCAGCTGCGCGTGAAGCAGGGGCCGATGGCCGCGGGGGCGATCGCGCTCGAGGGCACCTGGCCCGAGCGCGCCGAGGCCTCGGCGCATCTCGAAGCCGTCGGCGTGGCGACGGGCGGTGCGTGCGCGGTGAGTGCCGGCTTCACGTCGGGCTGGCTCTCGGGAATGCTCGACGCCGATCTGCTGGCGGTCGAGACGAGCTGCTCCGCGACCGGCGCGCCGGCGTGTCGCTTCGAGGTGCGCGATGCCGAGAGCTGGCAGCAGGGCGGCGACGCGGCGGCAGCCGGGGGCCTCGCGGCCCTCCCCTTCGCTGCGCTCCGCGAGCTCGTGCTGGGTCGAGTACCTGCGGGCAGCTCGGCTCCGGCGGAGCCCGAGCGACCCGGGCGCGAGGGCGACTCCGCCGTCGTCCACATCTGGGGGCCCGTGATGGTGGTACCCTATACCGGCCCCGACGAGGCCCTCGCAGCGATCGAGCTGGTCGGGAGCGACCCCGGCGCCCGCGAAGTCAGCGCGATCGTGCTCGACCTCGCGGGTGCACCCCTCGACGAAGCCTTCGCCGCGGCGGCGCTCGAGCGCATGCTGGAGACGATCGAGGCGCGGGGAGGCGAGCTGCTGCTGGCGGGCGTCTCCCCATTGGCCGAGTCGGTCCTCGCGGACCTCGAGCGCAGACCGATCGGGATCTACAAGGACCTCGACCACGCGGTCGCGGCAGCCTTTCAGATCGCCGATGCGCAGCGGCGGGCCCTCTAGCGAGCCCCAGGCGGGCGAAGCCCTGTCAAGTCCGGGGGCCGATGACCCGAAAATTCCGGTGCCATGGTCGCCATCCCCGAGCACGGGCGCCTCGAGGAGACCTCCTTCCCCCGGCTCCTGCTCGATCTCCATCGAGCCCGCTTCTCGGGCACCCTCACGCTCACGCGCGATCGCGTCGGCAAGCGCTTTCTGCTGCACGAGGGCGTCCCGGTGTTCGCGGAGTCGAATCTCGCGAGCGAGAGCCTCGGCGTCCAGCTGATGGATGCCGGGCGGCTCTCCCGCGTGGACTACAACCGCGTCGGCGCCTACGTGGCGCGCGAGCAGTGCAAGGAAGGGCGGGCGCTGCTCGACCTCGAGCTGATCGATGCGCGCGGGCTCTTCGTCGCGCTGAAGGACCAGGTCCGTCTGCGCCTGCTCGAGTGCTTCGTGTGGCCGCGCGGAGAGTTCCACGTCGACCCCTCCGCGCAGGCCCCGGCCGACGCGCAGCCGCTGCGCACGGACCTCGTTCCGCTGCTCCAGGAGGGCATCGCCGCGCATTGGAGCCTCGAGCGGATCCTCGCGGACCTCGGGCCGAGCATGGATCGCTATGCACGGCCCGGCCGGCGCTTCGAGGATCTCCTGCAACGCCTGCAACGCGACGAATCCGTCGAGGCCCTCTTCGCCGGCCTCGACGGTGAGCGCACGCTGTGGCGAGTCGTCCAGGCCGCGCGAACGCCGCTCGCGTTCGCGACCTGCTGGGTGCTGCACGAGGCAGGTGGCCTCGCGCTCTCGGACGCCCCGATCAGCAGCGACGGCACGCGGGACGTCGAGGTCGTCGTGGCGGGCGCGACGGCGCCGCGGGAGGCGAGCGCGCGGGGGGGTCCCCGTCCCGCGGGACCTCGCAGCGCTGGCGGGAAGAGCTCCGCCACGCTCGCCGCGCAGATCGACGAGCGCTTCGAGCGGCTCGGAACCCTCGATCACTACGCGCTGCTCGGAATCCCCCGCTCGGCCGATGCCCCGACGATCAAGTCGGCCTATCATCTAGCAGCCAAGACCTACCATCCCGACGCGCTCGCACGCGCCGGCCTCGACGCCGAGATGCGGGGCCGCGCGAGCCGCATCTTCACCGAGATCGGCAAGTCCTACGCCGCCCTCTCGGACGCCGAGCGCCGGCGCAGCTACGACGATTCCCTCGCGAACGACGGAGAGGTGCTCGACGCCGATCGGCTGGCGAATGCCGAGACGAACTACCGCAAGGGCGAGATCCTGGTGCGACAGGGAAACTTTCGCGGCGCCGTCGACTATCTCCGGGCCGCGGTCGATCTCTGGCCGGAAGAGCCCGCCTACCAGAGCGCGCTCGGGTGGGCCCTCTTCAAGAAGACCCCTTCCGAGCCGGTGGCGGCGCGGGAGCACCTCGAGCGGGCGGTGGGGCTGGATGCGCGCGATACCGTCGCGCTGTCGCGGCTCGCCGCGCTGCTCCGCGAGCTCGGCGAGGACCTGCCTCCGGGGGCCTGAGCCCGCTCGCCTCTACTCGAAGCGCCAGCGGCGGCCCGGCGCCATCCCGGGCTCGTTCTCGATCACCTGGACGTCGAACCAGATCGGGAGCAGGTGGCGCACGTAGAAGGCGTGCACCGTGGTGCCCGCGATGTGCAGGTCCGCGTACTCCTTGATCTCGACGCGCGGCTCCCGATCCTGCCATTTCTTCGCCTTCTCGAGCAGCGCGTCGACCTCCTCGCGGTGGTCATAGAGGAGCCCGAGGTGGTCGTAACCGGGGGCGCTCATCGCCTTGCGCTGTTCGGTCAGCAGGATGAACTGGCTGGTCTCGGGGTCCGTGCGCAGCAGCAGGCCGAGTTGCCCGACGATCGGAACGTCCAGGGATTCCCACCCGAAGAGATCGCCGTAGAAGGCGGCGATCTCGCGACGCCGCTCGGTCAGCACGCCCGGGGGCAGCGTCAGCTCCATGTGATTGAAGCGAGGCATGCTTCCTCCTCCATCCGTGCGGGTCAGCCCGACGGCTCGTGCGCCTTCGCGTCTCGCGCGGTGACCTCGGCGCGCGGGTCCCGCGTGCGCGGCATCACCGCAACATCGTCGACATAAGCGCGCAGCGCCAGGACGGAGAGCACCGCCTCGGCGGCGGCCTCGAGCGGCATCATCGTCGCGGCCGGGAAGAGTCCGCGCTCGATCCAGGCCTTCGTCACGCTTTCGGTCCGTTTGGCGCCCCAGCCGTGGGCGAACTCGGTCCCGTCGGTGTTGCCGAGCATGACCCGGGTGAACTCGACGTCGGGGTGCTCCATGCGCCAGGCCTCGATCAGCGCGTCGAGGGCGACCTTGGAGACCCGGTAGAGCCCGACGCCCGGAAGCGGCTGCCGCACCGAGTAGGAGGAGACGTAGACCGCGCGCCCCGCGCTCTCGCGCAGGTGGGGTAGCGCGTGGGCCGTGATGATCGAGGCCCCGACGAGGTTCGTATCGAGCACGCTGCGCCACTCCTCGTGGCTGGCTTCCTCGAGCATCCCGAGCGGCGACATCCCCGTGGCGTAGACGAAGGCGTCGATCCCTCCGAAGGCTTGCGCGGTCTCGGCGACGGCCCGCGCGCACTGCTCGCCGCTGCGGACGTCGCACACCACCGCGATGGCACCGGGCGCGCTGGCGACGGATTCCTCGAGGCGCTGCTTGCGGCGCGCGGCGAAGGCCACTCGGGCACCCGAGCGGGAGGCCAGCTCGCCGACTGCGCGCCCGACGCCGGACGAGGCGCCCAGGACGAGCAGACGACGACCCTTGAGATCGAGTGAGAGCGACATCGCGCCGACAGGTTCTCCCAGCGGGATTCTGCGCATCCCCCGCGCGCACTTCAACCGGCCCCCGGAAGGTCCTCCTGCGGCGGGGCCAGCATCCGCCGCGCCTCCGCCGAGGCCGGAGACAGACGCAGCGCAGCCGGCTTGCGGAGCGCTGCCTGGGCGCCCTCGATCCGCAGCGCCAGATTTCGGCCGACGCTTCCCGCCCACCAGAGCAGGCCCTCGCGATCGCCCATGCGTGCGAAGGGACCCGCGAGGCCACGCTCGCTCGCGACCTCGCGCAGGCGGTCGGCCGGGAGTGTCTGGCTCCGGGTCAGCGAGATCCGCGCCACGATCGCGCCGGAAGGCACGGCGTAGAGCGCGCGCAGCGCCACGTCGTCGACCGGCGAGGACTCCGTGACCCGACGCGCCCGCTCCACGACCTCCGCATGGCGCGAGAGCATCAGCGTCGACCCGTAGGGCACGTGTCCCTGGAAGCCGAGCGCGTGGCCGAGCTCGTGGAGCAGCGTGAGCCGGGGATTCGGGTCGTCGCGGGAGAGATGGATCGAGGCCCCGATCAGCCGCGCCCCGGGTACCTGCGGCGCGCCCTGCGCCGGGAGGCCCTCGATCGCGCAGTCGGCCACGGTATCGGCCTGGCTGGTCACGATGTCGTCGCGCACGCGGACGCGAATCGCAGCCGCCTCTTCGACGCGCACGAAATGCACGCCGAGGCCTGCCCCTTCCCAGCCGCGCAGCGCGGCTGCCAGCGCTTCGATCTGCCTCTCCTCGGCTTCGCGTCCGATCGACACCGGAATCGGCGCGTCGGCCGGCCATCGGCACAGAAAGAGCACCAGCTCCCCGCCGAAGGCCAGCGCATAGGGACGCGACTCGCCCAGTCGGTGCGGTGAGAGCGCGCGGAGCTGCGGATAGCGCGCCTCGAGCCCCGTCACGTCGACGGTGTCCCCGGCACAGGCCGCGAGAACCCCCGCGAGGGCCGCGAAGCGGGCCTTCAAGCTTCGCGCCGCGGGAGCAGCGCCGTTGCGGTGCCGGCGACCACCTCTTCGTCCTTCTGGTTGCGGGTGGCCACCTCGATCGTCGCGAGGCAGCCCGACGGGTGATCCTCCACGGCCACCACGCGCCCCCGGACCCTCAGCGTGTCGCCCGGCCAGACCTGGCGCACGAAGCGCACGCCGAAGCTGCGCAGCACGCCGTCTCCGAGCCAGTCGGTGAGCAGGCGCCCGGTGAGCCCCATCGTCAACATCCCGTGCGCGAAGACCGACGGATAGCCGGCGGTCTGCGTTGCGAAGGGCTCATCGTGGTGGATCGGGTTGAAGTCTCCCGAGGCCCCGGCGTACTGCGCGATCTGCGTGCGCGACAGCTTTTCCACGACGAGCGCCTCCCGCTCCTCGCCCACCGCGATCTCCCCGGCGAATGCGCGCGGAATCGACGCCATGTCTCAGTCCTCCACCGCCCGGGCGGTCACGATGCCTACGCTCGTCGCCGTCAGCACGAGCCGGCCGGATTCGTCGCGGTACTCGCTCACACTCTCGCTGAAGCGGAGCGATCCGCCGCGCCGCCCCTCCTTCTCCCAGCTCCTGCCGGGGCGTGTCTCGACCCGCAGCCGCATTCCCGGCCGCAGCGGCTCGTGGTACTCGAAGCGCTGCTCGCCGTGCAGGACGCGGGCCAGCGACCCGCCCTCCCCGGCTTCGGGCCGCGGCGCGCTGCCGGCGCTCCCGGCGGCCGGAGCGGCCGCCGGCGGAGGGATCCGTCGGACGCCGCGGAAGAGGTGCCGCGGGTTCCAGTGCGCCGACGCCACGCCGAAGGTCGGCGGCGCGATCACTCCTGCGAGCGCGGTCGCGCGCGCATGCTCCTCGTCGTAGTAGATCGGGTTGGTCTCCCCGAGCGCACTCGCAAAGAGCATGATCGCCGTTCCATCCACCGGAAACGAGAAGCCGTCGCCCATGGAACCTCCTTGGCTGCGTCTTCGGCCGTGCTCAGGGTCGCCGCTCGGCGGCGAGCCGGAAGAGCCCCTCGGCGGCGTCGCCGAGCGCGGCGAAACGGCGGTCCTGCGTCTGCCCCCGCTCGTAGCGGAAGAAGATCTGCTGGAGCACGACCCCCATCTTGAAGGTGCCGAAGACGATGTAGTAGGCGAGCGCGTCGAGCGGGCGATTGCTGCGCTCCGCATAGCGACGGGCAGCCGCCGCGCGCGGCATGAATCCCTCCAGCTGGCTCGGCATCGGATTCGTTCCGGCGGGAGCCTCGCCGCGCTCGCTCCACATCGCGAGCAGCGTACCGAGGTCGCAGAGCGGATCGCCCAGCGTACACATGTCCCAGTCGTAGACGGCGACGCAACGACCGGGGTCGTCGAAGGCCACCGCCATGTTGTCGAGCCGCCAGTCGTTGTGCACCAGCGTGGCGCGCGGCGAGCCCGGCAGGTTCTGCTCGAGCCAGCCCCCGACTTCCTCCGCGACCGGCAGCTCGCGCGTCCGGACGCGTGCGAGGCGCTCCCTCCAACCGCGCACCTGACGGCCGAGGAAGCCCTCGGGCTTGCCGAGCCCCTCGAGCTCGACCGCAGCGGGGTCGACGGCATGGAACTCGGCGAGCACGTCGACGACGACCTCCGAGAGCTTGCGATTTGCGACGGGATCGCGACCGCTGCCGAACTCGGGCGGTACCACGCTGCGGACCACGCTGCCGTGCCGGCGCTCCATCACCAGGAACTCGCTGCCGATCACGTCGCGGTCTTCGCAGTACAGGAACGCCCGCGGCGCGAGCGGGAAGCCCCGCCAGAGCCGCGACAAGGCGCGGTATTCGCGGTGCATGTCGTGGGAGTGCGCGGCGACCGGTCCGAGGGGCGGGCGGCGCAGCACCACCTCGCGCCCCTCGGGCGGGCTCCCGAAGTGCAGGAGATAGGTCAGATTGGCATGTCCGCCGCCGAACTGGCGGACGCGGAGTGGGAGATCGGCGCCCTCGAGCCGGCCGCGCAGCCACTCGGCGAGGCGGTGCTCGTCGAAGCGCTCGTCCGGGCGCACCTCGATCACGTCGTCGCGGGAGCGCGCCTCGCCCATCGCGCCGATCCTATCACAGGGGCAGCGCAGATCCGGTAATGCGCCTTCCGAGCGCGCCGGGTCCACGCGCTAGAGTCAGCGCCCGTGAGGCAGCGCGCATGGATGGCCTGAGCCCCACGGCAGTTGCGGCGCTGCTCGCGGGCGGACTTTTCGCGGGGGTCGTGAATACTCTCGCCGGAGGCGGCTCGCTGCTCACGGTACCGCTCCTGGTGCTGCTCGGGCTTCCGGGGAGCGTCGCGAACGGCACCAACCGCGTCGGCGTGCTGATCCAGTCGCTCGTTGCGACCTCGAGATTTCACCAGAGCGGCCGGCTCGAGCTGCGCGCACTGCTGCCGGTGCTCGCGCCGGTTCTCGCGGGCTCACTGCTCGGCGCCAGCGCGATCTCCCGGGTGGCCGACGCGACCTTCGAGCGCCTCTTCGGGGTGGTGATGCTGCTGCTGCTCGTCCCGACGCTGCGACGCACGCGTTCGACGCTGCCGGGGCCGGGCTTCGGGCGCGCGGGGTCGGCGCTCGTGTTCTTCGGGCTCGGGGTCTACGGCGGCGCGATCCAGGCCGGCGTCGGGATCCCACTCGTCTTCGCACTCGTGCACGCCGGGCACGAGCTCGTGCGCGCGAACGCCCTCAAGGTCGCCGTGATCGCGTCGCTCACCGCCACCGCGATCCCGGTGTTTGCGCTCGGGGGTCAGATCGACTGGCCTCCCGCGCTCGTCCTCGGCGCCGGCTTCGCCGTCGGGGCGGAGCTCGGGGTTCGCCTCGCGGTGGCGGGAGGCGAGCGCGTGATCCGACCGGTGCTCGTGGCTGCCGTGCTCAGGCTCGCCGGCCGGATGCTCGGCCTCTACTGAGACCGGAACCGCTCCCGGCCCTCACGCGCGCGCTAGCCGCCGGGCGTGCAGTGACGCGGCTCGCCGGTTCCGAGCGTGTGCAGGCGAGCACCGAGACCGATGCGGACGGCACCATCGCGTCCGGTCCACCAGAGGGCTGCCCCGCTCTCGCGGGCGCGTTGCACGACCTCGGGGTGTGGCATGCCGAAGCGCCCCTCGCAGGGGGCCGAAGAAATCGCGACGCTCGCGTCGACCGCGGCGAGGAATGCGCGCGTCGACGAGCTGCGGCTGCCGTGATGCGGGAGCTTCAGCACCTCGGCGCGCAGGTCTGGCTGCGAGGCGAGCAGCGCGGCCTCCCCTTCCGCTTCGAGATCGCCCGGCAGAAGCACGCGGCGGCCCGCCGCCGCGACGCGCACGACCAGCGAGCGGTCGTTGCGCGAGGCACTTCCCACCTCTCGGCGGGGCCAGAGTGGCGTGGCGACGAGGTCGCCGCGCGCCCAGCGCGAAGACCCCTCGCCCCGCTCACGAACCGGCACGCCCGCCGCACCGGCTGCCTCCACGAGAGCGGCGAAGGACGCATCGCGCGCGGCGCCGAAGGGCAGCCAGACCTCTCCCACCTCGAGGCTGCGAAGCACCGCGGGCGCACCTCCCCGGTGATCGAGGTCTCCGTGGCTCACGACGAAGAGGTCGACGCGCCGCACGCCGAGCGCGCGCAGCGCCGGGACGACGATCTCCTGTCCAGGATCCGGCCCCGTCCCGTAGGAGCCGCCCGCGTCGACGAGGATCGACGCGCCCGCCGCCTGTACGACGACGGCGTCGCCTTGCCCGACGTCGAGGAAGACGACTCTCGGAAGATCGGGCTCGACGCGGGCCGGCGGCGCGAGCGCGAGCACGGCCCCCAGGGCTGCCGCGAGCAGCACGCGCCAGCGCGTACGGCGTGCGCGCAACCCGGCCGCTGCCAGCGCGGCGCACGCGAAGAGCGCCCAGAATCCTGGCGCCGCGCCGCCGCGGGGTGCCGGCAGCACGCTGGCGAGCAGCTCGCTCCCGCGTAGCGAGCGCTCGCCGAGCCACGCGAGGGCCGCGAGCGCCGCGTCGACCGCCGGGTGCGCTGGCAGCAGCGCGAGAGCCACGCTCACGAGTGCCGCGGGCAGCAGCACGGCGCCAGTCCATGGCACGGCGATCGTGTTGGCGAGCAGCGCAAAGGGCGCGCTGCGTCCGAAGTGCGCCGCGGCGATCGGCGCGGTGGCGAGCAGCGCGGTGGCCGAGACACGCAGCCCCTCGGTGATCGCCCTCGCGAGCGGGTGCGCATCGCCCGGGCGATCGCGCACGATCGCGGCGGCGAGTGCTGCGCTTCCCGCAAAGGACAGCTGTGCGCCCGGGTCGAAGAGTGCCGCCGGCTCGACGGCGAGGATCGCGACGCCCGCGGCTGCCAGCGAGGTCGTAGCAGCGGCGGGCCTGCGGGTGATCGCCGCAGCCGCGAGCGCAGCGAGGAGGATCAGCGCGCGGCGGACCGGCACCCCGCCTCCGGCCAGCACTGCGTAGGCTGCTGCGCATCCGAAGGCCAGCGCGAGGGCCGGACGCCGCACGTCCCAGCGCGCGCACAGGCGCGCCGAGCGCGCGAGCGCGCGACGCGCCCCGCCGAAGGCCAGCGCGGCTACGAAGCTCAGGTGAAGTCCCGAGACCGAGAGCAGGTGAGAGATGCCGAGCTCCGCACAGGATTCCCGTACCGCGCGATCGAGCACCCCCGACTGCCCGAGCGCGAGCGTGCGCAGCAGATCGCCGCCTCGCCCGAAGGCCGCGAGCCGAGCGGCCGCTCGCTCGCGGATGCGGTGGAGCGGCGCGAGCAGGCGCGCGGCTTCCCGCTCCGGCAGGCGCGCGTGGAGCGCGGGATGCACGAGCCTGCCGACCGCGCCGATTCCCGCGCGTCGCGCGCGCAGCGAGGCATCGGATGCTCCCGGGTTGCGCCGCGAAGCGGGGGCGGCGAGGCGAACGCGCGCGCGGATCCGCTCGCCCGGCAGTGCGCTCTCGAGACCCCGGGGAAGGGCCGGATCCAGAGCCAGCCAGAGCCGGATTCGGTCTGGGAGCCGCGCCCGCTCCGGCCCGATCCCAGCGACCGCATCCAGCTCGACGCGCGCCAGCGCTGGACCCACCGGAACGACCTCGCGCACGGTCGCCTCGAGCGTCCGCTCGGTGCGGCGGAGCAGGCGTGTCGCGTCGACCGACTCGAGCTCGAGGCCGAGCGCCAGCGCGCCGCCCGCGAAGGCCGCGATCAGCGCCAGCCCGGCGCGCCCGCGGGGGCCGGGCCCGAGCAGGCCTGCGAGCGCGAAGACCGACGCACCGAGCGCGAGCGCCGGTCGGACGCCGAGCAGGCCGCGGTCCGCCGCGAAGACCCCCGTGGCCTGCGCGAGGGCGAGAGCGGGGAGGAGGCGACGCACGCATCCACCGGGGACCGGGGACGCCGGGAGGATAGCGCGCGCGGGAGGCTCCCTGGCGCGACGCGACCCGTGGAGCCGTCGCAGCCAGGCCCGGCCTCAGTGCACCGAGCCTCCGGCGTCGCCGTCCGCGGCCGAGCGCAGCCGGACCAGGTACGCCGACACGATGCCGAGGCTCTCCTCGAGTTTGCGCATCTCGCCGGCGAAGCCCTGCATCAGCCGCTGGATCTCGCGCACGTCGCGGCAGCGACTCTCGAAGTCGGTCGAGTCGCCCTGGCACACCTCGTAGGCCGCCGTCATCGCGAGGACCGCCGCGTGGTACTCACTGCTCGAGAGCTGGCCGGAGATCTCCGCGAGCCGCTGCGAGAAGGGCTCGGAGAACTCCTCGGTCACCCCCCGGCGCTCGAGATCCGCCCGAATCCGTTGCCGCGGCCGCGCGCCCGTCCCGAAAGGTCGCTCGCCGCTTCCGTCGTCGTGCATCCGGCCCTCCAAGGGCTCGCACCCCCACAGCGAGCCCTTCGCTCCCCGGGTTTAGCAAGATCGGTGCCGACTGCGCGCAACGTGCAGCTCGCAGGTCAAACGAGGGCTCCAACGAAGGATTCCGCTCCGGACAGCGCGCCGACGCCACGGGCGAAGCACGGCGCAGTTGTGGAAAGCGATGCCGTCTTCTGGAACTCGGATTCCAGTGGGAGCGGAAGCCAGGCGAAGCGCGCAGCGAGCCGAAGGCGAGCGGAGAAGGCTGTCAGCGCACGCGTCGACGCAGCGTCCTGCAACCTAATCACGCCACCCCACCGGAACGCGCGCGCGATCTGCCTCGCCATCGAGGAGTGCGAACTGGCGCATCAGCTCGGCGTGCGCGACGTCGAGTCGCCGGCGCTCACGACCGTGGCTCTCCGGAGTTCGCGTCGCCTCGGCCTCGATGCGCGCGATGCGATCTCCCAGATTGAGAAACTCCGAGCGCCACTGCGCCTCGCTCCGCCCGCCTCGGATCGCGCCGGTCGCCTCGAGTCCGTTGGGCACGAGGGTCACGATGCCCGCCGCCGCGTCGACGTGGACCGTGAAGCGGTTGAAGTACGAGAGCCCGAGCAGTCCGAACTGCATCTCCGGGCCGATGCTCGCCGGTACCCCGCGAGCGATGGCTCCGCCGAGGTCGACCGAGTCGAGCATCACGAGGGGATGCTCGACCACCCCGTTCGCCGTCGTGTAGCGCTTGGTCCGCCCATTGGCATCGACGTCGAGCCCGATGCGCTTCGCCACCGAGCGCGGGATCAGGACGTCCGTCGCTCCGGTGTCGATCAGGAAGGGAACCTCGTGGACCCCGTTCACACGCGCGACGACCATCAGGCTCGGCCCGGCCTGCTGCACGCGCACCCGAACCGGGCGTGCAGTGGAGCTGGAATCGGGGGCGTCGGGAGCGTCCCGGGAGAGCGCTGCCGGCCCGCTCGGTACCGGGCGCTCGAAGGTCTGGACGCGGCCCTCCCCGGTGGCGCGCGCGGCGCCGGCCGCAGCGCCCCGGTGCGCGGGCGGAACCTGGCTGAGGTCCTGCGTGAAGTGCACGCGGCCCTGGGCGTCCGTCCAGCGGTAGATCTCCGCCGCGAGCGCGCCGGGCAGGCAGAGGAGGGTGAAAGCGATGGATGCGGCGAGAACGCGCATCCAGGCCTGGATCGGCAGGCAGCGCCGGGGGCTTTACGAGGACGATGCTTTGATTCCGAGGACGATGCTTCGATTCGAGCGCTGGCAGCCAACTCCGCTCGCCTGCGGCTCGCTGCGCGCTTTGCTTGCCGCAGGACGATGCGTCGAACCGAGCGCGGGCAGCCAGCTCCGCTCGCCTGCGGCTCGCTGCGCGCTTCGCTTGCCGACTTCACCCGTCAGCATCCTACGCTCCGGGGGCTTCCGGGACTTCCGGGGGGTCCGGGGTGTCGAGGGCGGCGAGGAAGCGGTGGATCGCGGCTGCGTCGCGGGCGCTGATCCCCGGAACGGCGGCGAGCTCCGGCTCGCTTGCCGCGCGTACCGCGCGCAGGGACCCGAGAACGCGCAGCAGGGCCTTGCGCTTGGTCGGGCCGATACCGGGAAGCTCCTCGAGCACCGACGCCAGATTGCGCCGCGAGCGAAGCTCGCGCTGGAACTCGATCGCGAAGCGATGCGATTCGTCGCGCACGCGCTGGAGCAGCAGCAGCCCGCGCGAGCTCGGCGGGAGCAACACCGGGTCCTTGCGCTCCGGCAGAAAGACGCGCTCCGCCTTGAGACCTCCCGAGCGACGCACGCGCACGGACGCGGACTCCTCGTCGCGCTCCTTCGCGAGCGAGATCGCCTCGACCTGCTGGCCCGAGTCTCGCAGCGTCGCCTGGAGCACCGCGAGCTGGCCCTTGCCCCCGTCCACCATCAGCAGGTCCGGAAGCGGATCCACCTCGGCCCGGGCGAGCCGGCGCTGGAGCACCTCGCGCAGACACCCGTAGTCGTCATCCGCGGCCGCCTCGCGGATCCGATAGCGCCGGTAGCGCGCGGTCACCGGCTGGCCGTCCTCGAACACCACCCGGCTCCCGACGGAGAGGGTCCCGTGCAGGGTCGAAATGTCGTAGCCCTCGATGTGCCGCGGAAGGCTGCGGAGCCCGAGGCGATCGCGTAGCTCCTCGAGCGCCGCATCGAGACTCTCGCGCGCCTCGAGCCGCTGGGTGAGCGCGTGGGCCGCGTTGGCCCCGGCCATCCCGACCAGCTCGACCAGCGGGCCGCGTCGCGGCCGGCGCAGCGTGACGCGACGCCCTGCCTGCTCGCCCAGGATCCCCTCGAGCGCCTCCCCGTCCTCGATCTCGACCGGCACGAGCACCTGCGAGGGGAGCGGCCGCGCGTGCTCGGGCGCATAGTACTGGCCGAGGAAGGAGCCCACGACCTCGCCGTCGTCCAGACGCACGTCCGAGAAGCCGTAGGAGCGGGCGCCGACCAACCTCCCTTCGCGCACCAGCAGGACCTGCACTTCGACCTCGCCGCCCTGGCGCGCGAGCCCGAAGACGTCGCGGTCGACGGGCCGCTCGCCGACGATCTGCTGTCGCTCGACCGTGCGGTCGACCGCCGCGATCCGGTCGCGCAATCGGGCCGCATCCTCGAAGCGCTCCTCGCGGGCCGCCTCTTCCATGCGCCGGGACAGATCCGCCCGCAGCTCCGTCGAGCGCCCGCGCAGGAAGAGCAGCGTCCCTTCCACGAGCTCCCCGTAGCTCGCCGCGTCGACCAGGCCGCAGCAGGGCCCGAGACAGCGGCGCATCTCGTACTCGATGCAGGGGCGCCCGCGCCTCGCGTAGTCCCGAAACACCGCATCCCGGCAGGAGCGCAGCGGAAAGATCCGGCGCAGGTTCGAGACCGCCTCCTTCATCGAGACACTCGACGTGTAGGGTCCGAAGTAGAGCGCGCCGTCGCGCTTGAAACGCCGCACCTGCGTCGGCCGCGGCCACGCCTCGCGAGGGTCGAGGCGCAGAGCCAGGTACTGTTTGTCATCGCGCAGCCGCACGTTGAAGGGCGGCCGGTGCTGCTTGATCAGCTCGTTCTCGAGCAGCAGGGCGTCCTTCACGCTGCGCGTCAGCACCACGTCCACGTCGTGCGCGCGCTCGAGCAGGTGCGGGATCCGCACGCGCCCGTCGCCCCCGCTCACGTAGGAGCGCACCCGGCTGCGCAGGTTCTGCGCCTTGCCGACGTAGAGGACCTTCCCGCCCTCGCTCTTGAAGAGGTAGACGCCCGGTCCGGTCGGCAGGGCTTCGACGCGCTCGGCTAGCGACACCCGCGCCGCCTCCTATCCCACCCGCAGGCGTTCCGCCTCGAGCTCGCGAACGCGGTCGCGCAGCTCCGCCGCGCGCTCGAAGTCGAGCTGCTTCGCGGCCTCCGCCATGTCGCGGCGCAACCCCTCGATCAACTCGGCGAGCTCGTGGAACGGGATCGCGCCCTCGGAAGGGTGCTTGCGGGTCGGCACGGTCACGTAGTCCTGCTCCCAGATCGATTCGCGCAGGCTCGAGATGCGCTTCTGGATCGTCGTCGGCGTGATCCCGTGCTCCGCGTTGTAGCGGGACTGCCGCTCGCGGCGACGGTCCGTCTCCTCCAGGGTCTCCCGGATCGAGTTCGTCTCCCGATCGGCGTACAGGATCACCGAGCCGTTCACGTTGCGCGCGGCGCGCCCGATCGTCTGGATCAGCGAGCGCGTCGAGCGCAGGAAGCCCTCCTTGTCCGCGTCGAGGATCGCCACCAGCGATACCTCGGGGATGTCGAGGCCCTCGCGCAGCAGGTTGATCCCGACCAGCACGTCGAAGCCGCCCTCCCGCAGCTCGCGGATGATCTCCATGCGCTCGATCGTCTGGATGTCGCTGTGCAGGTAGCGCACGCGGATCCCGAGCTCTCCGTAGTAGTCGGTGAGCTCCTCGGCCATCCGCTTGGTGAGCGTCGTCACGAGCACGCGTTCGCCCACCAGGGCCCGCTTGCGGATCTCGCCCAGCAGGTCGTCGACCTGCCCGCCGGCCCGCCGGACCTCCACCTTCGGGTCGATCAGTCCGGTCGGTCGGATGATCTGCTCCACCACCACGCCGCCGGATTTCTCGAGCTCGTAGGCCGCCGGGGTCGCCGAGACGTAGAGGCGCTGCGGCGCGCGCGTCTCCCACTCCTCGAAGCGCAGCGGCCGGTTGTCGAGCGCCGAGGGCAGGCGCCAGCCATACTCGACCAGGGTCTGCTTGCGGGCCCGATCGCCGCGGAACATCCCACCGATCTGCGGCACGCTGATGTGGCACTCGTCGAGCACCACGAGCAGGTCCTTCGGGAAGTAGTCGTAGAGCGTGTAGGGCGTCTCGCCCGCGGCGCGCCCATCGAGCCAGCGCGAGTAGTTCTCGACGCCATGGCAGAAGCCCATCTCCTGCAGCATCTCGAGATCGTGGCGCGTGCGCTGCGAGATCCGCTGCGCCTCGAGGAGCTTTCCCTGGCGCTCGAAGAAGGCGACCCGCTCGCGCAGCTCCTCGCGGATCCCGGCGACCGCCCGCTCGATGATCTCGCCGTTCGCGACGTAGTGGCTCGCCGGGTAGATCATCGCCCGACGCGGGCGGGTCACGACCTTCCCGCGCAGCGGGTCGATCTCGGCGATGGACTCGACCTCGTCCCCGAAAAACTCGATCCGCAGCGCCCGCTCGGCCTCGTACTGCGGGAAGACCTCGACGACGTCCCCACGCACGCGGAAGGTGCCGCGGTGGAAGTCCACGTCGTTGCGCTCGTAGAGCATGTCGACGAGGCGGCGCAGGAACTCGTCGCGGTCGAGCTTCATGCCCGGCTCGACGAAGGCGTGCATCGAGCCGTAGGTGGCCGGTGCCCCGAGCCCGTAGATGGCCGATACGCTCGCAACGACGATGACGTCCTGCCGTGTGAGGAGCGAGTGGGTCGTCGAGTGGCGGAGCTTGTCGATCTGGTCGTTGACCGAGGAGTCCTTCTCGATGTAGGTATCGGTCGTGGGGATGTAGGCTTCGGGCTGGTAGTAGTCGTAGTACGACACGAAGTACTCGATCGCGTTCTCGGGAAAGAGCTGTCGGAACTCCGCGTAGAGCTGTGCGGCCAGGGTCTTGTTCGGCGCCATCACGAGCGTGGGCCTGCCGATCCGTTCGACCACGCAGGCCACCGTGAAGGACTTGCCGCTTCCGGTGACGCCGAGGAGCGTCTGGTGCGCCTCGCCCCGCTCGATGCCCTCGACGAGGGCCTCGATCGCCGCGGGCTGGTCGCCCCGCGGCTCGAACTCGGACACGAGCTTGAAGCCGCTCACCCCGCCGCCCTCCGCCAGCGCGGGCCGCCGGGCGTGTCCTCGAGCGAGATCCCCTCCGCCGCGAGGGCGTCCCGGATCCGATCGGCCTCGGCGAAGTCGCGCCGCTGGCGCGCCGACTCGCGCAGTGCGACGAGCGCGTCGATCCGCGGATCGCTCTCGCTCCGCTGCGCGCGCGGGAGCGCCACGCCGAGCTCGAGTCCGAGGACCGCGTCGAACTCGCGCAGCAGCGCCGTGCGCTCCTCCGGCGGGAGCTCGCGGCTGCGGGCCACCTCCCACGCCACCGCGAGCGCGCGCGGCGCGTTCAGATCGTCCCGGATCGCCTCACGGAAGCGCTCGCGCAGCGGCGCCAGGCGTGCCGGGTCGGGGCTGCCCGCGCCTCCCCCTCCCTCGGCGGCCGCTGCCAGCAGGCGATCGTAGCCGGTCGCGGCCGCCTCCATCGCCTCGTCGGTGAAGGTCTGCTGCTGCCGGTAGTGGGCCTGCAGGAAGAAGTAGCGGAAGGCGAGCGGTGGGAAGCCGCGCTCCACGAGATCGTCGAGCAGGCACACGTTGCCGAGCGACTTCGACATCTTCTGGCCGCGAAAGTCGAGGAACTCGTTGTGCAACCAGAAGCAGACCCAGGGGTGGACGTCGAAGGCGCACTCGCTCTGCGCGATCTCGTTGGTGTGGTGCACCGCCACGTGGTCGACGCCGCCGGTGTGGATGTCGAAGCGCTGCCCGAGGTAGCGCACGCTCATCGCCGAACACTCGAGGTGCCAGCCGGGAAAGCCACGTCCCCACGGAGAATCCCACTCCTGCTGTCGCCGCACGCCCGGCGCCGCGAACTTCCAGAGCGCAAAGTCGGCGGGATGGCGCTTGCCGGCGACGTCGCCGATGCGGGCTCCGGCTTCCTGGCCGGCGAGCTCGAGCCGCGCGAAGTCCGCGTAGCGGGGAAACTTCGAGGTGTCGAAGTAGATGCCGTCGTCCGTGCGGTAGGTGGTGCCTTTCTCCTCGAGCCTGCGCACCAGCGCGATCTGCTCCGGGATGTGCTCCGTCGCGCGGCACAGGACCTCGGGCGGAAGGCAGCCGACGCGCTCGCGGTCGTGCAGCCATTGGCGCGTCGTGCGCTCCGCGATCGCGGGGGCGCTCTCCCCTGTCTCGCGGGCCGCCCGCTCGAGCTTGTCCTCGCCGGCGTCGGCGTCGTCGGTGAGATGTCCGACGTCGGTCACGTTGATCACGTGGGTGACGCGCCAGCCCTCGGCGAGCAGCGCGCGCTTGAGCAGATCCGCGAAGAGCTGCGAGCGCAGGTTTCCCACGTGCTGCGGGGCATATACCGTCGGCCCGCAGGTATACATGCGCACGTGTCCCGGCTCGAGGGGCTCGAAGGGTCGCTTGCTGCGCGTGCGCGTATCGTGGAGCAGCAGGGGGCTCACCGGGTCTCCCGCCCCTTCGCAACCAGGAGGGCCACGGCGAGTGCCGCGATCCCCTCGCCGCGCCCGAGGCTGCCGAGCCCATCGGTGCTGGTGGCCTTGACGTTGACCCGTGAGGCATCGACCCCGAGCGCATCCGCAATCGCCGCTCGCATCTTCTCGAGGTGCGGCGCGAGGCGTGGCGCCTGCGCGACGACCGTGGCGTCGACGTTCCCGAGTGCCAGGCCCGCGGCCTCGACCCGCGCCATTACTCGTTCGAGGATCACGCGGCTCGAGATCCCGGCGAGCGCCGGGTCGGAGGACGGAAAGTGCTTCCCGAGGTCGCCCGCACCGAGCGCCCCGAGCAGCGCGCTCGCAATCGCGTGCAGCAGCACGTCTCCATCCGAATGGCCCTCGAGTCCGCTCTCGCTCGGGATCTCGACCCCGCCGAGCCACAGCCGGCGCCCGGGGACCAGCCGGTGGGCGTCGACCCCCTGCCCGATCCTCACGAGTTCCGCTCCGGGCCTCGAGGGGGACCGCCTCCGCACGCCTGCGGCTCGCCGCGCGGTCGCTTCGCGCCCTTGCGGAGCAGGCTCTCCGCCCAGACGAGGTCCTCGGGACTGGTGATCTTCAGGTTGTCGGCGTCCCCGGGCACCACGCAGACGCAAACGCCGAGTGCCTCGACGAGCTGCGCGTCGTCGGTTCCGAGCAGGCCGTCGGTCTCCGCCTTCGCGAGGGCCTCGCGCAGGATCTCGACGCGAAAGACCTGGGGCGTCTGCGCGGCCCAGCATTCGGCCCGCGGCGGCGTCTCGACCACGCGTCCGGCGACGACCCGCTTGATCGTGTCTCGCACCGGCGTGGCCAGGATCGCGGCGCCGGTAGCCCGCGCGGCCTCGATCACGCGTCGGACGGCCTCGGGGCGCACGCAGGGGCGCGCCGCGTCGTGCACCGCGACGAGCGCCGCGTCGGCGGGCAGGGCCGCGAGCCCCGCCCGCACGGAATCCTGCCGCTCGCGCCCACCCCTGATCGCGGGGGCGAGCTTTTGCAGCCCGGGGGCCGCGGCGAGCACCCGCTCGAAGCGCTCGAAGGCATCGGCGGGGACCACCGGAAGCAGCAGATCCACCTCGTCCACCGCCTCCAGGGCCGCGAGCGCGTGCAGCAGCAGCGGCCTTCCGGCGAGCGGGACGAGGCCCTTGGGCAGCGCGTGACCCAGGCGCTCTCCGCGCCCGGCGGCGAGGACGAGGGCGACGGTGCGCATCCGCGCGAGAATAGCGCGCCCGGCGCTGCCCCCGGGGCGAGGCCGCGCGTATTCCCAATGGCTTCTTCACGCTCCCGGGGGTTCGACAGACGGCTTCTGGTAAAGTGCCTCCGGACCGGCGCCCCGGCCCCACGATCGCGCGCCAACCGCGAGGAGACCCCCGGCGATGACCTCTCTTCCCCGTTTCCTTGGCCCCCTCGGGCTCGCGCTGGCTCTGCTGCTGGGGGGGGCCTCCCCCGGGCTGGCGGATGATGCGGATCCGAGGGAGGCCGTGCCCGAGACTCCCCAAGCGCCCGCGGCGGACGCGCCCGACGCGCCCCCCGCAGCGACGAGCCCCTCGCAGCCGACGCTGCACGGGGACCTCGCGCTCTCGCTCGAGGACGCGATCCGGATGGGGCTCGAGAACAACCTCGACGTCGAGGTCGTGCGCTACTCGCCCTACATCGCCTACGAGGACGTGGAGCAGGCCTGGGGCGCGTACGATCCGGAGCTCTTCGCGGATTTCGCGTATCGGAACATCGAGCTCGAGAACTCCTTCCAGATCACCGGGCAGGTGCTCTCGAAGCAGAAGGACTGGGCCGGCCAGGGGGGCTTCCGCGGCACCCTCCCGCTGCTCGGCTCGAGCTACCTGCTCAGCTACGACTCGGGCCAGTTCGAGACGAACTCGCGGATCGAAGCGCTGTCGCCGAGATACGAGTCGAGCTTCAACCTCGCCCTCACGCAGCCGCTGCTCAAGAATCTCGTCTGGAACCAGCCCTGGTTCCAGGTGCGCACCACGCGAATCGTCTACGACGCATCGCTCGACCAGTTCCGCAAGGATGTGATGGACGTGGTCCAGGGGATCCAGAACCTCTACTGGAACCTGATCGCGAGCGAGGACCAGGTGAACGTCGCGGAGAAGAGCCTCGAGACCGCGACGGCGCTGCTCGACCAGACGAAGACGCAGTACGAGGTCGGCGTCGTCTCGCGCGTCGAGGTGGTCGAGGCGGAGGCCGGCGTTGCACAGCGCGACTTCGAGCTGATCCGCGCGCAGAATCGCTACCGCAATGCTCAGGACGAGCTCATCGACGCGGTGCTCGGCATGGGCCTCACCGCGGACTCGACGCTCCAGATCCAGCCCACCGATCGCCCCGACGACTACGTTCCCTTCGCGATCGATCCCGAGGCGGCCGTCGCGATGGCCTTCGAGCAGCGACCGGAGGTCGCGCTGGTCGACAAGGAGATCGAGCAGCGCGACATCTCGCTGCGCTTCGCGAAGAACCAGCGGCTCCCGAGCCTCGACGCGCGCGTCTCCTGGGGAAACCAGGGGCTCGCCGGTTCTCAGAACCCGGACGCGATCGACTTCCAGACGGGCCTTCCGATACCTCCGGGAACCATCCCGACGCGCGCCTGGAACCGCTCGATGGATCGCTTCCTCACCGATGACGCGGCCGAACAGTTCGTCGCCGGCGCGCTCTTCTCCTTCCCCATCCCGAACACCCAGGCGCGCCACCGCGTGTCGCAGGCGGAGCTCGAGCTGCGCCGGGCGAACTCCCAGAAGCGCCGCCTCGAGCAGTCGATCATCCTCGAGGTCCGCACGGCGATCCGGAACCTGACGGACTCCCAGAAGGGGATCGAGGCGGCCCGGCGAGCCACGGTTGCCGCCGCCGAGCAGCTGCGCGCGGAGCGGATCCGCCTCGAGTACGGCGAGTCGACCCCCTTCGACGTCCTG
Organism: uncultured Spirochaetales bacterium; assembly: GCA_964413375.1. GTDB lineage: Bacteria > Myxococcota_A > UBA9160 > UBA9160 > SMWR01 > CAZUYC01. Next base: position 46,377 of record CAYPSI010000235.1, on the reverse strand, counting down.
CTGCGCGAGAGCGACCTGGTGAGCGCCGAGAGCGAGCAGATCAACGCCTTCCAGGTCTACCGCACCTCGGCCACGGGCCTCGACCGGGCCCAGGGGACGATCCTGCGCAACAGCAACATCTCGATCGATGCGGTGCGGGCGCTGCGGTAGACTGCGGCGGTCGCGGCAGCCAGGCAGGAGGCGCATGTGAGCCTGTTCGGCGCAAAGAAGGATGAGGACGGCGAAGCGCAGGCGGAGGTGCTCCCGGCGGTGGCGCCGGCGGGCGGATCCACCAAGAGCCTCTTCGGGAGGGGCGAGGAAGGCATGGCGAACATCGGCAAGTCGATCACGATCAAGGGTGACCTCACCGGCAACGAGGACATCGTCGTCGAGGGCATCGTCGAGGGGAAGGTGGACCTTCCCAACAACCAGCTCACGATCGGAGCCAACGGCACGGCGAAGGCGGAGATCACGGCCAAGACGATCGTCGTGATCGGCAAGGTCTCCGGCAACATCCACGGCACCGAGCGCGTCGAGATCCAGGCGACCGGCGTGGTCGACGGCGACGTGAGCGCCGCCCGCCTCATCGTGGCCGAGGGAGCCGTGCTGAACGGCTCGATCCACATGACGCAGCCGAAGTCGGCACTCGAGTCGAAGCCGGTCTTCGACGCGGGACGCCCGCTGGTCGGCGAGGTCCGGAAGGCGGCCGGCTGAGGCCCACGCGCTCCGCGGGCCGCTTCAGGAGCGCGCGCGTCGGTCGCGACCGCTCGCGGCGCCCGCCGCTCCTGTAGCGCCGCTGCGACGCTGCTCGAGCCACAGCAGCGTCGGAGCGGCGATGTAGATCGACGAGTAGGTCCCGACCAGGATCCCGATCGCCATCGCGATCGCGAAGGGTCGCAAGACCTCGCCGCCGAACACCAGCAGCCCCACCAGCGCGGCGAGCGTCGTGGTCCCGGTGAGCAGGGTCCGCGAGAGCGTTTCGTTCACGCTTCGGTTCAGCACCTCCGCGAGGTCGTACTTCGTGTGCAGCGCCATGTTCTCGCGGATGCGGTCGTAGATCACGATCGTGTCGTTCAGGCTGTAGCCCAGCACCGCGAGCAACGCTGCGAGCACGCGCAGGTCGAACTCGAAGCCAAAGATCACGAAGACCCCGGCGGTGATCGCGACGTCGTGGATCAGCGCGACCACGGCGCCGGGCGCGTAGCGCGGGCTGAAGCGGAAGCCCACGTAGACGAGGATCAGCGCGCAGGCGATCGCAATCGCGTAGATTCCGTCGCGTCGCAGGTCGTCGCCCACCTTGGGGCCAACGAAGTCGACGCGCTCGACGGAGAGCTCGCCGATCGCGTTCTCCAGCGCGTAGGTGACCTGGTCGACGACGGACCCCCTTGCGTCCGCATCGCCCTGGGCCTCGAGGACCGCCGCCAGCGACGCCCGGTCCTCCGCGGAGACGGGGCACTCTCCCGCTTCGACCGCCGCTGCGACCTCCCCGGGATCGTCGAGCGCGCCGAAGCGGACCAGGAACTCGGCCTGCGTCTCGCCGTAGCGGATCACGTTCGGCTCCGCGATGGCGCAGCTGGAGAGCACGCTGCGGACGGCTCCCTCGTCCGCCGCCACCCCGTCCGCGAAGCGCAGCAGCATCTCGGTCCCGCCGGCGAAGTCGATGCCGAGGCGAATCCCGCGCACGGGGATGGCCGCCAGCGAGACGCCGATCACCGCAGTGGAGATCAGCGCCCACAGCCGCCAGCGGCCGATGAAGTCGAAATGGGTCCCCGGCGGGACGATCTCCAAGAAGCGCATCGGGAACTCCCTAGATCGAGAGGCTCGCGACCGGTCGGTCGCCGGGGTAGAAATCGAAGAGCAGGCGCGTGATCAGCAGGGCGGCCGCCACGCTCGTCACGATCCCGATCGAGAGCGAGACGGCGAAGCCCTTGATCGGGCCGGTGCCGTACTCGTAGAGCACGAGCGCCGTGATCAGTGTGGTGAGATTCGAGTCCATGATGGTCCAGAAGGCGCGGTTGAAGCCCGTGTGGATGGCCGTGCGCGGAGTCTTTCCCGCGCGCAGCTCATCGCGAATCCGCTCGAAGATGATGACGTTCGCGTCGATGGCCATGCCCACGGTGAGCGCGACTCCGGCGAGGCCGGGCAGGGTGAGGGTCGCTTCGAAGAGCGACATGACCCCGATCAGCATCACGAGGTTGGCCAAGAGCGCGACGGCGGCGAAGATCCCCGAGAGCCGGTAGTAGACGACCGCGAAGGTCAGCACGACCACGAGGGCGACCAGCGTCGCCCGGACGCCCCGTTCAATCGAGTCCGCGCCCAGGGTGGGACCGACGAGTCGTTCCTCCTCGATCGAGACGGGAACCGGGAGCGAGCCCGCGCGCAGCACCACGGCGAGATCGGCCGCCTCCTCGGCCGTGAAGCGTCCCTCGATCTGGCCGTGCATCGTGATCTGCGAGCGGATCACCGGGGCGCTGTAGACGCGGTCGTCGAGCACGATGGCGAGCTGCTTGCCGATGTTCTCCTGGGTCAGCCTGCCGAAGATCCCTCCGCCATCGGCGTTGAAGGTGAAACCGACGGTCGGACGGTTCTGCCGGTCGAACTGCACACGGGCGTCCGTCAGGAAGTCGCCCGTGACGTCGGCCTTGTCGCTCATCAGGTAGGCGTTGAGGATGCGCTGCGTCTCCTTCTCACGCTCGAAGGCGAGCTCCATGCCCTCCGGCAGCGTGCCGCCATGGCGGGCGAGCAGGATCTCCTGCGTCTTGTCCTGGTCCTGGACGATCTTGAACTCGAGGAAGCCCGTGACGCGCAGCATCTCGCGCGCGCGGGAGCGCTCGATCTGCCCGCCCGGGATCTCGACGAGGATGCGGTCCGCGCCCTGGCGCGTCACCACCGACTCCGGGATCCCGGACACCGGGTCGTCGATCCGCCGGCGCAGCACCTCGAGAACCTGCTCCATGCCGCGCTCGCGGACCTGCTGCCGCCAGGCGCTGGTGAGTCCGAGTTCGACCCGGGTCGCGGATTCGCCCTGCACCTCGAGGCCGCCGCGCTTCTCGGCCCAGTCGCGCAGCTTTGCCGCGTCCTCCGCAGTCGCGGCCTCGGCCACCACGCGCTCGCCCTCGACGGCCACGGTGCTCACCGCGAACTCGGCCTCGTCCGCGGCGCCCTGGATCCCGCCGCGCACGTAGTCGAGCTCGTGGACCACGGCCTCGTCGAGCTGGACGCCCAGTATCCAGTGGATCCCGCCCTGGAGGTCGAGGCCGAGGCGCAGACCGGCATCGGGCAGGAAGGGGCTCGCGCGCCGCGTCTCCACCGAAACGAAGTTCGCCGCGGTGAGCCAGCCGAAGAGCAGTACGATTCCCGCGATGACGGCGGCCCGCAGGCGCAGGCGATTCACGACTCCTCCTTCTCCTTGCCCTTCGTCCGCGACTCGACGCGCGCGCGCGCGACCTTGACGCGGACCTTCTCGCCCTTCACCGCGGCGATCTCGAGCGTGAGCGTGTCGTCCGTGACCCCCACCACGCGTCCATGCAGACCACCGCTCGTGACGATATCGTCTCCCTTTTCGATGCTCTTCAACATCTGTTCCTGTTCGCGCTGACGGCGCTGCTGCGGGCGGATCAGCAGCAGCCAGAAGATCAGGAAGATCGCGAGCATCGGAACCAGCATCGAGAAGGGAGAGGCATCCGGGCCCCCCACCTGGAGCTGGATCAGACCGACCAGCGCGTTCACCGCTTGCCCTCCACGAGCTGGGTTCCCGGGTAGAAGGCCGCGAGGATCTCGCGGTAACCGGCACCTCGCATCGCCATCGACTGGGCCCCCCATTGGCTCATTCCAACGCCATGCCCGTGCCCGGAGCCGACGAACACGAAGCCCTCGGGACCGTCGCGAACGTCGAACAGCGTGCTGCGAATCACCCCCTCACCGAGGACCCGCCGCAGCTCCCGGGCCGGAAGGAACGCCTCGCCGGCATCCCCGCGAATACGGACCCGGTTGGCCCGGCCGCTCGCGGAACGCTCGGCGACCCGCACTTCCCGCACCGGGCCCACGCGCACTCCCACGGGGGCGAGAGCGCGCCCCAGTGTGGTCCCTGGAAAGGCCGCGCGCCAGTAGGTGTCCGGGGACTCCTCCTCGTGCTCCACCTCGACGCTGACCAGGTAGGGGACCGGGCGCCCCCAGACCTCTTCCGCGCTGGCGGTCATTCCGCCCGCCGCCGAGTGGTAGACGGCGAGGATCGGGCTGCCGCGAAAGGCCAGGAACTGTCCCCGGGTGGCCCGGGTCGCCCCGACCATCTCCGCCAGCTCGGCATCGAGCCCACCGTACACCTGCCCCCCGGTATCGCCCCGAAGGTGGTACGGATCGCCGGCGTGGAGGGCGCGCTCGTGGAGCGCATAGGTGCGCGTCACGATGGCGTGGGCCTTCAGCGCCTCGGGATGCCAGCGCCGGTACGCCTCCCGGCCGAGGGTCCCTGCGACGTAGTCCTCGAGCGGCAGCTCGTTGATGACGAGCAGGCCCTTCCCCGCGCGGCGGAGCTCCAGGGTCCCGCGCACGCGCAGATCCACTGCGCGCATCGGCAGGGCTGCATGCAGGCGGTACACCGGGCCGAGCGCGCGGGAGCCCACGCGCAGGCCCTTGCCGATGGGCGCGAAAGTGGTCTTCCGCCCATCCGCGCCCACCACGTCTACCGCGGCGCGCGAATCGCGCAGCAGCACCCGGATCGCTCCGCTCGCCGAGGCGCCGGCCGAGGCCGGAGCCGCCGCGAGCAGTGCCGCGAGCAGCCCCGCGCCAGCGATCAGCGCGCGGCGTCGCGAGCCAGCGCTTCCGCCTTGGGAGTCTGCTCCCAGGGGAATCCCTCCTGTTCGCGCCCGAAGTGCCCGTGATACGAGGTGGCGCGGTAGATGGGCCGAAGGAGCTGGAGGGAGTCGATGATCCCCTTCGGCGTCAGGTCGAAGTGTTTGCGAACCAGTTGCTCGATCCGGATCCCGTCGAGAGAGCTCGTTCCGAAGGTATCGACGCGGATGGACACGGGCTCGGCCACTCCGATCGCGTAGGCGAGCTGGACCTCGCAGCGGCGGGCCAGCCCGGCTCGCACGATGTTCTTCGCGACCCAGCGCGCGGCGTAGGCCGCACTGCGGTCCACCTTGCTCGGGTCCTTGCCCGAGAAGGCGCCGCCGCCGTGGCGTCCCATGCCCCCGTAGGTGTCGACGATGATCTTGCGCCCGGTGAGCCCGGCGTCTCCCATCGGCCCGCCGATCACGAAGCGCCCGGTCGGGTTCACGTGATAGAGGGTGTCGTCGTCGAGCCACTCGGCCGGAACGGCCGGCTTGAGCACCCGCTCGATCAGCTCCTTGCGCAGCTGGTCGTGGGAGACGTCGGGCGCGTGCTGGGTCGAGAGCACGAGGGTGTGGATCCGGCGCGGACGCTCCCCGTCGTATTCGATCGTGACCTGGCTCTTGGCGTCGGGGCGCAGGTAGCCGAGCTCCCCGGACTCGAGGCATTCGCGGTGCCTCGCGATCATCCGGTGGGCGGTGTGGATCGGCGCCGGCATGAGCTCGGGCGTCTCGTCGCACGCGAAGCCGAACATCATCCCCTGGTCGCCGGCCCCCTGCTCCTTGTGCAGGCCTTCCTGTTCGTTCACGCCCTGTGCGATGTCGGTGGACTGCTTGCCAAGGGCCACCATCACCGCGCAGCTTCCGGCGTCGAAGCCCATCTCCGAGCTCGTGTAGCCGATGTCGTGCACGACCCCGCGCACGAGCGTCGGAATGTCGACCTGGGCGCGGGTCGTGACCTCCCCCGCCACCACCACGAGTCCGGTCGTGGTGAGCGTCTCGCAGGCCACGCGGGAGCGCGGGTCCTGCGCGAGCATCGCATCGAGTACGGCGTCCGAGATCTGGTCGCACATCTTGTCGGGGTGACCCATCGAAACCGACTCGGAGGTGAAGAGCGACCGGGACATCGGGGCAGGAACTCCTTGGCAGACGCGCGGACGGCCGAATCTAGGCGACGCGGCGCGGGGATTCAATCCGCGCCACGGGCCCGCTCGAGCAGCGCGCCGAGGGCTTCCACGGCCTCCCGGGCGTCGGGCCCGACCGCGCGCACGCACAGCCGCGTGCCCCTGCTCGCCGCCAGCGAGAGCAGCGAGAGCACGCTGCGGCCGTCGACCCACTCGTCCCCCCGGCCGACCTTGATCTCGGACTCGAAGCGGTCGGCCAGGGCCACGAACTGACCGGCGGGGCGCGCGTGGAGGCCGAGCTCGCTGGTGACCACGAACTCGGCTTCGTGCACGAGCAGGGCCCCGCTCACGGATCGCCTTCGGGCAGGATCTCGCGTGCCACGGAGATGTTCCGCTGCCCGTAGTCCTTGATGAAGCGGGCGAGATCCTCGAGCGAACGTTCGCTCCGGAGCGTGGCCAGCTTGATCAGCATCGGAAGGTTCACGCCCGTCACCACCTCGACACGGCGGTCCTCCAGGAAGGAGAGGCTGATGTTGGAAGGGGTGCCGCCGAACATGTCGGTGAGCACGAGCACGCCCTGCCCCTGGTCGGCGGCCCGGAGCGCGGCATCGATCGCGCGACGCATCTCGTCGACCGTCTGCTTCGGTTCGATCGCCACCGCGTAGAACTCAGGAGCTTCCGGTACGATCAGGCGCAGCGCCTGCAGGAACTCCTGGCCGAGCCCGTAGTGCGTCACGATCACGACCCCTACGCTCATCGGCCCTTCTCGACGTCTCGATGTTCCACGTTCACGTCCCGTCCCGCGCTGCGGAGCTCCGCAGCCAGTGCGTTGGCGATGGCGACCGAGCGGTGCCGGCCTCCGGTGCAGCCGATCCCGACCGTCAGATAGGCCTTCCCCTCGGCATCGTAGAGCGGGAGCAGGAAATCGAGGAGATCGAGGAGACGATCGACGAGCGCCGCACCGCGGGGGTGCTTCAGCACGTACTCCGCGATCTCGGCGTCGTTTCCCGAGAGCTCGCGCAGATGTTCCTCGAAGAAGGGATTCGGAAGGAAGCGCACGTCGAAGAGGAGCTCCGCGCTCTGGAGCGTGGGATAGCGGAACCCGAAGGACACGACGTTCACGACGGTCGCGCGGGTCTCGCCCGACACCCGGGCCACGACGTCGGCCCGCAGCTGATGGACGTTCATCGCCGAGGTGTCGATCACGTGATCCGCGAGGGCCGCCACGTCCGCCAGCAGGCCCCGTTCCTTCTCCACTCCCGCCTCGACCGATCCCCCGGGAGCGAGCGGGTGGACGCGCCGCGTCTCCCGATAGCGCTTCACGAGCACCTCGTTCGAGCAGTCGAGAAAGATCACGTCCACGCTCGCCCCGGAGTCGCGCAGCGCGCCGACGACGGCCGGGAGGCCGCCGAGGAAGAGCGCCTCGCGCGCATCGACCGCGAGGCCGATCTTCTCGATCGGTGGCGTGGTCTTGCGACACAGACCGAGGAACTGCTCGATCAGCTGTACCGGGAGGTTGTCGACGCAATAGAAGGCCAGGTCCTCGAGGGCCGACATGGCGGTGCTCTTGCCGCTCCCCGAGAGGCCGCTCACGAGCACGATCCGGATCCGCGGCGGCTCGCTCATGGCCGGTGCATCTCGCGCCGCAGGCGCGCGTCGAGCCGGGCGGCGGAGTTCACGCCATCCTGGCGCCGACGGTGCTCTCGCGCCCCCACCTCCACCACCGTGGCCATGCTGCCACCGGGACGCGCGGGAAGCACGAGGCGGGGGACCTCCACGCCCAGCAGCTCGAAGCTCGTCCGCTCGAGCCCCAGGCGATCGTAGTGGGCACCCTCCCGCCATCGCTCGAGCTCGCAGACCAGGTCCACCGTCACGCTCTCCGCCACGCTCTCCGGTCCGAAGAGGTCGGGAATGTAGAGGATGCCGAGACCGCGGATTTCCATGTGGTGGCGGATTCGCTCCGGGGAGCGCCCGACCACCCGGCCGCCCTCGCCCGAGCCCAGCTCGACCACGTCGTCGGCCACCAGCCGATGGCCTCTCGACACCAGCTCGAGCGCGCACTCACTCTTCCCGATACCGCTGCGCCCCAGCAGCAGGACCCCCAGCTGGTGCACCTCGAGGAGCGCTCCGTGGACCCTCGTCACGGGCGCCGCCGGACCACCCATCCAGGAGCCCCACCCCCTCTAGAGCTTCTTGTCCTCGTCCTCGATCGCTTGGATCACGCCCGTCGCGCTGTCGGCCTCAGTGAGCCGCTGCCGGAACGCAGCATCCCGAAAGAAGCGGGAGATCCGCGCGAGCGCCTTGAGATAACGCCCTCCCGACTGCTCCGGGACGACGAGAAGGAAGAAGTGGTGGGTGGGCTGGCCATCGATCGAGTCGAAATCCACGCCCTCGTTGCTGCGCGCGAAGCTCGCCACGAGCCGATCGAGACCCACGAGCTTCCCGTGGGGAATCGCCACCCCCTCGCCGATTCCGGTGCTCTGGAGCGCCTCCCGCTCGAGCAGGACTTCGAGGAGCCGGTTCGCCTCGATCTGGGGCTCGACCTTCGCGAGGGCGTTGGCCATTTCGACCAGCACCTCGCGCTTGGAGCGGACGCCCAGGTTCAGGATCACGGCATCCCGCACCAGGATCTCCATGATCTTCATCGGAGACTCGCTCATCTGGGGCCGACCCTAGCCGACCTGCCGCCGCTTCGTCGAGGACAGCAGGTTCAGCGCCTCCCGGTACTTGGTGACGGTGCGGCGCGCGATGACGATGTTCGCCACCCGCAGCATTTCGGCGATCCGCTGATCCGAGAGCGGCCGCCGCGGGTCCTCGCTGCGAATCAGCGTGTGGATCCGTTCCTTCACGCTCTCGCTCGCGATCGCATCCCCGTCCAGCTTGTGGATGCTCGAGTTGAAGAAGTACTTGAGCTCGAAGATGCCCTGCGGAGTGTGCACGTATTTGTTGGTCGTCACTCGGCTCACCGTGGACTCGTGCATCTCGATGTCGTCGGCGACGTCGCGCAGGTTCAAGGGCTTCAAGTAGTTGATCCCGCGCTCGAAGAACTCGGACTGGTGCTTGACGATGCTCTGCATCACCTTGTAGATCGTGCGCTGACGCTGATGGATCGACTTGATCAGCCACATCGCCGAGCGGACCTTCTCGTGCACGTACGCGCGGGTGTCCTTCGAACTCTGGTTTCCGCGCGTGAGCACTTCGCGATAGAGATTGCTGATCCGCAGGCGTGGGAGACCATCGTCGTTCAGGACGATGTAGAGCTCATCTCCGATCTTGTAGAGATAGATGTCCGGAACGATGTAGACCGGGTCGTCGCCGCCGAAGGCCCTGCCCGGCCGCGGCTCGAGGCGGCCGATCACCTTCGCGGCGACGGAGACGTCCTCGATCGGGATCCCGAGCTTGCGGGACACGCCGCGGAAGTCGCGCTTCACGAGCAGGTCCAGGCACTCTGCGAGGATCCGATCGACCAGCGGATCCTCGATGCCGAGCACGCGGACCTGGATCGATAGACACTCCCGGAGGTCGCGCGCCGCAACGCCGGCGGGGTCGAACTCCTGGAGCTTCGCCAGCGCGACATCCGCCACCGCGAGCTCGATGCAGGCCTCGCGCGCAACCTCTTCGACCCCGATGCGCAGGTAGCCGCGCTCGTCGATGTTGCCGATGATGATCTCGGCCGCCGTCTTCTCGTCCTCGGAGAAGGGGCTCAGATGGAGCTGCCACTCGAGGTGCTCCGCCAGCGTGGCGCGCCGGGTCAAGGTCGCCTCGAAGCCGGGACGCTCGTCGTCGTCGCGCGCCTCGCGCATCCCGGTCTGCGGATAGGCCTCGGCGTAGTTCTGCCAGTCGATGTCGGCGACCTTGTCGGCGTTGCTCGGCTCCGGCTCGTCGCCGGCCGCCACCGGCTCCGGGGCGTTCCCCTCGGGCGCGGACTCGACCTCGGGGGCCTCCACCAGCTCGGGTGTCCCGAACTCGTCGCGGGCTTCCGCGACGTCCTCGGGCCCGGTATCCCCCCCCTCCGCGGCGTCCTCGAGGACCGGATTCTCCTCGAGCTCGCGTTGCACGAGGCCTACCAGCTCGAGGCGCGAGAGCTGGAGCAGCTTGATCGCCTGCTGCAGCTGGGGTGTCATCACCAGCTGCTGGCTGAGGCGTAACTGCTGCTTGAGCTCGAGTGCCATGGGCCCTGCTACCTCAGTTCGAAATGCTCTCCGAGATAGATCTGCCGGACCTGCGGGTCCAACGCGATCGATTCCGGTGGGCCCTGCTTCACGATCTGGCCGTCCTTGATGATGTAGGCGCGATCGCAGATGCGGAGCGTCTCGCGCACGTTGTGGTCCGTGATGATCACTCCGATGCCGCGCGCCTTGAGCTGATCGATGATCTTCTGGATGTCGCTCACGGCAATCGGGTCGATGCCCGCGAAGGGCTCATCGAGCAACATGAACTTCGGGTCCAGGACCAGCGCCCGGGTGATCTCCACCCGACGCCGCTCGCCACCGGAGAGGCTATCCCCCCGTCGATTGGCCTTTTCGGTCAGACCCAGCTCCGCCAGTAGCTCTCGCAGTCGCTCGCGTCGCAGGCTGCGGTCGGGCTCGACGGTCTCCAGGATCGCGTTCACGTTGTCCGCGACCGAGAGGCGCCGGAAGATCGAGGCTTCCTGGGGCAGATAGGTGATGCCGAGGCGAGCGCGGCGGTACATCGGGAGGTCGGTGATCTCCGCGTCCCCCAGGAACACCTGCCCCTCGCTCGGACGCACCCCGCCCGCCAGCATGTTGAAGCTGGTGGTCTTGCCGGCCCCGTTCGGGCCGAGCAGACCCACGACCTCCGCGGGGTGAACCTCGAGATCGACGCCGCGCACCACGGTCGTGCCCCCGTAGCGCTTGGTGAGTCCTCGCGCAGAGAGGACGGTCAAGGCAGTATCCCCTCGCCGGCAGCGGCGAGACCCGACTCGAGCGTCACGGCCGCGGCGCCGCGCACGCGTACGCGATCGGCTCGCAGATCGATCTCGATCACGTCCCCGCTGAGACGGCTCTCCCCCTGCTGGAGCTCTGCCCCGCCCTCGCAGGTCAAGACCTCGCTCTTTCGCTCGTAGACGGCACGCGCGCAGCGCGCCACGCGCTCGCCCTTTGCCAGGCGCACGTCTCCTTCGGCCACCAGGCGGTCCGGCTGGTTCCCGTTCGGCGGATAGAAGGCCTCGAGGCGCGCCGACGTGATCGTCATGCCGTCCTGCTCGACTTTCACGCTGTTTCGGAACATCAGGCGCCGGGTGCCGGCCCCCTGCACGTATTCGAGCTCGTCCGAGTGGATCGAGAGGGGCTTGCCGCTATCCCAGCCGAGGTCGAAGAGCGCCTGGGGAGGGGCCGCATCGACGGCGGGCACGGGGACCTCGGCGACAGGCGACGGCTCGGCGTCGGCGGCCACCGGCCAGATGCATCGCGCCGCGACCCACGCGGCGAGGATCCCGCGCTGAGACCGGGTCACGGCGTATGCACCACGCTGACGTTGCCGAGCAGCTCGAAACGCTGCTCGTTCAGGTGGTAGCGGAAGCCGTCCCCGCGGTAGGTACCGCCGCCGTCGTGCAGGACGACCGGTGCGTCCGTGTACAGGAGCCCGCGGGCCGTTTCGTAACGAACCCAGGGGGCTGCATAGCGGTGGCCCTCGGCAGTGCTCCCGTGCACGTTGCCTTCCGCGAGAAAATCGTTGCTCACCAGATCGAGCTCCCCTCGATCGCAGTAGACATCGAACTGGCGACCGCGCGGCCCCTCCGCAGTGCTCACCTTCGCGTCGAAGAGCATGGCCTTGTTGATCTCCGGCCGCAGCGTCGCGCGGCGCGCCTCGAGCACGAGATCGCGCTGACCTTGCCGGCTCACGACGAAGGTCATGTCGGTGACGTGGACCTCGGCCTCGACTCCTGGGACGCGCGGCCCCCGGGCTTCAGCCTCTTCGGCCGCCGCAGGAAGCGGAGCGCCGAGCACGAGCGAGAGCGTCGCGAGGGCCGGGAGCCCGCCCAGGAGCGACCGATGCATGGATCGACTCGCGTGTCGGCGTCTCATATGCAACAAGCATACCAAGAATGGAAGGGCCGAACAATCAGTTCGCGAGAGAAAACTCGAGCGGGCGGTCAGTCATCCTGCCCGAAGAGCGTGCGCAGCGGCTCGTGCGAGCCGACCCAATAGAAGGGACGAAAGATCGCGTAGTCGAGGATCACGCCGACCGGGTGCAGGACGTAGGCGGCGATGCGCAACGGGTGCCCTGCCCGCAGCGGTTCGTAGTTCGACATCCGCGAAGCCGTCGCGCGGCCAGATTCCGGCGGCGCACTGCGGACGGCCCCTTCCGGCTCGGTCCCAGGGGGTGCGATCCCGAGCAGCCCGAGCGTCAGGAACAGGCCCAGCGAGAGTCGCAGCAGCAGCCTTCGCGGACTCCGATGCATCCGATCCTCCTGCGGTGCCCCTCTAGAGTACCAGAGCCCCGGGGCCGACCCTCAGCTGATTTCGTCGCTCCAGGCCTGGAAGCTGAGCAGGTTCCAAAGCAGCAGGCGATGATCGCGCCAGCCGGACAGGTGCTGGGACCAGACCTGGCGAACCGCGTCGGCCTCCAGGTACCCCGCCTGGCGCAGCCGCCGCGGGTCGAGGAGCGCCTCGGCCCAGTCGCGCAGCGGGCCGCGCAACCACGCTGCGAGAGGGATCCCGAAGCCCATCTTGGGCCGCTCAAAGAGCTCGCTCGGCACGTAGCGCTCGAGCACGCGGCGCAGCAGCCACTTGCCGACGTCCGCGTGCGCCTTGAGGGCCGGGGGCAGCTGCCATGCGAGCTCCACCACCCGGTGGTCGAGAATCGGGCAGCGCACCTCGAGGCTCACCCCCATGCTCGCGCGGTCCAGCTTCGTGAGGATGTCCTCCGGCAGGTTGCCGGCAAGATCGAGAAACATCATCCGCTCGAGCGGCTCGGTCAGCCCTGGCCAGCGCTCGGGCGCGTGGAGCAGGCCATCGGGAGACGGCTGGCCGAGCACGAAGCGGCTCGCATCCGGACAGCGCGCGCTCGCGCGCACGAAGAGATCCTCGAGATCCGCTGCGGCGAGCTGCTCCGCAACGCGCCCGAGCCGCCCGAGGGCGGCCGGGGCCCCGGTCGCCCAGCCGAGCGCGGCCGCCCCTTCGAGCCAGCGGGCCGCACGTCCGCGAAGCCCTGCGGGCAGGCGCGCCAGCCATCGCCAGCGCTCGAGGCAGCGGAAGTAACGCCGGTAGCCGGCGAAGAGCTCGTCGCCCCCGTCGCCGGAGAGCGCGACCGTTACGTGCTCGCGCGCCATTCGCGAGACCAGGAAGGTCGGGATCTGCGAGGTGTCGGCGAAGGGCTCGTCGTAGAGGGTCGGCAGGCGCGGGATCACATCGAGCGCGTCCTGAGGCGTGAGGGTGAGTTCGGTGTGCTCGGTGCCGAGGTGGGAGGCGATGGCTCGCGCGTGGGCCGCCTCGTCGAAGGCCTCCTCGCGAAAACCGATCGCGAAGGTGCGTACGCGCTTGCTGCTGCGCGCCTGCATCAGCGCCACCACCGTCGACGAATCGATGCCCCCGGAGAGCAGCGCGCCGAGCGGGACGTCGGAGATCATGCGCCGCTCGACCGCGTCGGCGAGGAGATCGTGGAGCGCGGCCTCCGCCTCGACCTCGTCGCCACCGAAGCGCTGCGCCTGCCCGCGTTCCGCCACCTCGCGCGCGGACCAGTACGCCACCGGGGCGGGTAGCGCCGCCCGCGGCGCCGCCGGGATCTCGAGCCAGGTCCCGGGCTCGAGCTTGCGCACCTCGCGGAAGATCGAGGCGGGTGCCGGCACGTAGGAGTACTTCACCAGATGCGCCAGCGCGTCGCGATCGATCTCCGCGCGGAAGCGAGGGTGCGCCCGCAACGCCTTCAGCTCCGAGCCGAAGACGATCGCGTCGCCGAAGCGACCCCAGTAGAGCGGCTTCTTCCCGAGGCGATCGCGCGCGAGCGTCAGCACGCGATCGCGGCGGTCCCACGCGGCGAAGGCCAGCATGCCGTTGGCGCGGCGCAGCGCCTCTGCACTGCCCCAACGGGCGATTGCCTCGACCAGGACCTCCGTATCCGATCGGCCCCGGAAGCGGACTCCCTCCGCCTCGAGATCGGAGCGCAGCTCCCGGAAGTTGTAGATCTCCCCGTTGAACGCGAGAACGAAGCGGCCGCAGGAGGACAGCATCGGCTGCGCGCCGTCCGGGGTGAGATCGACGATCGCGAGGCGACGGTGGCCGAGCGCAATCCCGGCTTCCGCGTCGATCCAGGTCCCCCCGGAATCGGGGCCCCGGTGCCGTAGCGTCTCGGCCATCCGCGCCACGGTCGGCTCGAGCTCGCCGGCCGGGAAGCTCTCTCCACGCACCAGGTAGCCGCAGATGCCGCACACGGCGCTAGCTCTCTCCCCTCGCCTGCGAAGGCCCGAGCATCACCGCGAGGTAGCGCAGCGCGACGCGCTCCACCGAGAAGTCCTCGGCGCGGCGCCGCGGCCCCTCGCGATCCGGGGGCGAGTCGAGCAGCCGGAGGATTTCGCTGGCCAGCGCATCGGAATCGCCCACCGGCACCAGCGGCCCGTGGGCGCCCCCTTCGAGGATCTCCGAGGGGCCGCTCGGGCAGTCCGTGCTCACGACGGGGCAGCCGCAGGCCATCGCCTGGATCAGCACCGAGGGCAGGCCCTCCCAGGCCGAGGAGAGCGCAAATACCGCCGCCCGGGCCATGTACGCGAAGGGATTCGCGACGAAGCCCTCGAGCGCCACGTCCGTCGAGACGTCGAGCCGGCGCGCCCGGACGCGCAAGCGGCCCTCCTCGGAGCCCTCGCCGAGGATCATCAGGCGCGCGGGCCGCTTCGCGCGCACCTTCGCGAAGGCGTCGATCAGCGTCGCGAAATCTTTCTGCGGGCGCAGCTTGCCGACGCCCAGCACGACCGGGGGCTCTCCGGGCCGAAACCACGCGTGCTCGAGCGGCTGCGCGGCCGCCTCGTACAGCGCCGGCGAGACGACCGGATTCCAGGTCGTGACGATCTCCGAGCGCGGCAGGCCGGAGACCCGGGCGAGATCGTCGGCGACCCCATCGGAGACCGCCGTCACCGCATCGGCCCACGGATAGAAGCGGCGGATCATCGCCGGGAGCGCGCGCAGGCTCCGCTGGCTCGAGCGCGATGCGCGCAGCGAGAGCGTGTTGCGTTCGCTCACCACGAGCCGCGTCGGCACGCCCGCCAGTCGGCGCGCCCAGAGGGCCGCGAGGTTCGAGTAGTTGAGCGCCGAGAGCATCGCCTCGGGGCGCTCCCTCTGGAGGTAGCGCGCGAGGGCGGGAATGCAGCCGAGCACCCGCGGCGGCGCCGGCGGCAAGAAGGCCGGGAGCAGGTGCAGGGCTTCGGTCGGCAGGCGCAGCAGCGCCGGCAGCGCCGTCAGGATCGTGCGCACACCGAGATCGACGACGCGCACGCCCGGGTGGATCTCGTCGAGGAAGTTCCCGACCGCGCGCCCGAGCACGAGGTCCACGCGGTGACCCCGCTCGTGAAGGGCGCCCGCGAGCGTCACCATCATCCGCTCGGCGCCACCCCCACCGACCAGCGAACGCAGGAAGATGGCGAGATGATGGCCGTCTCTGCCCAAAGCGGCTATCGCAGGAAGCGGTCGAAGAGGGAGGGATCCACGAACCGCCGCTTCTTCTCGAGGAACGAGGATTTCTGCCAGAACGCGAGAAAGCTCAGCTCCACGAAGGGGAAGTAGGCAATGAAATCGGGAACCTCTCGCTCCCGAAGTTCTGCGAGGAACGCGCTGCGCAAGGGGCCGAGCCAGCGTACCGCGGCCTTGGCGACGCCGCTCCCCAGCAGCTGGTCGGCCCCGAGGCTCTCGACGTCGATGCCGCGGATGCGCCCGTCGCGATCCCGTACGAAGTTCTTCAGGATCGCATCGGTGCAGTCGTAGCCCACCCACACCTGCTTCGGAGCGAGCTTGCCGGCGACCTCGTCCAGCTGCCGGTGCGTGACTTGGGAGATCACCCCCACGTCGCGGAGGAAACCCAGGTCGCGGTGGAGCGCCCACGCGAAGGCTGTGGCTTCGATCGGCTCGCTGCGCGGCTCGCGCCGGTACAGAACCGCGAAGAGGTCAGCCAGCTGGGCGACCACCTCGCCATCGGCCTGGCGCAACGCCTCCCCCTCCACGTACTCGACCCAAAGCTCGCGCTCGCGCTGGAGGACGAGCGCCGGGTAGATCGCGGAGGGCCCGAAGGCCTCGAGGCGCGCCGCAGCGATCTCGGCCTGATGCGAGTCGGAGAAGACCACCCGCTTGTAGCGGCGATCTCCGACGCTCACGAGGTAGATGCGCTTCGAGTTGGGAGGCCGATTGCTGAGCCACCCGAGCATGCGGAAGCGCAGCCGTCGCCCGATGCGGTGGAGGGGCTTCTGCGGGAACCCGAGCCACGCAGGCATTGCTCCCCTCCCCACGCGCGAGTGTGACTGATCGCTCCCCCGGGTTCCACGGCATGCGAGCGCGGGGGCCCCGCCCGCCTCCGCTAGGCTCTTCCGGGCATGGCAGGTGGCGCGCGTTGACTTCCGGCCGCAGCCGAACCCTCGTCGGTCTGGCGCTCGCTGCGCTCTTCCTCGCTGCGCTCTTGCTCGCGACGGCTCGCGAAACGGGCGTGCGCTGCGAGGTCTGCGTCGATTTCGAGGGCGAGCACGCCTGCCGCAGGGCCTCCGGCGCCGATCGCGAGAAAGCCATCCGCGAGGGCCTCTCCACCGCCTGCGCCGTACTCGCGCGCGGCGTGACGCAGGCCTTCGCGTGTCAGCGGATCTCTCCATCGTCGACCCAGTGCGACGACTGACGCGCGGACCTACGCAAGCTGCGCCATAGCGGGGAGGGTGCCGACAAATTACGGCACCCCTGACCCCCGATACGGCTGCGATGCGCAAGCCGCTGCACACGCGCATCCGACGCGCGTCCCGCCGATGGAAGCGCGACACCCTGCGGAGTTACGGATTCGCTTGCGCACTCCGTAGCCGAATCCACCCATTCGGCACGGCTCTTGCTCTAGTACCCGGCATCCCTGCGCAACGGATTCCGGGGATCGGATCCGGACAGGGCGAGAGAACGAACTCAAGCAACTAGGAGAAGCAGCAATGCTCTGGCACACCGTCAAGCGCCTCGTCATCGAGCAGGATGGAATGGAAATGGTCGAGTGGGCGATCGTCGGCGTCGTCTTCGCCGTCGCCGCCGCGGCCTTCTGGGGCGATCTCGCGACGAACATCGACGCGGCCCTCGGCGACATCGAGGCCGAGATCAATCCGGCCACGCCGTAACTGTCGAGATCGGCAAGAATCCACATGAGTCTCGCGATCGAAACCTCCCCGCACGCGCCCTCGAGCGCGCCGCGGCTCGCCGATGCGGCCCAACCGGTCCGCGAAGCGATTGCGATCGCGGTGGCCCTGCTCGCGGCAGCGAGTCTCGTGTGGACCCCTGGGAAGGAAACGCCGCTGCCCGCCCTCGGGTGGGCAGCGGCTTTCCTCCTGCTGGCCGTGCACCAGGATGTCCGCAGCCTGCGCATACCGAACTGGCTGACCTTCCCGTCCCTGCTCGGCGCCATCGCGCTGGGTGCGCTGCACGCCGGCTTCGCCGGCGCGGGCTTCGCGCTGCTCGGCGTCGCCGCCGCGCTCGGCGTGGGATTCATCCCCTTCGCGCTCGGCTGGCTCGGTGCCGGCGATGTGAAGGCGGGAATGGTGCTCGGCGCGCTGTGGGGTGCGGAGACCTTCCTGGGCGTGTTCTGGTGGATGCTGGTCGTGGGGGGGCTCCTGGCGGTGGCCTTCGTCGCCGTTCAGGGCGGCCTGCTCGACCTGCTCGGGCGCTGGCTGCGCTCGGCCCACGCGACCCTGCTCACGCGACGACTCACCTACTTCCGCCCCGCCGCCGGATCCGCGGCCGCGCATGGCCTGCCCTTCGCGGTGGCGATGGCTCTCGGGGCGTGTGCTTTCCAGATCTGGGGGACCCCATGGAACTGAAGACCTCTCGTCGAGCTCGCGGGATGGCGATGGTTGAGTTCGTGATCATCCTGCCGGTCCTGCTGATGCTCGTCTTCTCGATCGTCGAGTTCGGCGTCCTCTTCGGGCGCTGGCAGACGCTCAGCAACGCCGCCCGCGAGGGTGCGCGTACCGCGGTCGTATTCCGCTCCGGCTGCAACACCGGCACGGTCGAGGCCGAGGTGCGCCAGCGCGTGAAGGACTACGCGTCGCCGCTCGGGATCGTCCTCGCGGACGCCGATATCGCCATCTCCGGGGTATGCGGTACCAGCACGACGAGCAGCACCGTCACCGTAACCCTTCCGTACACGTTCAAGGTTCTCCCCGGATTCGCCGCAAGCGTAAGCCCGAGCATCGACCTCGTGGGCAACTCCGTGATGCGAAACGAGGGAACCAGCTGATCGGGTCTCTTGGGACCTAGGAGCGAGGACACCATGCAGAATCGACGCGCACTCTTGTTCTTCGGCTTGGCGATCGTCTTCGGGATCGCTGCCGCCTTCACGGCCCGCAGCGTCCTCGAGGACCGGGCATCCAGCGCGGCCCAGCCGGCCGTCGCCACCACCGCGGTGGTGGTGGCACGAGCCGACGTCACGGTGGGGTCGGCGCTGATCGCGCTCCAGCTCGACACCGTCGACTGGCCGCGCGACTACGTCCCGACGGGCGCCTACGCGGACCCCGCGCAGCTCAGCGGACGGGTGCTGCGGCGCCCTCTCACGCGCGGCGAGCCGGTGCTCGAGTCCTCGCTGCTGCCGATCGGGTCGCAGGCGGGCCTGCCTTCGGTGATCACGAATGCCAAGCGGGCGGTCTCGGTGAAGGTGGACCCGGTGGTCGGCGTCGCCGGTTTCGTCGCGCCCGGGACGCGCGTGGACGTGCTCGCCACGCTCCGCCGCATCGATACCCAGGAGAAGCTCCCTTACACGAAGCTGATCCTCCAGGACATCACCGTGCTCGCGATCGATCAGAAGCTCGAGGAGGCCAAGAACGGCGACCCCGAGCTCGTGAGCGTGGTGACGATGGAGGTCACTCCGAAGCAGTCCGAGGAGCTCACCTACGCGGCCCACGAGGGTCGCCTCCAGCTCGCGCTGCGCAGCCCCGCGGATCACGAGGAGGTGAAGACCCAGCCCGTGAGCGTGGCCACCCTGCTCGGCGGTGGGCCGGCGCGCAAGCCGAAGGTGGCGGTGCAGGCGGGACCCAGCGTCCAGGTCATCACGGGCTCGAGCGTTTCCGTCAAGAGCTTCTAAGGGTCAGACGAAAAGACCAGGGAGAACAAGACCATGTCCACTTCTACGGCCTGCGCGCGACGCGCGCGAGCAACGCGACGGGGGAGCGTGCTGGCACTGGCGCTCGCCCTGGGCCTTGCCGGGCCCGCGGCGGCCACATCGACGACCCAGGTGCTCGCAGCGGCGCCCGGAGACGCGGTGGTCCACCTCGACCCTTCGGGCGACGCGACCGACGTGCTCCGCCAGCTCGCGATGGAACGCGGCAAGTCCATGTTCCTGAAGGCGGGCTACTCGGTGAAGCGCGTGGCGGTGGGGAGCCCCGAGATCCTCGACGTCGTGGTCCTGAACTCGACGGAGCTCCAGCTCGTCGCGAAGGCCGTCGGCACCACCAACGTGCTCGTCTGGGATCCCAGCGGGCGCCTCCAGGCGGCGATCGACGTCCACGTCAGCAGCGCGCAGTCCCAGCTCCAGGCGGAGCTGCGCCGCATCCTCGAGGTCGAGGACATCACGGTCGAGAGCACGGGCCACGCCACGGTGCTGAAGGGCTCGGTCCCGAGCGCCATCAAGCTCGAGCAGGCCCTCGAGGTCTCGGAGGCCTACCTGGGCGCTGAGAGCACCGGGAAGATCGTGAACCTGCTCCAGGTCGGCGGCAACCAGGAGGTGATGCTGAAGGTCGTGATCGCCGAGATGTCGCGGACGCTGAACCGCGAGTTCGGCATGAACTTCAACGCGCTGATCGAGGCCGGCAGCGGCACGATCAACGTCGCAAGCTTCATCCAGGGTCTCTCCGGCCCCGCCGACGCGCTGGGCGAGATCCCGATCTCGGACGCGGTGAACTTCGCGGCCCTGCTCTCGGGCTACGGAGCCCTCGAGCAGCTCGCGGTGTTCCTCGACGCCCTCGACGAGCGCGGTCTCGGCAAGGTGCTGGCCGAGCCGACGCTGCTCGCCCGCAGCGGCGAGACGGCCAGCTTCCTGGTCGGCGGCGAGGTGCCGATCCCGATCGCCCAGGGCGGCGCCTTCGGCTCGATCACGGTCGAGTTCAAGGACTTCGGCGTCGGTCTCGGCTTCACGCCCACCGTTCTCGGCCCCGACCGCATCCATCTCGCGGTCGCACCCGAGGTGAGCGACGTCGACTTCACGCTCGGGACCGAGGTCGGCGGCACGATCGTACCGGGCTTCGTCACGCGTCGGGCGACGACGGCCGTCGAGCTCAAGGACGGGCAGAGCTTCGCGATCGCGGGCCTGCTCAGCGAATCGGTGCGCCAGCTCTCGGGCCGCTATCCGCTGCTCGGCGACATTCCGATCCTCGGGAACCTCTTCCGCAGCAGTCTCTACCAGAAGGCCCAGACGGAGCTGGTGATCATCGTGACGCCGCACCTGGTGAAGCCGCTCGGGCCCGGCCCGCATCCGCTTCCCACGGACTCGTTCATCGAGCCCAGCGCACTCGAGTTCTATCTCCTCGGCAAGCTCGAGGGATACCCCGGAGAAACCGCCCAGCCGGGCGGCATGATCGGCGACGTCGGCCACCGAGTGACCGCCACGCCGGAAGGAGAGTCGAAGTGACCAGGCAGATCTCCGCTCTGTGCATCGCGACGGCGCTGCTCGCCCTCCCGCTCGTGGGCTGCGAGCACTCGCTGGTGGCCCAGAACATGGGTAACGCACACCGCGAGAACATGAACGCCCAGATCGCGGACCCGGAGGCCGGGCGCGCGAACGAGCCGGGTCCTCAGGGACTCGACGGGATCACCGGCGAGGACGTGATGGACCGCTACCACCGGGGACAGGGCGGCGCGCACACGCCCTCGATGCCGGCGATCGTGACGGGCGGGTAGCGCTGAAACGCGCCCTGCACCCGGAAGAGGCTAGAGCCATGCAACGAGCCAACCAAACGAACGAAAAGGGCAGTCAGCGCCGCGGACGACGCGGCGTCGCGATGATCACCGTGCTCGTCGCGCTGGTCGCGCTGATCGCGGCCGGGGCGCTCGCGATCGACGTGGGACTCGTCTGGGCCGCGCGCACGCAGCTCCAGAACGCCACGGATGCAGCGGCGCTCGCCGGGGGTGCGAACCTGATCGAGAAGGTCGGGCCCTCGGTGACGCTCAGCGAGGCCGAGAGCGCGGTGGTGGACCAGGCCGGTCTCAACCCCTCGGTGGCGGCACCGGGCGGCGTCGTCGTCGACTCGGCAGACATCCACTACGGGCACTGGGACCTCGCCTCGCGAACCTTCGATTCGAGCGTCGACCTCTCGGACCCGAACCAGGTGAATGCGGTGGATGTCGTGAGCCGCTCGGACGGCGCGGCGAACAGCCCGATTCCGGCCTTCATGGCGCGCATCCTCGGCCGTACCAGCTTCGCGGTGAGCGCCCACGCAACCTCCTACCTGGGCTTCGCCGGCCGGCTGGGCCCGGGCAAGCTCGATCTGCCGATCGCGATCGACTGTTGCAAGCTGCGCGGAGCGGACTGCGAGGCCGACTACTGCGACACGATCGCGAGCACCGTGAACCCCTGCGCGCTCGATACCCCGCAGACCGAGGGCGCGAACACGGTCACCTGCCTCGAGTTCAACAACACCGCCGAGCAGAACGCCTGCTGGACCCAGTTCGATGGCGACCAGCCCGGCGTGAACGTGCCGGACGTGCTCGACATCATCGAGACGGGCTACCAGGAGGAGGTCCCCGGCCTCTTCCCGATCTTCGTCGACAACGGCACCAAGACACCGCTCATCGACGAGGTCGACCAGCGCATGCAGGGAAGCGGGGGCTACGTCGGCAACGGGGCCGGCACGGACCGCTACCTCCCGCACACCGGTGTCAACGACTCGTGGGTCGTCGGCCTGCCGGTGATCGAGTGCCAGACCGACGACCACTGCGCCGGCGGAACCGTCGCGGACATGGTCGGCTTCGTATGCTTCGAGATCCGGGAGGTCATCGTGACCCCGGACAAGATCATCAAGGGCCGCTTCCTGTGTCCGAGCGACCCGCTCTTTGCCGAGTGCCCCATCGGTCCCACCGGGACCGGCGGGGAAGACTTCGGCATCCGGGCGGATTTCCCGGTGCTCGTGCGCTGAAGGAAGGAAGGAGAGCTCCTGTGGCAGACATCAAGTTCCTGGTCTACTCCGAGCAGGACGAGTTCGGCTCCGAGATCCGCACGCGGCTCCAGTCCGCGGGGCACGCTCACGTGGTCGCCGTGGTATCCGACGAGGACGCGCTCTTCGAGGCGCTGCGCGAGCACCAGCCCGACGCCCTCTTCGCCGATCTCGGCCTCTGCCCGCACGACACGCTCGATCTTCTCGACCGGCTGCCGGCGCCGCGACCGATCCTCGCCGTCTGCGGACCCCAGGAGGACAGCCAGGTCATCCTGCGCGCGATGAAGCAGGGCGCGCGGGAGTTCTTTCCGCCCGCTCCGAGCCGCGAAGCGGTCCGAGAGCTGGTGGACCGGCTCGTGCTCGACAGCCGCCCTGCCGTTCCCACCGGGAGGCTCGCACCCGTGCTCGCGGTGATGGGCGCCAAGGGGGGCGTGGGCGCCACGGTGGTCGCCTGTCAGCTCGCCGCGGCGCTCCAGGCCCTGGGGAGCCGCACGGTCGTCGTGGACCTCAACTACCCGCTCGGCGACGTGGCCCTGCACTTCGACGTGCGTCCGACCTACACCCTGGCGCACGTCGTGAAGCAGGCCGACGACCTCGACGCCACCTATCTGCGCGGGCTTCTCCAGGGGCACCGCAGCGGCGTCCAGATCCTCGCAGCGCCGGAGCGCGTCGAGGAGGCCGAGCTGGTACGCGGCGTCCACGTGGAGCGCGTGATCTCGATCCTGCGCGAGGAGTTCGACTTCGTCGTGCTCGACGTCTCCCGCAGCTGGAACGAAGCCAGCGTTCGCGCGCTCGACCTCGCCTCCGAGATCCTGCTGATCACCTCACTCGACGTTCCGACGCTCAACCACGCGCGACAGCACCTCGATCTGCTGCGCCGCCTCGGGCACTCGGATGCGAAGATCCATCCGATTGCGAACCGCTACTCCCGCCGCGATGCCGTGACCGACAAGGAGTTCTCGCAGTTCCTGGGCCGCGCCCCCGACACGCACCTGCCGAACGACTATCCGAACACCGTCGGCAGCGTGAACGAGGGCCGCCCGCTCGGCGAGATCGCTCCCCGCTCGCCGCTGCACCTGGCCTACGTGGCGCTGGCGCGCTCGGCACATGCCTGGTCCGGCCTCGAGGTCGAGACGCAAGGGGAGGACTCGGACAACCTGGCCGCGCGCGTGCGCCGCCTCTTCAAGAAGGTGGAAAATGGCACTGCTTGAACGTCTCAAGGGGCGGGAGGCGCGCGGGCCGAAGGCAGGCGAGCCGAAGAAGAAGCCGGAGACGACTCCCGCCGGGCCGCCCCCGGAAGTCGCCTACCAGGAGCTCAAGTCGCGGGTCCACAACCGCCTCTTCGAGAACCTCGACCTGGCCAAGCTCTCGAAGGTGAGCGAGGACCGGATCCGGCAGGACGTGGCCCTCGCGACCCAGCGGATCCTCGAGGAGGAGAAGATCCTGCTCACGCTCGACGAGCGCGATCGCTTCGTGCGCGAGATCCAGGACGAAGTCTTCGGCCTCGGCCCGCTCGAGCCGCTGCTCGCCGATCCCACGATCTCGGACATCCTGGTGAACGGGTCGGACCAGATCTACGTCGAGCGACGTGGACGCCTCGAGCGGACCTCCGCCCGCTTCAAGGACAACACCCACCTGATGCGCATCATCGAGAAGATCGTCTCCGCGATCGGGCGTCGCGTCGACGAGACGACGCCGATGGTCGACGCTCGCCTCGCGGACGGGTCGCGCGTGAACGCGATCATTCCGCCGCTCGCGCTCGACGGACCGATCATGTCGATCCGGCGCTTCGGGACCGACCCGCTCGGTGCGGACGACCTGGTCGCCATGGGCGCACTCACCCCAGAATCGGTACAGGTGCTCTCCGGCATCGTGAGGGCGCGTCTCAACGTGTTGATCTCGGGCGGTACGGGCGCAGGAAAAACCACGCTCTTGAACGTCGTCTCGAGCTTCATTCCCGACCACGAGCGGATCGTCACGATCGAGGACTCGGCGGAGCTCCTGCTGCGCCAGGACCACGTGGTGCGCCTCGAGACCCGGCCGGCCAACATCGAAGGCCGCGGCCTGATCGCGCAGCGGGACCTCGTCATCAACAGCCTCCGGATGCGGCCCGATCGCATCATCGTTGGCGAGGTCCGCGGCGGCGAGTGCCTCGACATGCTCCAGGCGATGAACACCGTCCACGACGGATCGCTGACCACGATTCACGCCAACTCGCCGCGCGACGCGCTGATGCGCGCCGAGACGATGGTCGCGATGACGGGCCTCGACATCCCGCCCCGCGCCGTCCGCAACCAGATCGCCTCGGCGATCGACGTCGTGATCCAGCTCGAGCGGCTCTCGGACGGCAAGCGCCGGCTCACGAGCCTGCAGGAGATCACCGGCATGGAGGGCGAGGTCGTCACCATGCAGGAGATCTTCCACTTCGAGCGCTACGGCGTCGACAAGGACGGGCAGGTGCTGGGAGAGCTGGTGCCCACCGGGATCCGCCCGCACTTCACCAAGCGCCTGAAGCTCGCGGGGATCGAGCTGCCGTCCCACTTGTTCGAGCGCCGCGAGCGCGAAGCCGTCTGACGGGAGGACTTGCATGTCTCCGATCCTCTACGTACTGATCTTCCTCTCCGTGCTGCTGGCGGTGGAGGGTCTCCAGGAGCTCGTGAGCAACCGCCGCGGCCGACAGGTCTCGGCGGCGCGCAAGCGGCTGCGCCAGATGGCGGCCGTGCTCCAGGCTCCCGAGACGCGCGACGAGGAGTCGATCCTGCGCGCGACGCGCGCAGGCGTCTCGCTGCTCGACCGGATCGTGCGCTCCCTGCCCTTCGGAGAGAACCTCGAGCTCTCCCTCTACCGGGCGGGGCTCTCGGTCCGCCCGGAGCGCTTCGTGCTGCTCTCCGTCGGCCTCTTCACCGGCGGCTGGTTCGTCGGCATGGTCCTCTTCGAGGACATCGCGATGGCGACGCTCTGCTCGATGATCGGCCTCGTGCCGTGGATCCAGCTCTCGCGCCTCAGGAACAAGCGCCGCGACCTCTTCGAGGCACAGCTCCCCGACGCGCTGGACCTGCTGATCCGCGCGCTGCGCGCCGGCCACTCGCTCTCGACGGGTCTGCAGATGATCGGCAAGGAACTGCCCGACCCGATCGGAAGCGAGTTCGGCCAGGTCGCCCACGAGATCCAGCTCGGGCAGCACGTGCGCTTTGCCCTCGCCAACCTGACCTACCGCGTGGAGTCGGAGGACCTTCCCTTCTTCGTGACGGCGATCTCGATCCAGCAGGAGACCGGGAGCAACCTGGCCGAGGTACTCCAGAATCTGTCGCGCGTGATCCGCGAGCGCTTCAAGATCTACGGCAAGGTGAAGGCGCTCACGGCGATGGGGCGGGCCTCCGCGAATCTGCTCGCCGGCTGGCCCCTCGTGATGGTCGGGGCCCTCTACGCGGTGAACCGGGACTACGTCGCCCCGCTCTGGGAGGAGGAGGGCGGCCAGTTCCTCGCACTGATCTCGTTCGTGCTGGTGGTGATCGGATACGTGATCTGCCGCCGCATGGCGATGATCAAGGTCTAGGGAGGGAGCCATGGCGCTGCTCCTCGTTCTCGTGTTCGTCGCCGGCGCGGCCCTCGTGCTCGGCGCGACGAGCTTCGCCCCCAATCAAACCGTCAAGCGGCGCCTCGCCAAGCTGGCGGACGGCTCCGCGGCGCGGATCCCGGTGCTCGATGGTGCGGAGGGCGCGGGGGACCAGACGAGCTGGCTGCTGAAGCTGCTGATCCCCTTCGCGTCGAAGTCGACCCAGGGCGAGGCGGCCTCGCGCATCCGCAAGCGCCTGGTGGAAGCCGGCTACCGTCGCGATTCCGCGGTCGGCCTCTACATGACCACCCGCCTGGTGCTGGCGCTGCTCCTCCCCTTCCTGCTGATGCTCTCGAGTCCCGCCTGGGACGTCTCGGAGCTCAAGCTCATCGTGATGCTCTGCTGCTCGGCCGGCGTCGGCCTCGTGGCGCCGAGCTTCTGGCTCGATCGGGCCCGCTCCGAGCGCCAGATGAGCATCATCCTCGGCCTCCCCGACGCGCTCGACCTGATGGTGGTGTGCGTCGAAGCGGGCCTCGGCATCAATGCGAGCCTCGCCCGCGTGGCCCGCGAGTTCCACCGCTCGAACCCGATCCTGTCCGCCGAGTTCGAGCTCGTGACGCTCGAGATCCGCGCCGGCAAGTCGAGCACGGACGCGCTGCGCGCGCTGGCGGAGCGCACCGGTGTGAGCGAGGTCGCCTCACTCGTCGCGATGCTGGTGCAGACGGAGCGCTTCGGCACGAGCGTCGCCGACACCCTGCGCGTGCACTCAGACAGCCTTCGGGTGCAGCGGCTGCTGCGCGCCGAGGAGCAGGCGGGCAAGGCGCCGCTCAAGATGATGTTCCCGACGCTGATCATCTTCGTCGCAACGCTGATCGTGACGATCGGTCCCGGTCTGATGCAGATGTTCGCGTTCTTCGGCGAGAAGAAGGGCTAGGCAGCGCCGCATGCCGCTCGCGGCAAGGACGCTCCTCGCGCTCACGCTCCTGCTGGCCCTGCCCGGTTGCGCCTGGCTCGGTCCCGATGCGGCGCAGCAGGAGGTGCTCGACGCACGGCGCGCGCGCAGCGCCGCGATGGATCCCGATCCGCCCAAACGACAGACGGTGGAAGAGCGGCTCGCAGAGGCCGATCGGCTCCTCGCCGGTGGGCGGGGCGGCGAGGCGATCTGGAGCTACGCGCAGGCCGCCCGCCAGGATCCCGAGAATCCGACCCCGCGGGCGCGGATCGGCTTCGTGGAGGTCTCGAAGAACCCCGAGCGCGCCGAAGCACTCTTCTCCGAGATCGTGGACGACCACCCGGACTCGTCCGAGGCGCACGCGGGTCTCGGCCTCGCGCGTTTCGCGCAGAATCGCCTGCAAGCGGCGCGCGAATCGCTCGAACGCGCGGTGGAGCTCGATCCCGAGTCGGCGTCGGCCCTCTACTGGCTCGCGGTCGTCTACGACCTCCAGGACGAGCACGCACGCGCCCGGGAGTTCGCCGAGCGGGCGCACGGCCTCTCGCCGAAGGATGCGCGCATCGTGAACAACCTGGGCGTCTCCTATCTCACCAGTGGCGAGTTCGCGAAGGCCGAAGAGGCGTTCCGAGCGGCGATCCTGCTCGATCCGGTCGATGCGGCGGTTCACAACAATCTCGGCCTCGCCGTCGGCCGCCAGGGCCGTTACGACGAAGCCATGGTCGAGTTCCGCAGGACCGGCAGCGAGCAGGCGGCGCTGAACAACCTCGGTTACCTCTACTACCTGAACGGCGAGCATGCCAAGGCGATCGATCAGTTCGAGCGCAGCCTCCAGACTGGCGGAGGCGACCGGCTCACGGTCGTGAAGAATCTCCAGGCGGCCCAGTCGGCGCTCGATCGAGGCCTCTAGCAGGCCCGCTCGGGGTGGCGCCGCCCGCGGGCGGCTTCGCTGCCGCGGCCGGGATGCGCAGCACGTTGTGGCTCCCGAGGCCCGCGACGTAGACGTCGCCCGCCGGATCGATCAGCAGGCCGCGCGCCATGCGCAGTCTGCGCTTCCCATCTGGACCGGTCTCGTCGAGAACGCGTCGCGGCTTTCCGTCGGACTCGATGCGCTGGAGCGCCCGTTCGCCCATGCGTGCCACGTAGAGCCGCCCGTCGGGCGCGAGTGCGAGCTCGGTAGGCGCGCCGAGCCAGCTCCCGTCCTCAGGGTCCTGCGCACCCACCAGCTGCCGGACGCTCCCGTCCGAAGCCACCGCCAGCACGTTTCCGCTGTTGTTTCCCGCGACGTAGACGTTGCCTGCGGCGTCTACCGCGACGGCGTCCGGGAAGCGGAGACCTCGTTCGGGCCCCGCGCCCCTTGCATCGAGAATCCGCTCGATCTTTCCGGAAGGGCTCACCCGAAACGCGTTGTCCGTGCGGGCCCCGACCACATAGACGTTGCCGCTCCGGTCGACCGCGAGGCCGTTCGGGCGTCGGAAGGGATGCGTTCCGTCGCCCCGCGTTCCGATCAGCTCGCGGACCGGGCCCTGCGGCGGCACCACGAGGACGTTGCTCGAGCCCTGCCCCGCGACGTAGACCTCGCCTTCCGGACCCACCACCACGTGCGAGGGTCGGCGCAAGGGCGGCCCGACCGGGCGCAGCGTGCCACCGGCGACGACACCGATCTCTCCCTTCGGCGTGATGCGGAAGAGCGTGTGGGTCGCCTCGGCCGCGACGAAGACGTTCCCCTGCGCATCGACCGCGAGTGCACGCGGGCCCTGCAGCGGGTTCCCGGCGCCGTCTCCACTGGCGTCGGCGATCTGCGTCACCTGCCCGGATGCCGAGATGCGGAAGACGTTATGGCTCAGGAAGCCCGCGACGTAGAGGTTCCCCGAGGCATCCAGGGCGAGGCCCCTGGGGCCGCGGAGTGCGTGGCCCGCGCCGTCCCCGGCCTCCGCGATCACGACGACCGGCTCCGCCGCCGCTGCGCCCGCCGAGATCAGGACCGCGAGCGCGAGGCCTTGCAGCGCGAGGCGCACTCGACGCTGGGGAATCAGACGTCCGCCGGGTAGGGCGGTGCCGGGTCGTACTGCATGAAGCGCTGCGTCGCGCGGGCTCGATCGACGCTCCAGATCTGCCCGACGAGCCATAGGGACATGTCGATCCCGGCCGAGACACCGGCCGCCGTCACCAGGTTTCCGTCGCGCACGTAACGCACCCCCTCGAGGACGGTGGCGTCGGGCGCCCGGCCGCGCAGCGCCTCGACGAAGGCCCAGTGCGTCGTGATGCGCCGGCCGGCCGCCAGTCCGCTCGCGTGCAGCAGCAGCGATCCGGTGCAGACGCTCGTGACCCATTGGCAACGCGCGGCCGTTTTCGCCAGCCAGTCGAGCAGCACCGGATTGTCGACCTCGCGCCGCGTGCCCTGCCCTCCCGGGACGAGCAGGACGTCGAGATCCGGGGCGCTCGCAAAATCGCAGTCGGGAAGCACGCGGAGTCCCTTCGCGCAGCGCACCGGCCCGGGACGCTCCGCGAGGGTCAGCACGCGGGAGTCGGCAAGGTCCGCGGTGGCCATCGTGAAGACCTCCCACGGTCCGACGAAGTCGAGCTCCTCCGCATCGTCGAAGAGAACCAGACCGATCGTCGTCATCCGAGAGCCTCCTCTAGCGCCGCGATCCCGGATCCACGCAAGCGCCGCGCGCGACCCGATTGGACCGCCCACTCCCGGCGGGTGGCGAGGCCCCGCAACAGCGCGACGTCAGAAGCCGCCTCCCGGACCCTCCGTCGACGGAACGGGCGGCGTCTGCGGCGCGGCGGGGGCGGCGGAACGCGGGGGCGCAGCCACCGGCTGGCGCGGCGCGGCAGCCCGCGAAACCGTGGCCGCCGGCTTGGGCGACGCGACGCTCCGCGTGGGCTTGCTCGCGGGGGCCTTGCGGCCTTTCGCGTTGGGAGGCTCGATCGCCTTCTCGAGGCGCTGGAGGAGCCGAACGGCTTCGCGACGCGCCTGGAGGCTCTGCACGCGCCAGCGGCGTTCTCCCACGGACTCGAGGCGTCCGAGCTGGTGGCTCACCTCGCGCAGCAGCCGCGTCCAACGCCGGCGCGCGTCGCGCTGGGCGTTCTCGATCTGCTTCTCGAGCCGGGACAGCCCGCGCTGCGCCCGCTTCGAGAAGTCTCTCAGATTCGGAGGGAGCTCGGCCTCGAAGCGGGCAAAGGCCGTACGCGCACGCGCGCTTGCGCCGCTTCCACCCCGGCCGGACTTCTTTGCGGGAGACTTCTTCTTTCGCGTGGCCATCGAATCTTCCTCCAGAGCATCGGGCCGGCACCGGCGCAAACAAAGCGCGTCCGACCGTCGGCCGGGGGCGCACCCCGGCGCAACTGAAACTGGAGCGGGAAACGGGATTCGAACCCGCGACCCTCAGCTTGGGAAGCTGATGCTCTACCAACTGAGCTATTCCCGCGTCCGGATCAGCATGACACGGAGCCGCAGGCCGGGCAAGACGGAGCAAAGGCCGGCGCTTCGCAGGGACGGCCCCTGGAGGGGGTCTCAGTCCTCGAGGAGCCGGGCCACGAGGGGCTGGCCGCCGTCGATGCGCGAGCGGCGCTGCGCGGGCATCGGGGACGCATCGACTCCCTCGAAGATCGCTTCGAGCTCGGAGTCCAGGTCGCCCAGCGAGTCGTCGTCGGCTGCGAAGGGATCGAGTTCCGCGGGCAGCGGCTCCGCGTCCGTCTCTTCAGGCGGGCTTTCTGCCCCAGCGCGCCACGAGTCCCTCGGGGCGGACTCCTCGCATGCCGGCGCACGCGCGGGCGCCTGCGGCACCGGGTCGAAGCCGAGATCGCGGTGGGCGCGCTCGACGTCGGCGCGGGTCGCGCGCCCGCGGCCGCACAGGAATGCCTCGAAGAGCGCGTTGTCCGCGAGGCGGTTCATCAACCCTGGGAGCCCCCGGCCGAGGCGGTGGATGGCCTCGACCGCATCCGGCGCCAGGATCCCGGGATCGCCTCCGGCATTCTGGAGCCGGTGCGCGAGGTAGGCGGCGGCGTCCTGCGGGTCGAGAGAGTCGAGCCTTGCGCGAAAGTCGGTGCGGTGGGCGAGCCCAGGGTCGCCCGCGATCGCGGCGTCGAGGCCGCTCGAGCCCGCCAGCACGAGCGAGAGCAGTCGGCGATCCTCGTACTCGAGGCGCAGCAGCCCGATCAGCTCGGCGAGCGCGCCACTGCCGCCGAGAACGTCGGCGTCATCGACGAGCAGCACGGCCTGGCGACCCTCCTCGCGCACGATCGCGAGCCGCTCGAAGATCTGTCCGAGCAGCGCCTGGCGCTCCTTCGCCGGCTGCTCGACGCCGAGGTGCTTGGCGAAGCGCACGAGCAGTCCCCCCGCCTCGCCGGCGCCGGGCAGCACCACCAGCATGCTGGCTTCGAAGACCTCCTCCTCGAGGCCATCGAGGATGCGGCGCAGCAGCATGCTCTTGCCGCACCCGGGCGCGCCCGAGAGGATGCCGAGCCCGCGGCCCTGCCGGAGACCCCGCTCGATGCGGAGCAACGCGTCGCGAACGGCACGCGTTGCGCAGAAGTCGCGCACGCGGAGCTCGTCGCGGAACGGATCCTCCGAGAGACCGAAGTGCCGCAGGTGGTCCACGTCCCCTCCTCAAACGAACGAAATCTTCCGGCGCCGCGGCTTGGGAGGCGGCGCGCTCTCCTTCTTCACCGGGCGCTCGCCGCTGCTTGCGGCCCCCTCGGAGTCCTCGGAAGCGAACTCGGCCCTCGCCTCCTCGAGCAGGTCGTCGAAGGACTCGTGTTCGGAAGCCGGGGGCGGCGAGGAGTCCCCCTCCGCTTCCGCGATCAGGTCGCCGAAGGACTCGAGCGCTGCGGCGGGCGGGGCCTCGTGCGCAACCAGGCCCACCAGCAGCTCGCTCACCTCGCAGAAGTCGGGGTCGACGGAAGCCACCTTCTCCCAGGCACTGCGCGCCCTCTCGAGGTCGCCCGACTGCGCGTAGGCCCGCCCGAGCTCGAAGCGGATCGCGAGCTCCTGCTCCTGCGCGACGTCCGGCGCCCCGAGTGCGTGCGCAAACAGGTCGATGGCCTCGTCCGAACGGGCCTGCTCCAGCGCACAGAGACCGAGCATGTGCAGACAGTCGATGCGCCGTGTCGGGCTCTGCATCGCGCTGCGGAACTCCGCGATCGCATCGTCGAGCAAGCCCATCTCGCGATACGCGATGCCGAGGTCGTAGTGCGACTCGTGGTCGCCGCTCCCGAGAGTCGCCTCGACGCCTCGTTTGAACGCGCCGAAGACCGCCTGAAAACCCTCGTCACTGGCCGCAGCCGAGCGAGCGCCCTCGGGCACCGCATCCTCGAGCGCCGCGGAGAGCTCCGCCGCGAGATCGAAGTCTCCGACCGGGCCGGGAGCCGCAGTCGCAGCCTGCGCCTCGGGCTGCGGAGAGGTTGCCTCCGCCGCGCGCAGAGAAGGCGCGGGCTCGCTGTCGGCGAGTGCGTCGAAGCCGGCGGGAGCGACCGCATTCGTCGCGTCCGTCTCGCTCGCCTCCTCTTCCTCGAGGAAGGGGTCGTCGACGCCCCGAAGCCACGCGCCGTCGGGATCCGTCTCCGCGGCGCTCTGGCGAGCGGCCGGAGGGGCGACTGGCGTCAGGGATCGATCGAGAGCCAGCGGCCCGGACCCCGGTGCGTCCGGGTCCTCGCCAGCGGCGGCAGCCAGCTCCCCGAGTCTGACCAGCGCGAGCGGATGTCCCGGAGACGCGGCGAGCACACGCTCGAACAGGGCGCGTGCTTCCTCCGCGAGCCCCTGCTGCAGGTAGAACTCGGCCTCCTCGAGATCCTCCGCGACGCGCTCGGGATTCGAGATCGACTCGGAATCCGGGTTCGCTCCGCGGTCGGACGGCTGCTCTGGAGCGGAGCTCGCTCCGGGATCCGACAGCCCTGGGTCGTCGATCTCGCCTGCGATGGATTCGGCGGCATCCAGATCGATCTCGACCTCGAGGTCCTCATCGGCATCGATTCCGGTGTCGGGAAGCGCTTCGCGTGCGCTCGCCACCGGCGCGGACGCCGGCATCTGGAGCAGCTCTTCCTCGATTCCGACCTCATCGAGATCGATCTCGATGTCATCGGCGGACGGGTCGAAGTCATCGCCAGGGGCCGGCGCAGTGGCCGCGACCGCTTCCTCGCCGGGCAGATCGATGGACTCGTCCTCGCTGTCGTCGAGCGAGTCCTCGGACTCGAGCGTCGCCGCGGCAGCGGCATCCAGAGCGGCCACGCGATCGCGCAGCAACGCCATCGCCTCGAGGTCTCCCTCGTCGCGCGCGAGCTCGCCCGCCCGCAGCCACGCGGCCACGGCACCGGCTGCATCCGCGTCGTCCGCGTACGCGTCGCCGAGCTTCTCGAGCGCGCTGCGGTGATGCGGGTCGCGCGCCAGGATGGCCTGAAGGTTCTCGATCGCCTGGCCGCGCTTTCCGTAGCGCAGATACACGCTCGCCTCGGCGAGCAGCGCCTCCGGGTCGCCGAGGATGCGCGAGCCGGCCTCGGCGCCCAGCTCGAAGACCGTCTCCTCCGCGGCCGACGGACGCGTGGCGACCGGCGGCGCAAGCACGGGTCGCGGACTGCGAGCCTGCGTCGGTCGCTCGATCCCCCGCGTGGATGCCGCAGGCTTCGCGATGGGACGGTGCGTGACCGGACCGGCGTCGTCGAGGAACTCGTCGTCGAGTGCCAGTTCGCGCCCGGCTCCCGGGTCGTCGAACTCGAGCGACTCGGCGCCGAAGGGCGATTCCTCTGCGACGGGTGCGGGCGCCTCGAAGGCCGTCAGCGGGACGAAGCGCTGCATGATGTCCCGGGCCTGCTCGTCGTCGCCGCGCTCACGATAGAGCTCGGCGATCCTGCGGTAGGCTTCGATGAGCTTGTCGTCGCGCTTCTGCGCGCGATAGACATCCGCCAGGAGCTCATGATGAGTGATCTCCTGGGGGTCTCGCTCGCTCGCGCGGCGCGCGGGGGCCTCGGCTTCGTTCACCTCGCCGCGAGAGAGCAGGTTGCGCGCGAGCCGCGCGAGGATCTCTGCGCGATCCGGCGTCAGCTCGAGCAGGCGCTCGATCACCCTGCCCGCCGCCTCCCTTTCGCCCTGTCGTTCGAGCTCGCCACACACCGACTCGTATTCCGCCGTCGCCTCGTCGACGAGCTTCTCCTGCCGCAGCAGATCGGCCACCTTGATGCGGCTCGTGGTATTGGTCGGATCGAGGCCGACCATGCGGCGCAGCAGATCGAGGGCGTGCCGCTTGTTGCCTTCGCGCGCGTGACCGTCGGCGGCGGCCTGCAGCGCGGAGATCGCCTCGGAGGCGAGCCCCATCCGCTGGTAGAGCTCCGCCAGCGGCTCGCAAGCGGCATGGCCCTTCGGGTCGAGGCTCTGGATCTGCTTGTAGACGGCGACCGCGCGCGCGTCGAAGCCCTCGGCGGTGTACTGCTCCGCGACGCGCCGGTACGCCGCCGTCGCCTCCTCGACCTGACCCCAGCGGCGATGGGCGTCGCCGACCTCGAGGCGCAGCTTGGCGTCGCGCGGGTCGAGCTTGAGGAGCTGCTCGTATTCCTTGAGCGCGCGGTCCTGCGCGCCCTTCTGAGCGTACTTACGCGCCGCCTCGAGCATTTTCCGCTTGTTCGGCGCCAACCCGTCCCCGCGCGCTCGTATCCAGCCGGGTGAGGGGTTCCCCCCCTCCCCTGCTCTTTATCGGCCGGACGGGAACTGCCTTGAAGGCTCGGCAGAGGACGCGGAGCCGAGCCGGTCGAGCAGGGCCTCGAGGGCGAGGCGGTAGCTCTGGGGGCCGAAGCCGGAGATCACGCCGACGGCGATCGGAGACACGAGGGAGCGCTGCCGGAACTCCTCGCGCGCGAAGACGTTGGAGAGATGGACCTCGACCACGGGCAGTCGTGTCGCGACGAGGGCGTCTCGCAGCGAGACGCTCGTATGCGTGAGGCCTCCGGGGTTGATCAAGATCCCGTCGGCCCAGGAGAGCGCCTCCTGGATGCGGTCGATCAGCGCGCCCTCGTGATTGGACTGGAAGAACTCGAGCTCCGCGCCCCAGGGCTTCGCCGCCGAGACGAGATCGGCATGGATCTCGTCGAGCGTCGTCGATCCGTAGATCTCCGGCTCGCGAGTCCCGAGCAGGTTCAGGTTGGGACCATGGACGACGAGTACGCGAAGCGGCTCGCTCATGGCTTGCGCTCCCTCTTCGGCCCCCGCTTGCGGGTGGAGCGCGCGCGGGGCTCCGGCCCTGGCACCCGCCCCGGTCCCTAGAACTCCGCGCGCAGGGCCGGCATCTGACGCCGGATGAGATAGCGCGCCTGACCCGTGTTGCCATCCGGCGCGACGGCTACCGCCACGAAGGTGTCGTCGTCCACCCCGCAGAAGACGAAGCTCATCCTGGAAAGGCGCAGCGTGAGATCGAGCAGCGAGCCCCCCGCGAGTGCATCCGACGCCTTGCGGACCTCCGCGAGAATGCGACCGAACTCGACGCCTGCGGTGGCGAGGTCCTCCGCCAGGGTCTCCGGTGCGCTCTCGGCGACGATCTGCTCGATCGGCATCCCGTCGTAACCGAGCAGCGCTGCCCCGAGGCCGCCCCGGCACCCCTCCACGATTTCGCGCAGCAGCGAGGCGAAGCTCACGCTCACTCCTTTCCCCTCACGTTCCCGAGCCATTGCTCGAGCGTCGCGAGGACACGGGCCCGATCGGGCCGCGGCCGAAGTCTCGGCGGAGTTTCGCGCCGGACCTCCCTGTGTGCCAAGGACTCCCGGATCCGACGGGCCCCTTCGGCATCGCCCTGTCGCTCGAGGAGCTCTGCCATGGTGCCGGTCGCGAAGGCCGCCGGAGGCTCGGCCCGGTCTTCGAGGAGCTCGCGCTCGACCGCGCGGATCGCGTCACGCGCGACGCGATCGGCATCGACCACCTCGTCGGCCACCGGCTGTGCGCGATCGAAGGCCTGCTCGAGCTCGAAATCGGTCACGTCTCCATCGAGCGCGCCGGCCGTGGAGCGCGCGGCCACGGCCTGGGCGAGCTCGCGGCGAGCCTCCTCCGGGCGCTCCGCCTCGAGGAGCTCGAGACAGCGCCGCATCGTCCTCTCGAGCCGAGCCACCCGCTCCGCATCCTTCATCGGCGTCTCCATGCAGCCCCTCGCTTTCGCCGTCCTGCCCGCCCGAGGGCCCCCGGCGGGAGGACCCGGGCTGCGCTGAGCGGCAGGGTCTCGGCCCGGCCGATCCGGCGCAGCACGACGTAGCGGATCTGCCCGTCCCGTTGCTTCTTATCGACGCGGAGCGCCGCGAGATAAGCCTCGCGCGGGAATCTCGGTAGCTCGGTCGGCAGGCCGAAGCGCCGCAGCAGCCCCTCGATCTGGCCGGCGATCCCTTCGGGTGCGAGCCCGAGCTCCTCGGAACGCCGCGCCGCGTAGACCATCCCCATCGCGACTGCCTCGCCGTGCAGGACGCTGCGGTAGCCGGTGAGCGCCTCGACCGCGTGCGCCAGCGTGTGGCCGAGGTTGAGCAGCATGCGCGGCCCGGCTTCGCGCTCGTCCATGGACACGATCTCCGCCTTGATCGCGATCGCCCGCGCGAGCGCCGGGATCAGGCGTCCCGGATCGAGTGCCATCAGCGCCTCGGCATCGCGCTCGAGGCGCGCAAAGAAGCTCGCGTCCCAGAGCGCGCCGGCCTTCACCACCTCGGCGAAGCCGGCCGAACGCTGGCGCCACGGCAGCGACTCGAGGGTCGCGACGTCGATCCATACGAGACGCGGCTGGTGAAAGGCGCCCACCAGGTTCTTCCCCTGCGGGAGGTTCACTCCGACCTTCCCGCCGACGCTCGCGTCCACCATCGCGAGCACGCTCGTCGGCACCTGCACGAAGGGCACGCCGCGCAGGAAGGTCGCCGCCGTGAAGCCCGTGAGGTCCCCCACCATGCCGCCACCGAGCGCCACCAGGGTCGTGCTGCGATCCCCACCGAGCGCGAGCAGACGGCGGTAGAGGCGCTCCACCACCTCGAGGCGCTTCGTGCGGTCTCCATCGGGGACCACGATGCGTCGCACCCGCAGTCCCGCGCTCCGCAGCGAGCGCTCGAGCGTCGGTGCATAGCGGCGCGCCACCGCCGGCACACTGACGATCACCGCGAGCCCCGCTCCGGTGCGCCGCGCGATCGCGGGGCCCGCCTGCGCGAGGCTGCCCCTGCCGAGCACGACCGGATAGCTGCGATCGCCGAGCTCGACGCGAAGCCTGCGCAGCGCGCTGCGCTTCCCCGTTTCCTTCGTCACGCCGCGGCCTCCCGTTCCGCGAGCGCGCGCACGATGCGCTCCGCGACCTCCCCCACCGTGGCCGCGTCGGTCTCCACGACTACGGCGGCCCGCGCGTAGTCCTCCTCGCGCGCCCCGAGCAGGGCCCGCAGTCGAGCGAGGCGCGCGTCGCCCGCGAGGCCCGCGAGCAGCGGTCGCTCCTCACCGCTGCCGATGCGAGCCAACAGCGTCTCGGGCGCCGCGCGCAGCCAGACGAGCGTGCCGACCCCGCCAACGATCTGGCGCACTTCGGGCTGCGTCAGCGCACCGCCCCCGAGCGCCACTACGGCCGGGCGTCCGGCGAGGCGGGCGACCCTGTCGCGCTCGAGCGCGCGGAAGGCCGGCTCGCCATCCGACGCGAAGATCTCCGCGATCGCAATGCCGCGCAGGCACTCGATCTCGCGATCCGTGTCGTGGAAGGGCCGCACTAGCCTGCGGGCAAGCTCACGGCCGACGGCCGACTTGCCGGCGCCCATCATGCCGACGAGCCACACCGTTGCATCCGCAAGCATGCCCCGGACTATAGACCGGCTCGAGGACGTTGCGATGAGTCGAGCGGTGGCAGCCTGCTCCGCTCGCCTGCAGCTCGCTGCGCGCAGGCCCGAGGACGCTTCCACGACTCGAGCGGTGGCAACCCACTCCGCTCGGCTGCGCCTCGCTGCGCGCTTCGCTTGCCTTGCCCGGGCCCCTGGCGGCCGCTCAGCTCGCGGACTGCGCCTGCTGCACGACGCGCGGGGTCACGAAGATCAGCAGCTCCTTGCGGCTATCCGAGATCTCGTTGCTCCGGAAGAGCGCCCCGAGCAGCGGGATGTCCCCCAGATAGGGCACCGAGGACTGCCGCTCGCTCTTGTCCACCACGTAGATCCCGCCGATCACCAGCGTCTGGCCGTCCTTGACCAGCGTTTCGGTGTTCACCTGGTTCTTCGCGATGGCCGGAGAGCCTGTCAGCGTGAAGACGGAATCGTCCGGCGCATTCCGGCTCACGACGATCTTCATGATGATGCTGCGGTCGGCCGTGATGTGCGGCGTCACGTCGAGCTTCAGCACTGCGTCCACGAACTCGAGCTGTGCGTCCCCGTTCTCGAAGGTCTGGAAGGGGATCGAGACGCCCTGCTCGATCGTCGCCTTGTTGTTGTCCAGGGTCACCAGGCGCGGACTCGAGATCACCTTGCCGTCGCCGTTCACCTCCGCGGCCTGCAGCTGGAGGTTGAGATTGAGCTTCTCGTCCAGCACGTAGCCCGCGATGTTGAAGAGCGCCGTCGGGCCCGCCGTGAGCGGGTTGATGAACGAGGCGTTGTTCGCGGAGTTGGTGTTCGTCGTCCAGAGACTCCCGCCCGGCTGGCGCAGGCCGCTCGCCGCATCGAAGGGATCATTGAGCGGTTGGACCCCGAAGCCCCAGACGACGCCGAACTCGCGCGAGAAGTCGAGGCTCGCCTCGACGATCTTCGCCTCGATCATGACCTGCGGCGTCTGCGTGTCGACCGCCTTGACGAGCGCCGTCGCCTCGTCCACCACGGACGGGATGTCCTTGATGATGAGGGTGTTCGTGCGCTTGTCGGTCTGCACCGTACCCCGGGGCGTGAGCAGCTGCTTCACCATCGCCTGGATTTCCAGCGCGGTGGCGTAGTTCACCGGCTGCAGCTTCACCACGAGGTCCTCGAGCTGCTCCAGAGCCCGGCGCTCCTGCAGGCGCGACTCCTCTTCCTTCTTCAGGAGATCGCCCGGTGCAATGCGCAGAACGTTGCCGACGCGCATGAAACCGAGGCCCTTGGTCAGCAGGATCACATCGAGGGCCTGGTCCCAGGGGACGTCGACGAGCCGGATCGTGACCTTGCCCTTCACCTCGTCCCCGGCGATCACGTTCAGATCGGAGACGTCGGCGACGAGGCGCAGCACGTCGGCCATCTCGATGTCCTTGAAGTCGAGCGAGATCCGACGACCCGTGTACTGCTTGCCGTCCACGAGCCCGCCCTCCTGGAGCAGCGAGATCGCGGCCGGCGGCTCGAGCGACGCCGGCGCGGCAGCCCCTGCGCTCTCGACCTTCGGAGCGGCGGGCATCGCCAGCGTGGCGTCGGCCGGAGCGATCGCTGCGGGTGCATCGGAGGCCGCGGGCATCGCGGCGACCTGCGTGTCGCTTCCCTCCGGAAGGCTCGCGACGACCGGCGGCGTCTGCGCGACTCCGCCCTTGCGCGGGAACTCGATCACCATCAGCGAGCCCTGGCGCGTGACCTCGGGCTCGAGGCCTGGTGCCCGCTCGATCACGATCCGCACCTCGGGTACCGCCATCTCGGGCTGCTCGAAGGCGGTCACCAGAGAGACCGGTCCGCCGGGCTCCGGCGCGATCCGCGGGTCGAGTCGAGGCTGGAGGCGGGCACCCGGAACGCTCACCACGACCGTGTCCGCGTCCGGCTGGTGCACCACGTATTCGAGCGGCCGGTCGGCCACCACGGTGATCCGATCGCGCTCGGGCTGGGCGTCGAACTCGACACCCTGTACGGTGGCGAGTTCCGTCCACGCGCCGGACGGAGCGGGTGCGGCCGGGACTTCCGATGCAGCGGCCTTCGCCTCCGCCACGCTCCGGTCCGACTGTCCCATCCAAGGCGATGCCTCGAGCATCTCGTCGAGCGCCACGTCGAAGGCAGCCCCCGAACCCAGCGCCACGACGAGGCCGTCGCCCATCGGCACCACCCGGCGCCCTTCGAAGCCATTCGCCGCGCTTCCGCCGTCCACCACGACCCGCACCATCCCGTCGTGCTGCCCGATGCGGAGTCGCTCCGCCTGCGGAGCGCCGACGGCGATCTGGTCGCGATCGACGTCGCTCACGAGGCCCGGGAGGTCGATGACGAGGCGGTCCGGTGCTTCCAGCGTGAAGCTACCCGCGCTCTCGATCGCCCCGTCGGCTCGAAGCTGGAGCACGACGCCACCGGCCATCTTCTTCACGTCGACGGCCACGAGCTTGCTGGCGGGACCCGCCGCCGCGCTGGCCATGTCGGCATCGACGTCGGAGCTCTGCTGCGTGGCGAGCTCTTCCGCTTCGAGCCGCGGCATTTCCGCCATCCCGGTCGCCCGGGACACGCGAATCGCGAGCCCATCCGAAGAGGGCTCGACCACGTAGTCCGCCAGCGCCGCGAAGGTGAGTTCGACGCGCGTCGAGCCCTCGCCGGTTCCCTGCGAGAAGGGCGAGACGGAGACCTCTTCGACGAGGCCGTCGTAGACCGCCAGCGGCTCGCGCAGCTCGGCGGGCTGTACGGAGGCGAGGTCCACCGTCAGCCGATCGGGATCCTGCTGGCGATAGGCCGTGAAGACCGGCTCCTCGATTCCCACGAGGTGCACGACCGTCGCGTCGCCGTCGCGCTCCACACGGACGTCCTGAAGCGTCTTTCCGGTCCCCTCCGTGTCCGCAAGCGTCGAGGCGCACGCAAGCGCACCGACAGCGAGGAAGGCACCCAGCAAGAGCCGCGAGGGCTCCATCATCCGACCGTTGAACCGTTTCGGCATCCGATCACCCCCCATCGCTCGCACGAATCCGAAGCTCGATATCCTGCGACGACTCGTTCCCGTAGAGATCCACGTAGCGCTCGCGCACGACGACCAGGTTGTCCTGGATCTGCGTCACCAGACCTGCGTTCTTTCCCATCCGCGCCCCGGCCGCCACGACGTAGCTCATGCCCGAGGGGTCTCGGACGAGTGCGCGGGCGCGCCCCACGTCCCACACGACGCCCACCAGCGCGAGCTGGGCCAGGTCGTACTGCTCGAGCGGCCCGCTCTGCATCGAGTCCGCAAACTCGTGCTTCAGGTGCTCCCACTCGAAGGAACGGAAGGGATCGCGCCGGCCGGCCGGGTCGTACACGAACTCGCCGACGGCTCCGGCGAAGCCGACCTGGGCGGAAGCGGCGGCGGCACGCTTGCGCGCGGCACCCTTGCCATTGCCCTTCTCGAGCTTCGACACCAGCGCCTGGCGCTCGTTGTTGAACTCCGCGGTAGTCGGCCCGAGCGGCGTCTCCTCGCCGCAACCGGCGAGGACGCACACCGCGATGGCCACTCCGAGAGCCTGGAACCGCACGTTCATGCTCCGCCTCCTCGACGCCCCACGCTCGGCCCTAGGCCTTCTTGCCCTTGCCGAGGAATCGGTAGGTCGTCGCCGTACCTTCCACGCGCAGCCGCGTCTTCTCGAGGTCTTCGGTCGCAACCTTCATCTTGAGCGTCCCCATGTTCACGATCCGGGGCAGCTTCGCGAGCATGTCGAAGAAGCGCGCGACATCGTGGAACTCGCCCTCGAGCTCGATCGCGATCGGCACCTCGGCATAGAAGCCATGCTCGACCTCGCTCTTGCGCTTGAAGGACTTGATCTCGATCCCGGACTTCTTGCCGGCATTGCTGATGTCGGTGAGCAGCACCTCGAGCTCCTTGTTGTCAGGGAGCTGGCGCAGGACCTTGGACAGCTTGAGCTCGAGGCGAGCGATCTCTTCCTCGAACTCGTGCAGGTTCGCGGCGATCGAGCGCACCTCGGAGAGGCGGCGCTGGAGCTCGAACTCCTGAGCGCGCATCTTCTCGAGTCGGCTGCTCGTATCGCGATAGACGACCAGGAAGTACGCGAGGACCATCAACGCGCCGCAGGCCACGATGGCACCCCAGCGGACGGCCACCGGGAGCCGCGTGATCTGCTCGAGGCGCGACTGAACGTTCTGGTTGAGCTCCATCGAAGGCCCCCCTTAGCCCTGGGGCTCGGCCGGGGAGTCCGCAGCGGCCGCGGCCTTCCCCTTCTTGCCCTTGCCCGTCCCCTTGCCCTTGCCGGCGGCCTCGACCGGCTGCGCCGGCTTCGGGCTCACGAGCGCGGCCTTCATGTCGAACTTCACCAGCTTGAGGCCGCCCTTTTCGGAGCTGAGCTTGGTGCCCTCGAGGTCGATCTCGTCGAAGTACTCAGAAGTCGCAAGATCGCGCAGGAAGAGCGCCACGAGCTCGTTGTCGAGGCTCTCGCCCTGAAGCTTGAGCGCCCCGCCGTTCGCTTCGAGGCTCGTGACCCACACCCGCTGCGGGATGCGGTCGGCGAGCTCGGCCATCAAGCGCACGGGGCCGCGCCGCGCCTGATCGAGACCGTCGATCACGTCGATCTTCTTCTCCAGCTCGCTCTTCTTCTTCTTGAAGGCCTCGACCTGGTCGAGTTGCGGCTTGAACTGGGCGATGTCCTTCTCCATCTGCTGGATCCGCCCGGCGACCCGATTCATCTCGTCACGCAGTCGCAGATGCACGGCCGTGATCGCGACCAGGGTCAGGATCAACACCAGGCCGAGCTGCAGGAGGCTCTGGCGCGCCTCTGCACGCTTGCGGACCTCGCGAACCGGAAGCAGGTTGATTTCGAGCATCAGGCACCCACCCTTCGCAGCGCGAGACCCACTGCCACGCCCAGGGAGGGCGCGAGATCCTGGAGCTCCTCGGAGTCGAAGCGGGAGGTCGGGACCATTCGGGCCAAGGGGTTCAGGATCTCGATCCGGTGGCCCGTCCGCTCCTGGAATGCGTTGCGCAGGCCGGCCACCCGAGCGCTGCCGCCCGAGATGAGCACGCGACCGATCCGACCCTCGGCCGTCGTCGCGCCGTAGAAGTCGAGCGAGCGGCTGATCTCGCCGATCACCGTCTCGCTGACGCTACGCATCGCTTCTTCCACCTCGCGGGGCACCACTTCCTGACTCATCTGGCTGCCCCGGCCGCCGAGCTTCACGCGCTCGGCTTCCTCGAAGCTGATGGACAACGCCTTCTGGATCTCCTCGGTGTACTGGTTCCCGGCAGTCGTGATGTCGCGGGTAAAGGAGGGAGAGCCATTGGCGATCACGTTGATGTTGACCGTCTGCGCCCCGATGTTGACGAGGG
This sequence comes from uncultured Spirochaetales bacterium, assembly GCA_964413375.1. Lineage (GTDB taxonomy): Bacteria > Myxococcota_A > UBA9160 > UBA9160 > SMWR01 > CAZUYC01. Next base: position 3,487 of record CAYPSI010000235.1, on the reverse strand, counting down.
CGACGGTCTCGGAGGCGGAGCCGTCGTAGTTCATCTCGAAGGCGTTCTCGACGGCAAAGGCCGCGACGTCGATCGCGACCGGCGTGAGCCCAGCCTCGCGGATCACCTGGACGTAGTCGTCGATCAGGTCCTTCTTGGCCGCGACGAGGAGGACGTCCATCTGCCCCTCGCCGCGCTCTTCGAGGATCTGGAAGTCGAGATTCACTTCGTTCACGTCGAAGGGGATGTACTGCTCGGCCTCCCAGCGGATCTGCTCCTCGAGCTCGGCCCGTGTCATCTGGGGGAGGCTCACCTTCTTCACGATCACGGAGTGACCGCTCACGGCGGCCGCGACGTTCTTGGTGCGGGTCTTCGCCTTCTCGACCGCCTCGCGGATCGCGTCGACGATCGCACCGGAGTTGAGGAAGGCACCTTGCACGATCGCCTCGTTCGGAACGGGCGCCGTGCCCAGATGCGTGAGCTCGAAGCCGGCTCGCCCCTTCGGGTTGAGCTCGACGAGCTTCACGCAAGAGGATCCGATATCGAGCCCCATGAGGCTCTTGGAACCGAAGCGGGGCAAGGAGAGCTTCATCTGCGCTCGTCCTCCGGTCAGGCGGCGCCGCGGGTGCCCGCTTGGGGCACCGCGGAAGCCGCGGCTGCGTCCGGGCTGAACACCCGGTCCTTTTCCGAGACCGCCAGGTCGAGGGCGATCAGGATCTTGCGCTTGGTGTCGAGACGGCAGGGCCGCCCCGCCTCGACGCGATCGATGGTGAGCGTCGAGAGTCCTGACTTCCGCGCCAGCTCGGCCTTGGAGAGCAGCAGCGATTCGCGAAAGCGCTGCACGTTGTTCCTCGACACCAGCATCCTCCAGCGCCTCGCTCGTGGGGGCCAGGCCCCTTCGAGTGCGACCTTCGCGAGTATCGGCGGGTGCTTGGGGCGACTTGAGAAGACCCCGGCCAGAACGCTGCGTCGGCCTGCGCCGGAAGCTCCCCGGCAGCGCGCTGCGCGGGACGAGCCCGGAGCCTCGCCTGCGCCGCCACTGCCTGCGCCTCACGCGGCAGCCGCGATCGGCCGATGCAGCCGGAATGTCGGACCGGGTGCTCATCGTCGATGACGACGAATCGCTGCGAGAGAGCCTCGAGCTCGTGCTCGCCGCCGAGGGCTTCGAGGTGGTGACGGCCGCCGACGCTTCCGGCGCCCTCTCGCGCCTCGAGGCATCGACCTTCGACGTCGTACTCTGCGATGTGCGGATGCCGGGCATGAACGGCATCGAGCTCCTGCCACAGCTCGTGCGCCGCGTGCCTCAAAGCACGGTGATCATGATGTCGGCCTTCGGCACCGACGAGCTCGCGCTCGAGGCGATGAAGCTTGGCGCCTACGACTACCTGACCAAGCCTTTCCGCCCCGCGGAGGTGGTGCTCACGATCCGCAAGGCTCGCGAGCGGGAGCGCTTGCGTCGAGCGAACCAGGCGCTGCGCCGCGAGGTCCAGCGCGCGACCGGAGACCGGCCGATCGTCGCCACCTCCGAGGCAATGATCGAAGTGCTCGAGCTGATGGAGCGCGCCGCGGGCTTCAAGTCCACCGTGCTCGTCACCGGCGAGAGCGGCACCGGCAAGGAAGTACTGGCGCGCGCGATCCACGCCCAGTCGCCGCGCCGGAACGAGCCCTTCGTCGCCGTGAACTGCGGGGCGATTCCCGAAGCGCTGCTCGAGAGCGAGCTCTTCGGCCACGCCAAGGGTGCCTTTACCGGGGCCGACCGGGCGCGCCGAGGCCTCGTCGTCGAAGCGGACGCTGGCACCCTCTTTCTCGACGAGATCGGCGAGATGCCGCTGGCACTCCAGGTCAAGCTGCTGCGCGTGCTCCAGGAAGAAGAAGTTCGTCCGCTCGGTGAAGCGAAGGCTCGCATGGTGGACGTTCGCGTCATCGCTGCCACCGCGCGCAAGCTCGAAGTCGAGGTGGCGGCCGGCCGCTTCCGCGAGGATCTCTTCTATCGCTTGAACGTCGTACAGCTCGTGGTGCCGCCGCTGCGCGAGCGCCCTCGCGACGTCCCTCTTCTCGCCGACCACTTCATCGCCCAGTTCCGGGCGACGCTCGGGAAGCCGGTCCGGACGATCAACGACGAAGCCCTCGAGCGGCTCGTCGCGTATCGCTGGCCGGGGAACGTCCGGGAGCTCGAGAATCTGATCGAGCGCGCGGTGATCCTCGCCGAGGGCGACACGATCACCTTGCGCGAGCTGCCTCAGAACGTCGTGGTCGCCGATGCAGTCGAAGGGTCGACGCCCGACCTGAGTCTCAAGCGCGCCCGCCGCGCCGCCGAGGTCGACGCGATTCGACGCGCGCTGCGCGCTACGGCCGGCAACCGCACGCACGCGGCGCGCCTGCTCTTGATCAGCCACCGAGCCCTTCTCTACAAGCTCAAGGAATACGCGCTCAAGGGCTGAGTTGTGGGCCTTCCTTCAGGTAGAACCTGAAGGGATGCACGCCCGCGCTCCCGCAACCTGCTGCGCGCGCCTAGTCCGCCGGGGCAGCCGGCGCCGGGGTCGCACCCGCCCCGACCGTGAGCTCGAAGACCTGCACCACCGTGGCCCCGCGCGAATCCTGGACCGCGATCTCGACCGGGTGCACGCCCGCCTGCTCCGCCCGCGGCAGCCAGCTCAGCTCGCCGAGAACCGGGTTCATCGACATCCCGACCGGTCCCTTGCGCAGCTGGTAGCGCAGACCCCGATCGCCCTCGGGATCGCGGGCCTCCACCGCGTAGCGGAAGGTCTCGCCGGGAGCGACGGCCGAGGGGGTCGACACGATCTCGGGCGCGGCGTTTCCGACGAGGAGCACGGCGCTCCACACGGCGTCGCTCTCGCCCTCCCCATCGCTCGCCACGACCTGGACGCGGATCCTGTCGTCCGGCTGGAGACCCTCTGTCGCGAGGCTCGCCTCTTCCTCGTCCTCGAGGACACTGTCGTTCACCGACCAGCGGAAGCGGAACTCCAGCGAGTCGTCGTCGGGGTCCTTCGCGATCGGCAGCGCCACCGCCGGCTGGCCGGGCAGAAGCGACCCGATCGGCTGGAGCGCCACGTTCTCGAGCACCGGACGGCGGTTCGCCACGCTGGCGGACGCGCTCCTGGGCTCGCTCGTGGCTCGCCCATCGCTCGCGCTGGCCCAGACCTCGATCTCGGTGCCCTTCGCGACATCACGCAGTTCGATCTCGGCACCGCTCTCGGAGAGCTCGCGACCGGCCACCTGCCAGCGGAAGTTCTGCGTCACACGATCACCGTCGGGATCGCGGACCGTGGCGACCGCTCGCAGGGTGTCCCCGGGCATCGGCTCGGCGGGCTCGAGTCGCAGCCGCTCGATCTGCGGCGGCTGGTTCGGCGCGCTCTCGGCGCGGACCGGGGCCATTGCACTCTCGCTCTTCGGGGAGACCGTCTGCTCGCCCCCGCAGGCGATCCCGAAGCCGAGGCACGCGAGCGCGACGCATCCTCGCCAGATCATTCGTTGCATCTCTCCCCCC
>CAYPSI010000234.1:0-14953 GCA_964413375.1 uncultured Spirochaetales bacterium | reverse complement strand
GGATCAGAGATCGCCGAGCCGCCGGATCTTGTCCTTCACCTCCCGGAGTAGCGCCGGTGGAAGCTGCCCCAGCCGCCTGCGGAGGCGGCGATTGTCGACCGCTCGGCTCTGGTCGATCATCACCTCGCATTCGCGAGCGTTTCCGGCTGCTCCCGGCGGGAGGCAGACGCGCAGCAGGCTCTCGCCAGTGAGCCGAGTCGTGCAGGGAACGACCCAGGTGGACGGATGGCCCGTCCGGTTCAGGAGATCGGTCTGCAGGACGACCACCGGGCGAAGCTTTCCGGCTTCCGTCCCGCGCCGGGGCTTCAGGTCGGCCACGAGGAGCGACCCGTGATCGATCCGGAGGGTCAATCGAGGCCCTCGCCTGACAGAGGGTCGAGCTCCGCGACCTCCTTGCGCGTAGCGGCGCGGACGGCTTTGGACGCGCGGCGATAGGCGTCCTGCAGCTCAGTCCGGTCGGTGGTCGCCTGAAGCAGACGCAGGCCTCGCCGGACGACCTCGACGTTCGTCCGGAGCTTCAGCTTCGCCTTGAGGGAGCGAACGAGGCGGACCTCCTCCGCCGGAAGCGTGATGCTCGACTTGGTATTGGATTTCATACCTGGAGCATACCGTCCGGCTTCGGCTGGCGCGAGCGCCGCCTCACGGATGCGTTGGGGTGGTTGCGTGGCCCGGTTTGTGCTGGCCGGGCGCGGGCAGCGGTTCGTCTTCGGCGGCGGACTTCTCGCCGACCGCGATGCGGCAGGCGGGAGAAAGCTCGGCGTCGTGGCTCGCTAGGCAGCGTTCGATCTCGGCGCGGGTGGCCTCGGTGCCGAGGTCGCGGCAGAAGCGCTCGAAATCCCCGCGGCAGGCGGCGCGCATGTCGAAGGGGTCGCCGGGCACCGCGGCTGCCGGCGCGGCGCCGAGAACGAGCCACGCCGCGAGGCACCCGGCGCGCTTCGCGGTTGCGGGTTCGATCCATCTCATGGCTGAAGGCTCCTGCGCTCGCCTGCGCGTGCGCGCCGCGTCAGGCGGGCTCGAGGCGTACGGGCAGGCGCGTCACCGCGCGGAAGACGGGGCTCGGGTGGAGCGGGAGCTCGCCCTCGTCCACGAGCTCGATGCTGCGGGTGCGCCGCAGCAGAGCCTCGAGTGCGACGCGCGCCTCGAGGCGGGCGAGGTTTGCGCCGATGCAGTAGTGGATCCCGAAGCCGAAGGCGAGGTGCGGGTTCGGATCGCGCGCGACATCGAAGCGCTCGGGGCTCGCGAAGACCGACTCGTCGCGATTGGCCGAGCCGATCCAGCACAAGAGCACGTCGTTTGCCTCGACGGCTACGCCGTGGAGCTCGCTCGAGCGCGTTGCGCGGCGCGGCGCGAACTGGACCGGAGAGGCGAAGCGCAGGGTCTCCTCGATGAAGCCGGGGAGCAGCGCCGGCTCGGCACGGACGCGCCGCTCTTCTCCCGGATGCGCGGCGAGCTCCTGCACCGCGTTTCCGATCAGCGTCGTCGTCGTCTCGTTTCCGGCGACCAGCAGCAGCACCAGCATCGAGATCATCTCGTCGTGATTGAGCTTCGACCCCTCGTGCTCCGCGCGCACGAGGCCGGAGAGCAGATCCTCGCGCGGGCTCTTCCGGCGCTCCTCCGCGAGCGGAACCAGGTAGGCGCGCATCTCCTCGAAGACCGCGAGCTGCCGGCGCGCGCGCTCCGGGTCGATGCCGCTCATGAAGGCCACGCCGAGGTTCGCGACCGCCTCGTCCGACCAGCGCTTGAACTGCTCGCGGTGTTCCGCCGGGATCCCGATGATCTCGGCGATCGCGGTGACCGGCAGCGGGTAGCTGAGCGCTTCGACGAGGTCGACGTCGCGCTTCTCGAGAGCCTCGTCGACGAGCGACCCCGCGATCTCGGCCATGCGCCCCTCGAGGCGCTGCACGATGCGCGGGGTGAAGGCCTTCGACACGAGGCTCCGCAGTCGGGTGTGCTCCGGCGGATCGGTGCCGAGCATGCTCGGCGGGCGCACCTCGCCGAGTTCGGGAGCAACGAGCTGGAAGATATTCGAGAAGGCGTCGGCGTCGCGCAGGATCGCGTGGACGTCGGCGTGGCGGAAGACCGAGAGCACGCGCAGCGGGAGCCCTTCGTGGACGAAGACCGGGTGCTCGGCGCGCCCGCGCGCGTAGAGCGCGAAGGGATCGCGACGCGTCGCGGGATCGAGGGGCTGGAAGGCGAAGGCCACGGGGGTCTCCGCGGCCGCGCAGCAGGCGATGCTGCGCGGCCTAGCTGGCGTCGGCCGTGGGAGCGAGCCGGAAGCTCCTCACTGCGCCTTCGCCTTGATCAGCTCGACTTCGAAGACGAGCGCGCTCTGCGGCGGGATCCGGTCCCCCGCGCCCTGCGCGCCGTAGCCGAGATCGGGCGGAACGTAGAGCTCCCACTTCGCGCCCTCCCCCATCAGCTGGAGCCCCTCCGTCCAGGCCTTGATCACCCGGTTCAGCGGGAAGGTCGCGGGCGCGTTGCGGCTATAGGAGCTGTCGAACTCGGTCCCGTCGATGAGCTTTCCGCGGTAGTGCACCGTCACGGTGTCGGTGGCCGCGGGCTTCGGGCCGCTTCCTTCCGTCAGGACCTTGTACTGGAGCCCGCTCGGGAGCGTCGTGACGCCCTCCTTCGCGCCGTTCTCGACCAGGAAGGCCAGCGCGGCGGCGAGGTTCGTCTCCCCCGCTGACTGCTGGAGCGCCTGCTGCGCGGCCTGCATGCGGGCCTGGAGCGCAACCAGCGTCTCCTTTCGTTCTTCCTCGGAGAGCTTCGCCTCGGCGCCCGCGAGCGCATCGCGGATCCCCGCCACCAGTGCGTCCGGGTCGAGCGGTACGTCCTGGCGCTGGAAGTCGCCGCCGATCTGGTAGCCGATGCTGTAGTTCACCTTCGCATCGTCGCTCTCGAGCAAAAGGGGTGCCTCGGACTTGCCCGGGTCGCACGCCATCGCGAGCAGCAGGCCGGGAAGAAGAAGGATCGAAAACGGGCGCATGGAGGTCTCCTCGTGGGCGCGGAGTCTAGCGGCCCTCCGCCAGAAAGAAGGGGGCCGCCCGAAGGCGGCCCCCTGGTCCGATGGCGAGCCCGGGGATCTCAGAAGAGAGCGGCCGGGCAGTCGACGCCGGGAGTCCCCACGCAGTACGGCCGCATCATCTCGTTGTCCTCGTGCTCGACGATGTGGCAGTGCCAGACGTAGAGGCCCGGAATGTCGAAGGTCGCCCGGATGCGGGTGATCTCGCCCGGATAGGCGATCACCGTGTCCTTGTACCCGGTCTCCCACGCCTCGGGCGCATAGGGCGCGCCGCCGAAGGGCTCCCGGTCCACCACCTGGAAGTTCACCAGGTGCAGATGGATCGGGTGCGCGTCCGCGGTGAAGTTGTGGATCTCCCACAGCTCCGTGGCGCCGAGCGCCGGGTTCTCCGTGATCCCGTCGGCCCAGCGCAGCGGGATCCCGCTCCCGTCGCCGGCCAGCGTGCCGAGCAGCGCGATCGTCGGCCCGAAGGGGAAGCCTCCGCCGGCGCAGTTCGGAGGTGTCGATCCGAAGACCTGCACGAGGTCGCCGTTCACCTCCTGCACGCAAACCACCTCGGACTCGCCCTCGTTCAGCGACGCCTGGCGGGTGACGGTCGGGACGAGCGGCGCGATCGGCTGGAGCACGAGCTGCTGCGCCGGCGCGCTCGTGTCGGGGGCCCTGAGCTTGCCCACCACGAACTGCATCACCTGACCGGTGGTGTCGGGGTCGGCCACCTCCGCCGGATCGATCGGGAAGCCGCCGAACGGAGCGTCGGGACCGGTGTTGAACATGCGGACGAGCGTCCGCGGCGCGAGGCCCGTGAAGTCGACGATCACGTCCGCGCGCTCGGCGTTGCCCATGAGAAGAGCCTGGTCGGGATGCTTGGCGGGGGCTGGAACGCCGGGGCCTCCGTTGCCCGGGAGCAGTTCCACGGTGCCCGTGGTGATCTTCACCACCTTGGGCAGGAGGCCGCTCTCGTTCCCGAAGACGTAGAAGGGAAGCTCCACGAGCCGGTTGCCGTTCTCGTCGACGGTCCAAAGGCTCAGGTTCAGGAAGCGGGCGTTGCAGCCGTTCAGCAGGCGGAAGCGATAGCGCCGCGGCTCGACGTCGAGCTTGGGCCAGGTCCTCCCGTTCACGACCATGGTGTTGAAGAAGGCCTCGGGGTTCCAGATCGGCGCGACGTCGGAGTCGGGGGCGAAGTCGATCTGGAGCTGGTCCGGGTCGAGCCCCTCGAAGAACGCCCGATTGTCCGGGTAGAAGAGCGACCCGTCGGCGTCGAAGGAGCGGTCCTGGATCGCGATCGGGATCTCGTAGTAGCGCGTGCCCGGCTTGTCCTTGAGCCGGGGCGCAGGCCTCGGCAGGTTCAGGCTCGTCTCTTGACTGCTCCGGAGCAGCCAGAAGCCGGCAGGACCCGCGTAGACGTTCGAGCGCGTCATCCCGAGCGCGTGGTCGTGGTACCAGAGCGTCATGTCGCGCTGGTCGTTCGGGTACTGGAACACGGCGGTGCCCGGCTCCACGTTGCTCGGGTCGAACTGACCGAAGCGCGTCCCGCGCGTGGCGTAGCCGGCGGGGATGTTCGTCGCGTTCGGGAGCCACCAGGCCTCGGCATAGCCGTCGCTCTCGGGGCCGACGTGCGCGCCGTGGACGTGGGTCACCATCGGCACCGGCCCTGCGTACGGGGCCTGGCTCGTGCCTTCGCAGTCGGGCCGCGCCGGTCCTTCCTTGCAGTCCTGCGGCGGATTCGCCCAGTGCACCGTCTGATCCACCGGGAGAAGGTGGGGAAGGTAGTTGCCGTTGACGTCCACGAGCCCGTTGACCCACTTGACGCGCGTCGGAAGCCCCACCTTGTTCTCGACGGTGAAGCCCGGGTAGTTGCGCGTCTCGGGGTGACCGCGGGCCGCATAGCTCCAGACCGTCGTCAGGGGCAATCCCGGCGGCAGGATCTGCTGGCTGAACTGGACGAGCTCGATCTCGTAGTAGGGAAGCTTCGGTCCGGATTTTCCCTTGAGTCGCACCGTCCCCGCCGCCGGCATCTCGGGCGGGATGATCAGGCTCGTGGCGTACTTGGGAACGCTCAGCGGATCGAGCGAGCCACCGGAAAGCGGGGCCGCCGAGGCGGATGTCCCGGGGCTGGACGCAAGAAATGCGCATACCACCAGCGGGGCGAAGAATCTGCGCAGCATCGGTTCCTCTCCATTCCTCACCCCCCGGAGCTCACGGCTTCGGATGCTTGCATCGCAGCCGCTACGCACCTGTGTGATCCACCTGCATGAAGGATGCCGACGTCGGCCGTTCCCCCGGCTCGTCCCCGCGCTCCATGGCGACGTGTGAACCGGGGCATGGCGCGGCACCGCTGTCCCGCGGTGACCCACCCGGGATCATCTACACCACGGTGCGTTCCGCGCGCAGTCGCGTGTTCGACACGCGTGAATCGGGGCGAGGCGGAACCACCGCACCCGTCGGCTCGTCCCGGGATCTCCGCGACGGGAGCTGGACGCACCCCGTCCCGCGGGGGGTGCGCGGCTCAGAGCAGGCGGCCGCCGTCGATCACCAGGGTCTGGCCGGTCGTGAACGACGAGGAGGGGCTCGCGAAATGCACGACCGCGCCGGCCATCTCGTCGGGCTCACCGATGCGACGCAGGGCGGATTCCTCGACCGCGCTGCGTGCGATGCGCTCGTTCTCCCAGAGCGCCCGCGAGAACTCGGTGCGGATCAGGCCGGGCGCGATGCAGTTCACGCGGATCCCGTCCCGGCCCCACTGCTTGGCCAGCACCTGCGTCAGCATGATCACCGCGGCCTTCGAGATCGAGTAGCCGCCGATCACGTCCGACGCCTGGTAGCCGCCGATCGAGCTCACGTTCACGATGCTCCCACCCTCTCCGTGCAGCAGCATCGCCTCGCGCGCCATCACCGAGAGGTAGAACATCGACTTCACGTTCGTGTTCATGATCATGTCCCACGCGCGCTCGTCCATCTCCTGCACGGGGCCGAAGACAGGATTCGTGCAGGCGTTGTTGACCAGCACGTCGATGCGGCCGAGCTCGCTCTTCGTGGTGTCGACGAGATTGCGGAGCTCCTCCATCCGGCGCACGTTGGTGGGTACCGCGATCGCACGGCGGCCGAGTGCGCGCACCGCGCCGACCGCCTCCTCGAGGGCCTCGGGCTTGCGCGCGGCGATCGCGACGTCGGCCCCGGCCTCCGCCAGTCCGAGCGCGATCGAGCGGCCGATTCCCCGGCTGCCTCCCGTCACGATGGCGACCTTTCCGGCCAGCGAGAAGTTCGCGATCGGCATGTCTTCTGATCCTCCGCAGCCTCGGGCACCCGAGGCAGGGGTCATGGTAGCCGGCGCGCGCCGGAGGCGCGGGGGCCCACTCGTGGGCCGGCCTGCTAGCCCCCAGCGCCGAGAGCCCGGCCCCTTTCGTGGGCGCTGTCCGAGGCGTTCGCATCGCGCCAGCCGAGGACGTCGCGCAGCACGGACCAGCGCGGGCGATGCGACACGGCATCCCGCCCGAGGATCCAGCGATCGCGCAGCCGGTCGAGCGTGCCGTCGGCACGCTTGAGCTCGAGCCAGGTGCTCACGAAGCTGGTGGTCTCGAGGTCGTGCCGCGCCGCCGGCCAGGCCATCGGGACGGCGATCACGTCGGGCCTCGGCACGGCTACCGAGTACTCGGGATAGAGCAGCGTCCACGCCGAACCGAGCTCGGCGGCGAACACGAGGGCGTCGAGCTCCTCGCCGCGCGACTCGAGGTACTCGCGTGGCCCTGCGACGATCTCGATCTCTGCGCGCGGCAGGTAACGCCGGACCATGTCGATGTAGTAGGGCAGGTTGGGCGCGCCGAGCCGCAGTGGACGCAGCCGCTGCACGGCCTCCCGGCTCGAGAAATCTTCGCGTCGGTGGTCCTTCACGATGAAGGCGAGCGTTCCCTGGAGGTGCGGGCGCGCGAACTCGACCTCGCGCGCGCGCAATGTGGTGACCACGTAGGAAGCCGCGGCGAGGTCGCAGTCCCCGGCTGCAAGCCGGGCGGGAAGCTCCGTCGGTAGCGTCTCCACGAGAGCGAGCACGAGACCGAGCTCGCGAGCCAGCATGTGGGCGAGCTCGATGTCGTAGCCGACGATGGCACCGTCGGCGTTGCGGTACGCGAGCGGAAGGTTGTCGGGTACGTGGCAGGCGCGCAGCTCTCCGCGCGCGAGCGCTCGCGCGATTCCCGAGTGCGGCGGCTCCAGCTCGGGAGCGATCGACGGCACCGGAAGCGGATTGCCCGGCGCCGGCTCGCTCACGAGCTGCATGCGCGTCAGCAGCTCGTCCATGTGGTAGGGCTGCGCGACGGCCCGCTCGAAGTAGAGCCGCGCTCCCAGGATCACGGCGGCGCAGGCGAGGAGGCTCGAGAGTGCCCAGCGCGCCACGGCCGAGGCTCGCACCTGCACGAGCCCGGCGCTCGCTCCTGCGCCGAGGAGCGCCAGCACCAGGGTGTGCATGGCTCCGAGCAGGCTCCCGAAGCGCGCGTTCACGACGCTCGTCGCGACGAAGAGCTGGAACATGTCGGCCGGAATGCGCAGGAGATCCAGCAGGAAGGGGACGGCCGCGTTCACGCTGCCGAAGAGACTCGCCACTCCCGAGACGACGAGCGTCGGGTACTGCGCGAGCGACACCTCCTGGCCCGAGAACCATCCGGCGAAGAGCAGGAAGGAGAGCGCGAGGAGCTTCGCCGAGTTTGGGAAGCTGAAGGAGGCCGGCACGACGACGTCGACCGCGGCGCCGGCCGCGTGCGCCTGCGGTGCCACCGCCGCGAGGAGCTCGCGCGACCGTTCCACGAGGATGGGGAGAACGAGGAAGACGCTCCCGGTGGCGAAGGCGGTCAGCAGCGCGTCGCGGCTCGCGGCGAGCACGTCGCGGCGGCGCAGCGGCAGCAGTGCCGCCACGAGCCCCGGCAGGATCCAGAGCGCCAGCACGCTCGCCAGGGCGACGTAGACCACCAGGTAGACCTGGATCCGGGCGAGCTCGTCGAAGGTCAAGGTCCCCGCCGCGCTGGCCGCGATCGCGAAGACGCCATAGGGCGTGAGCTTCACCACGAAGTCGTTCACCCGGGTGAGCGCCCTTCCGAGCCCGTCGAGTACCTCGAGGAGCGCCTGCTTCCGCTCCACGCCGATCAGCGCGACACCGAGCGCCGTGCTGAAGAGCACCACGGCAGGGACCACGTTGTTGGCCAGCGCGTGGAAGGGGTTCGACGGGATGTAGAGGCTCACCAGGTCGAAGGCGCTCGGCTCCTCGACGAGGGAGGTGCTGAAGAAGGTTGCGGCCTGCCAGGCGGGGAAGGCGAACGGCATCGCGAGCGTGACGGCCAGCGCGATCCCCCAGAGCAGCAGCAGGAATCCCCCTGCGCTGCGAGCGAGGTGGATGGCTTCGCGCGCGCCGAGCCGGCCGAAGCCGGTGACGAGCGAGACGGTCACGTAGGGCAGCACCGTCATCTGGAGCAGCTGGATGAAGGCATCCCCGGCGGCGCGCAGGAAGCCCACCGCCTCGCCGAAGCAGAGCCCCACCGCGACGCCCGCGGCGAGGCCCGCCAGGATGCGCGACGAGAGGCTCACTGGATGGCTCCCAGTTGCTCGACGCGGACGGCCTGGCTCCGCATGAGGTCCCCTTCGGGTGAGAGCGGCGGGAGTCTATCCGCTTCCGGGAGGCGGGCCAGCGGCGCGCTTCGCCACCTCTTCCTCCACGCGCAGCAGCAGCGAGCGCGGGCCTTCTCCCGGAGAGAGCAGGACGAGCGCGCGCGCGTGCGGCAGCGCGCGTTCCCACTGGTCCGACTGCGCGTAGAGCATCACGAGCGCGTGGAGAACGTCGCGGTCCTCCGCTCCGGCCGCGCGGGCGGCGAGGAGCTCCGCCTCGGCCTGCTGTGTGCGCCCGATCCGTTGCAGCGCGAGCGCGTGGTTGAAGCGGACGCGCGGGCGCCCCGGCAGCAGCTGGCTGGCCCTGGCGAGCTCCACTTCGGCAGCCTCGATCTGGCCCACCTCCGCCAGCAGCAGCCCGAGCGAGTAGTGGATCTCTCCGTCTTCCGGCGCGCGTTCGAGTGCCTCGCGCAGCAGCACCAGAGCCTCTTCGTTGCGATCGAGGCGATTGAGGAGCGTCGCGAGGTTCACGCGCGCGGGCTGGAAGTCCGGGTCGAGGCGCAGCGCGGCCCGGTACTCGAGCTCGGCCGTCTCTGGGTCTCCACCGGTCTCCGCGAGCAGCGCCAGGTTGTGATGCGAGGGGCCGAGGTCGGCCGCGGCGCGCTGGAACGCTTCGTACTCGGCGAGCGAGGTGCGCAGCGCGTGTCGCTCCGACGGTCCGAGGAAGTCGCTCGCGAGCGGCCCGAGCGAGCGCGCCGCCTCGATCCGGATCGCGCGCCGCGGATCGGAGAGAGCACGTCGCGCGGGCTCGAGGCGCAGTTCGAGCGGGAGGGCGTCGAGGCTTCGCGCCGCCGCGAGGCGCACGAGCTCCTCCGGGTCCGACGCCGACGCGGTGAGCGCGTCGAGGGCCTCGGCGCCGTAGCCCGGCAGGAACTCGACGGCGCTGGCGCGCACGATCGCCGGCTGCGTCGCGTCGCGCGCGAGCGCCACGAGCGCCGGTCCGGCGTCGGGGTCGCGCGCGCGTCCGGCCGCGAGCACTTCGCCGTAGTGCGCTTCCTGGCGCCGGTCGGGCCCGTACCAGCGGGCGACGGCACTCGCGGCCCACGCCGGGTCGCGATCCGCATGGCAGCTGTTGCAGGCGTTCGGAGTCCCGAGTTTTTGCGAGAGGTCCGGGCGCGGGATCCGCAGCGAGTGGTCGTGCCTCGGATCCACCACCATGTAGCTGCGCTCGGGCATGTGGCAGCCGACGCAGCGCGCACCCTCGGAGCCCTCCGCGTGGTGGTGATGCTCGGGAGCGTCGTAGCGTCCGGCTTTCAGCGTCGGGAAGCGCGGATCCGGCGTCTCCGAGTGGCAACGGACGCAGAGCGCGTTGCCCTCGGCGCGAAGCTGAAGCGAGTGGGGATCGTGGCAGTCGCTGCAGCGAACGCCCTGGGCGTACATCCGGCTCTGCAGGAAGGACCCATACTCGTAGACCTCCTCCAGGATCTGCCCGTCCACGTGGTAGGGGCCCTCGCGCAGCGACTGCGGCGCGAAGTCGTCGAGCAGCGCGCGTCCGTGCAGGTCCTCCACGGCCACCTGCGAACGGCGCGCGTGGCAGGGCGCGCAGCTGTCGATCTCGGCGCGCGGATGCTCCGCGTCGAAATGCACGTCCAGGCCCGAGCCCCGCGCCTGCGGGTCCTCGCCCTCGGCCTTCGCCACATGTGCCGCACCGGGGCCGTGGCAGGCCTCGCAGGAGACGTCGATCTCGGACCAGTCGGTCGCATAGCTGTCCGTCGCGGCGTCGTAGTTCTTGCGCAGGTCGGTCGAGTGACACTCCGCGCACATCGCGTTCCAGCTCTGGTAGCGACCGGTCCAGTGGAAGGGATCACTCGGCGGAAGGCGCTCGCCCTGCTGGAGGGAGAACCAGCGCTTGCGCGCGACGTCCCAGCCCACCGGCAGCGGGTGGAGGCGCCCGCCCGGAAGCTCGACCAGGTATTGCTGCAGCGGATCGACACCGAAGACGTACTTCACCTCGAACTCGCCGGGTGCGCCGTCCGCGCCCTCCGTCTCGACGAAGAAGCGTCCGTCGCGCCGGAAGAAGCGCGTCTGGGTCGGAAAATGTACGAGCGCGGCGTCCTCGAAGTCGCCGAGGACGCTGCTTTCGTTGGCGACGTCCATCGCGAGATCGTGGTGCGAGCCGCGCCAGGCTGCGGCCTCGGCCGGATGGCAGGCCGCGCAGCGCTCGCCGCCCGCGAACGCGGCCCGGCCGCTCAGCGCGGCCGGCTCGGCATCCGCCGCGGGCCTCGTCGCGCCGGGCGGCGCATCGCCCGGCCCGCAGGCCGCCAGCACGCCAGCGAGGGCGGCCAGCCGTCGTGCAGCCGGAACCACGAAGCGCGCCAAACGCGAGACCCTCCGCCAGGCCGTCGCGTCCACGGCGGCGGCCCGAGGAGGCTCGCACGGATCGCACCCGTCCGCACTCGGTCGCGGGCGCGATCCGGCGGATCAGTCGCTCGATCGCAGCCGCAGGCGGGCGAAGGGCGAGTTCGAGCTCGCGGTCGCCTCCACCGCCGTCTCGCGCAGATCGGCCTTCACGATCTCGTCCGGGATGCGGAAGTGGCTGCCGCCGTCGTCGAAGAAGAGGTGGGCGCGACAGGCCTCGAGCAGCAGCTCGCGCGGCAGATCGCCCACGAAGAAGGCCTGGTCGAGCCGGACGTTCCACTCGCGCAGCGCCTTGATCGCGCGCTCCTGGGCCGGGCTCGCGCGGCGCGTGACGAGAGCGGTCCGCAGGGGTCCCTTGTCGGGGTCGCCCGTCTGGAGCTCGGCCACCATCTTCATCAGTCGGGCGAGCCGGTTCTCCGCACCTTCCGGTCGGATCTCGTCTGCCTCGCCATCGGCGCCCTGCAGGCGTCCGAAGACGGCCGCATCGCCGTCGAAAGCGATGCGAATCTGCTCGATCGGCTGCTTCGCGTCCTCGAGCTTTGCCGTCACCACCGCCGCCGGCGTTCCTGCCGCCACCGAGCTTCGCGCCTCTTCCTCGTCCTCGGAGACCAGCAGGTCCACGTGGAAGGCCTGTAGATAGGGAGCGAAGGCATCGCCGCCGGTGAACGCGGCCCGTGTCGCGTGCACCGCGTGCTCGTGCAACGAGTGAAAGAGCCGCGGGCTTGCGTCGGCGTTCGCTCGTGACAGCACCACGAGCTCGAAGCGGCGGGCGGAGCTCTCGCCGATGCGTTGCAGCGCCTGCACGACCGGGAACGCGCGCCCCGGTGCCAGCACTTCCGTGTCGCGCTGCGACAGGTGGCGACGGTACTCCTCGGGGCTGCGCGTGCGCGCGATCTCCGCCTCCTTCTCGAGGTCGAAGAGCGCGTGCGCCGAGACGCCGATGACGAGACGCTTCGAGACCGGATCCTGCATTTTCACCTCCTCGGAACGCGGCGCGATGGAGGCGAGGCACTCCCCGCGACGCCCCTCCCCGGCCGGCCGATCCAGGATCGGATCGGCGTGGCGCCGGCGTGGGTTGAGGGGGTGCGGGCGCTCTCGGGGCTGGTGACGGCCGACACACGCGCGCGGCGCCGAGCTGCCGATTCACGAGCGCGTCGCCTTCCCGACCCGAAGGCCCTCCGCTAACTTGCGGCGGTGCCCACGCGACGGCCCTCCTGGCTCCCGGCTCTCTTCCTCCTCCTCTTCGTTCCGGCCCTCAGCTCGGCGCTGGTCGAGTTCTACACGGACTGGCTGTGGTTCCGCGAGGTCGGCTTCGAGCCGGTGTTCTTGCGCACGCTCGGCGCGGAGATCGGCGCGGGAGCCGTCGCGTTCCTGCTGGCGTTGGGCTTCCTCTCCGCCAACCTCCACATCGCGCTGCGCACGTTGCGCCGCCGCCAGTTCTCGATCATGACCGATGCGGGCCCGACCGTGATCGACGTGGATCCCGGCCGCATGAAGCCGCTCTTCTACGCCGCCGCCGGCCTCGTGTCGCTCTTCGTCGCGTTCTACGCCGCGTCGCGCTGGGAGACCTGCCTCCTCTACCTCTACGCGGTGCCCTTCGGCCGGACGGATCCGATCCTCGGCCGCGACGTCGGCTTCTACGTCTTCGAGCTGCCCTTCCTCCAGCTGGTACGCGGCCTGCTGCTGGTGCTGGTGCTGCTCGCGGCCGGCGCCGCAACTGCGTTGCACGTCACCGCGGGAAACCTCGCCTTCGACGCGCGGCGCGGGATCCTCGCGAGCCAGTCCGCGCTGCGTCAGCTCGCCGCGCTCGCGGCCGCGTTCCTGTTGCTGCTCGCCTTCGGCGCCTGGCTGCGCATCCCCGAGCTGCTGACGAAGACCTCGGGAATCATCCAGGGCGGCACCTACGTGGACGTGCACGCCCGGATGCCAGCCCTCCGTCTGCTCGCCATGGTCGCCGTCGTGGGCGCCCTTCTGGCTCTCTACCAGGCGAGCGTCCGTAGCTTCTGGCCGATCGTCAGCGCGGCAGCGCTCTACCTCGTCGTGTGGGTCGGCGGAGTCGCCTACGCCGCGGTGCTCCACCGCTTCGTCGTCGCGCCGAACGAGCAGGTGCGCGAGACCCCGTACATCGTGCACCACATCGCGGCCACGCGGGCCGCCTTCGCCCTCGAGGGGGTGGAGGAGCGCGAGCTCACTGGCGAGGCGCAGCTCAGCCGCGCCGATCTCGAGCGCAACGCCGCGACGCTCGAGAACGTGCCGCTGTGGAACGAGCTGCCGCTGCTCGACACCTTCTCCCAGATCCAGGAGATCCGGACCTACTACGATTTCACGTCGGTCGACAACGATCGCTACGTGATCGACGGCGAGTATCGCCAGATCATGCTCTCGGCCCGCGAGCTCGATTCGGCGAGCCTTCCGAGCCGGACCTGGATCAACGAGAGACTCACCTTCACGCACGGCTACGGGCTGACGCTCGGGCCGGTGAACCAGGTGACCCCGGAAGGGCTTCCGGTCCTCTTCATCAAGGATCTCCCGCCCGCGTCGAGCGTGGATCTCCACGTGACGCAGCCCGCGCTCTACTACGGGGAGCTCTCGAACGACCACGTCTTCGTCAACTCCCGGACCGAGGAGTTCGACTATCCGAAGGGCGACGACAACGCCTTCACGAGCTACCGCGGCGACGGTGGCCTCCCGCTCGAGGGCTTCGCGCGGCGCCTGCTCTTCGCGATCCGCTTTCGATCCACCGACACGCTCTTCTCGCCGAACCTCACCCCCGAGACCCGCGTGATGCTCTACCGCCGGATCGCGGAGCGCGTGCGCCGGATCGCGCCCTTCCTGACCTACGACCCGGACCCCTACGTCTCGATCTCGGACGGGCGCATGATCTGGATCCAGGATGCCTACACCACGAGCGAGCGCTATCCCTATGCGGCCAGCGCGGCCGGGCAGCTCAACTACATCCGCAACGCCGTCAAGGTGACCGTCGATGCCTATCACGGCACCACGGTCTTCCACCTGCTCGATCCCGAAGATCCCATCGCCGTCACGCTCGGGCGGGCCTTCCCGGGCCTCTTCACGCCCCTCGAGCAGATGCCCGAGGATCTCCGCACGCGCCTGCGCTACCCGCAGAGCATCTTCGCGCTCCAGGCTGCGATGTTCGCGACCTTCCACATGAAGAATCCCGCGGTCTTCTACAACAAGGAAGACCAATGGGAGATCCCATCCTTCGAGATGGGCGGCGTGCCTCGGCTGATGGAGCCCTACTACACGATCATGAGGCTGCCCGGAGAAGAGAAGTCCGAGTACATCCAGATGCTCCCCTTCACGCCGCGCCAGAAGGACAACCTCGCGGCCTGGATGGTCGCGCGCAGCGACGGTGAGAACTACGGCAAGCTCGTCGCCTTCCAGTTTCCGAAGCAGACGCTGATCTTCGGGCCACGCCAGGTGTCGGCCCGCATCAACCAGGACCAGGCCATCGCGCCGCAGATCACGCTCTGGAACCAGCAGGGCTCCGAGGTGATCCACGGCACCCTGCTCGTGATCCCGATCGAGGAGTCGATGCTCTACATCCGGCCGCTCTATCTGCGCGCCGACGGTGGGCGCATTCCGGAGCTCAAGCGCGTCGTCGTCGCCTACCAGAACAAGATCGTGATGGAAGGGACGCTCGACGCGGCGCTCGAGCGCCTCTTCCCGAGCGACGGAGAGCCGGCGCAGCAGACGCTAGCGGCGTCTGCGCCAGGATCGGCTCCGAGCCCGGCGCCGAGCGCAGGCGCCGTCGCCGGCTCCGACATCGCCGAGCAGGCTCGCGCGCACTACCAGCGCGCGATGGAGGCGCAGCAGTCCGGCGACTGGGCGCGCTACGGCGAAGAGATCCGCCAGCTCGGCGAGGTCCTCTCGCGCCTGTCCGCTCCCGCGCCGCAGTAGCTACGC
>CAYPSI010000233.1:0-11452 GCA_964413375.1 uncultured Spirochaetales bacterium | reverse complement strand
CACGCCGTCCATTTCCGCATCGCCCAGATTGACGATCCGAGCACAACAGATGCGAGGAGAACGATGCCCCCGGTGTGGACAGAAGCTACGGACTGCACGAACCCTAACGGGATGGTCGCTACAGTGGAGAAGGTGTGCCGGATCTCCGAACCGCTGCCAACCACTGCGCATGAAGCCTCACCCGTGCTCGTTCCCACACCGGTCGCTGGCGTTCAGGTGGCGGAGGTCATGGATCCGCAACGTCTCGAGCCTTGCACCGGCGCGCACCCGATTCCAGAGTGCGTCGAGGGCTCCCCCGATCGGCCTCCCCGGGCGCTGCCCAGGGAACACGAGCTCATCCTCCAGACGCGGGAGCGCCGCGAGCACCGCCAGGGCGGGCGCGTGGAGCGGCAGCGTCTTCGGCCGCTTCTCCTTCGTCCGCGCCGCCCCGAGCCGGAGGCACCGCGCGCCCAGGTCCACCTCGGCCCACCGGAGGTGGGTGATCTCGCTGCGGCGGGCACCCAGGAAGAGGATCAGCCGGAGAGCCGCGACGCCCAGCGGATGGTCGGCCTCCCGTGCGCGCAGCGCGTCTCCGAGTCGCCCGAGCTCCTCCGCCGAGAGCAGGCACTCGCGGGCCTGCTCGGGGAACTTCTGGATCCCCCGGGCGGGGTTCGGCGAGCCTTCCGGCAGGGCCCCCCAGCGCTCGGCGCAGGTGAACACGTGGGAGAGCAAGGCGAGGCAGCGGTTGGCGCGGACCGGGTGACCGGCGGCCCCGATCTCCGAGTGCAGCTTCGCCACGTCCGCGCGGCGGATCGAGTCGAGCGGCCGGTCGCCCAGGCGCGCGACGATCCAGCCCTCGAACATGCCCGCGTCATCGCTGGCCGAGCGCTTGTTCGGCCGCGCGTGACGGTCGAGGTAGGTCGCCGCGAAGTCGCGCAGCGTGGGGCCCTCATCGCGCAGGCTGGCCTCTACGGCCGGATCCTCGCCCCGATCGACCTGCGCGAGCACCTCGGCCGCCTTCGCGCGCGCAGCGGCCAAGGGGAGATGCGGGAAGGTGCCGAGCACCATACGGTGCTGCCGCCCCCTTACCCGGTACTGGATCACGAGCGTTTTCCGGCGCAGGCGCCCGACGCGCACGCCCAGGCCGCTGCGCTCCCACACGAGCAGCTCGGCCTTGCCCTCGGGCACCACGAGCTTGTCGATCCTCGTCTCCGTCAGCTTCTCGACGCGCATCGTCCCCCTCCAGTTGCTTCCGAATTTGCTCCGTGCTGGATTTCGGAAGCAATCCGGAAGCAAGTTTCGCAGCCCCTCGCCACGGCCGCCGCGTACCTACGTCGGCGTGTGTCGGCACGTGTCCCGAAGAGCCGCGGAGCCCCTACGGAATCGCGGGAAGCCGCGGGAAGCGTGTCGGTGCTTGTCGGCACTTGTCGGAGACTAGTGGGCGACTAACAGTCCGGCGCCGGAGGGTCAAGCGACACGTGCCAGGCGACCGAGCTGGTCCAGGAGAGGGGTTCTAGGTCCTGGCTGCGGGCAGGCGCACGCAGACGGTCGTGCCTTCGCCCTCGCGGGAGCGCACGTCGAGGCTTCCCCCGTTCTCCGTCACGAGTCGCTGGCTGACCGGCAGTCCGAGGCCGCTCCCCTGGCCGGGCGCGCGGGTGCTGAAGAAGGGCTCGAAGATGCGCGCGAGGATCTCCTCGGCGATACCCTCGCCGACGTCGCCGATCTCGAGCATCACGCCGTCGCTGGCCGGATCCGGGCCCAGCCGGATGGCGACCTCGGCGCCCGGGGGCGACGCCTGGATCGCGTTGCGCAGCAGGTGAACGCACACCTGGTGCAGCTGTTCGCGTGCTGCGACGACTTTCGGCGCTCCGGGTTCCGCAAGAACGCCGAGGCTCACGTTGGCCTGCGACACCTCCGGCCGGAGCTGCACAACGACCTCCTTCACGAGCTCCAGCAGGTCGATGGGCTCGCGCGGGGCCGAGCGCCCGGCACCGGGTGCGAGATCCTGCAGTGTCGCGACGAGGCTTCGAATGCGGTCGAGCTCCCTGCAGGCGAGAGAGTGGTAGTCGCCCCAGAACTCGGCGTCGGCCTCTTCGCGCTTGGCGGGCGCCAGGTGTACGAAGGTCTGGATCGACACGAGTGGATTGTTGATCTCGTGCGCGAGTCCGGCGGCCAGCGTTCCGAACGTTCCGGTCTCGTGGCTGCGCCCGACCGGGTCGCACGCGCTGCGGAGCTCCTCCACCAGGCGAGCGTTCTCGATCGAGATCGCCGCCTGGTTCGCGACGCCCTCGAGCAGGGTCTGGTCGTCGGCGGTGAAGCGCTTGCCTCCGCGCCGGTTGTCGAGTGCGAGAGCCCCGATCGTGCGCCCGCGGCCGACCAGCGGCACGACCAGGATCTCCTCGGCCGCGACCTCCGTCACCCAGAGCCGCATCGCGCCCTCGAGCTGCAGCGCCTGGTCGAGCGCCAGGACCTGGGCCTCCCCGTTGCACAGGCGCCGCAGGAAGGCGGGCGCCGTGTGGGCCGAGAGCTCGATCCTGCGCAGCGCGTTCGACACCTCGTCTTCTCGAGGCGCGAAGCGCTCCCAGCAGAGGCGCTCTTCGAGCGGATCGAGAAAGAGCAGCGCGGCCGAGTCGAAGCCCAGGTCCACGACCGCGGTAGAGAGGATCAGGTCGAGCAGCGGCGACAGCGCGAGCTCCTGCATCAGCGACTTCGCCACGCGATGGAGCAGGGTCAGCTCGCGCAGCAGCTGCGAACGCTCCCGATCGAGCGCATAGGCCTCGACCCCGTGCCGCAGCACCTCGCGGAGCTCGTCGGGTGTCCAGGGCTTCGGAACGAAGCGGGAGACTGCCCCGCTGTTGAGGGCCTGAACGAGCGTCTCGGCATCGCCCGAGGCGGTGACGAGCATCCGCAGCGTCCGCGGGTCCACCTGCTGGACCCGCGTCAGAAGCTCGATCCCGGTCATTCCGGGCATCCGATGCTCGGCGAGCACGAGCGCGATCGGAGAGCCGTCGATCTTCGCGAGGGCCTCGTCGCCGCTGCGGGCCGTCAAGACCGCGAACTCGCGCCGAAAGCTGAGCTCGAAGAGCCGCAGGCTCTCGGGCTCGTCGTCGACGTAGAGCACGGGGTATTCGCGGTAGTCGAGGATCTGATCCGGTCTGGCCTGCATCGGGCTCGCAGATCGACGCCCCAGGACCCGGGCTTGAGCGTCTCGGCTCTAGCCGCGTCTCCCGTCGGCCCGGAGGGCGCCGCGCCCCCCACGGGCCCTCGCGGGGCCCACGAGCCGGGCTCAGCCGTCGCTCGGGAGCTGCACCTGCCGGATCTTCACGCCGGCCTCGCGGAGCAGCGCCAGGGCACCGTCGCCGAGCGGATAGCTCGCGTTGTAGGCGACCTCCTCGATGCCCGCGTTGATCGTCATCTTGGTGCACATCAGGCAGGGGGAGAAGGTCGTGTAGAGCGTTCCGCCGCGCACGGAGACCCCGTGAAAGGCCGCCTGTGTGATCGCGTTCTCCTCGCCGTGCGAGCACAGGCACTCGTCGAGGCGCGTGCCTCCCTCCGCGAAGGCATTGCAGCGAGGGCAGCCGCCCTCGTTGCAGTTGCGCGTTCCCCGCGGCGTTCCGTTGTAGCCCGTCGAGATGATGCGGCGGTCGCGCGTGATCACCGCAGCCACCTTGCGTTTCACGCAGTTGCTGCGCGACGCCACGACCCGCGCGATCGACATGAAGTACTCGTCCCAGCTCGGCCGGTCGAAGCCCAGGCTCTGGACCAGGATCTCCTGGAGCGCCGCGTGGAGCGCGGCCAGGCTCGAGTCGTTGTGGATGCGCAGGTCCGCGAGGTCGCGGACCGCGAGCAGCTGCTGCGCGGCCGGGTCCTCGCTGCCGAGCTCCTGATCCTCCAGGCGGCGCAGCTCCTCGAGACCTTCCGGGTCGCCGGGGCGCCCGCGGGCGCGGATGCGGGCGAGACGGGTCGCCTCGGACGCCTCGATCCAGATCAGCCGGAAGCGGCCGGTGCGGGCGCGCAGCGACTCCACCTCGGCCGGGTGGCGCACGGAGTCGATCACGTAGTTGCGATCGGCGACGAGCCGGCGCGCCAGGCGCTCGGCGAGAGCGCCTGGGCCCTCGGCAGCGCGCAGCTCGCGGCCCGCGGCGATCATCCGCTCGCGGCTTTCCTCGAGCCCACGCGCGCGGAGCTCGTCGCGAAGCACGTCGGAGAGGGACAAGGGATAGAAGCTGCGCGCCTCGAGGAAGCGCACCACCTCGCCCTTGCCCGATCCGTTGAGCCCCGAGACACCGAGGATCATCGGCCCCCCGTGCAGTCGCCGATCGAGTAGCACAGGGGCGACGCGTCTGGCAGCCTGCGCTGCGTGCGCGTGCTCGTGACGGGATCCCGGGGCTTCGTCGGTGGCCACCTCCTTCCCCAGCTCGAGGAGCGAGGCTTCCGGCCGCTCGGAACGGACCGGGACGATCTCGACGTGACCGATCCCGAGGCGATCGCCGCGACGCTCGCGAGCGAGCGCCCCGACGCAATCGTGCATCTCGCCGCGGTGAGCTCGGTGGCTGCTGCGCAGAGCGATCCGCGTCTGGCCTTCCGGGTGAACTTCGTCGGTGCGCGCAACCTCTTCGCGGCCGTCTCGCGCTACGTGCCTCGCGCGCGCGTGCTGCTCGTCGGCTCGAGCGAGGCCTACGGCCCGCTCGCGCTGGAGGCCGCACCCTTCGACGAAGGCGCGTCGCTGCGTCCGACTTCGGTGTATGGGCGCAGCAAGGCCGCGGCGGACCTGCTCGGCGCCGCATGGAGCGCGCGCGGGCTCGACGTCGTGCGCGTGCGCGCCTTCAACCACAGCGGCCCGGGTCAGTCGGACGATTTCGTGCTCGCGAGCTTCGCGCGCCAGCTCTGCGAGATCGAAAAAGACAAATCGGACAAAGTACTTAGAACCGGAAATCTCGAGTCGATCCGCGATTTTCTGGACGTCCGCGACGTGGCCGCGGCCTACGCCGCGCTGCTCGAGCGCCGGGTGCCTCCGGGTGCCTACAACGTCGCGAGCGGCACGGGCCAGCGCATCGGAGCGCTGCTCGAGAGGTTGATGGAGATCGTCGGCGTGCGCGCCGACGTCTGTGTCGACCCGGCGCGTCTGCGGCCGCCGGACCGCAGCATCGGCGACGCGAGCCGGCTGCGACGCGCCACGGGTTGGGCGCCCCGGATCCCGATCGAGCGCACGCTCGCGAGCCTCGTCGACGATTGGCGCCGGCGGGTCAGCGCTCCGTGACGAGGGAGATCCATCGCTCGCCGCCCGGATCGCCCATGACCCGGGCGTCACGAGCCCTGAGTCCGACCCGGGCGAGGGCCTCCTCGACCTCGTTCGCTTCGGACTCGAGCAGGCCCGAGACGACGGCGGCGCCCCCCGGAGCCGTCTGCTGCGCGAGCTCCGCGGCGAGCGGCAGCAGCTCCGTGCGCAGCAGGTTCGCAACCACGAGGTCGAAGGCGCCCTCGCGAAGTGCGGCGAGGGGCCCGAGCAGAACGTCGAGCCGCGCTGCGAGGCCGTTGCGGAGCGCGTTGGTGCGGGTGGCCCAGGCTGCCTCCGGGTCGAGGTCGAGGGCTACGCCGCGTGCCCCGGGCGAAAGGCGCAGCGACGCGAGCGCGAGCACACCGCTTCCGCAGCCGACGTCGAGGACCCGGGCGCGAGCCGGGAGGCGCGGGGCGAGCCAATCGATCCATTCGAGCGCCAGGCGCGTCGAGGCGTGCGATCCTGTGCCGAAGGCCTGGCCCGGATCGATCACGAGCTCGGCCTGGCCGGGGTCGTGCGAGGCCTCGACGAAGGAGGGTCGCACGCGCAGCCGCTCCGAGACGTCGATCGCCCGCAGGCCGGATTTCCAGGTCTCGGACCAGTCCTGTGCCGGAATCGCCTCGGGATCGGCGACGCTCGCGCGCGAGGTCGGCTGGCGCAGCGCCGCCGCGACCGCGTGCGCGACGTCGGCCGGGGCGTAGACGGAGAGCGCGATGTCGCCGTCCTCCCCCTCGCGCTCTTCGAGGCCCACCGCCCCTGCCTCGTATGCCTCGGCCTCGAGCCGCTCGGCCAGATCGCGATCCGGCACGCGGACCTCGATGCGAACGAAGCTTCCCACCCTGCTCCTGGTCTTCATCTGCGCCCCCACCTCGGGCTGCTACCTCGGCCACCTCACCGCGGGCCAGCTGCGCCTGCTCGCGGCCCGCGAGCCGATCGAAGCGTTGATCGCGGACCCCTCGACCCCGGCTCCGCTGCGCGAACGCCTCGGCCTGGCCCCCCAGGCGCGCGAGCTCGCGCGCGAGATCGGGCTCGAGGTCGGTGGGCAATATACGAGCTACGTGCCCTGGCCTGGAGACCGGGTGGTGACGACCGTCGTCGCGACGCGTCCGGGCGAGGTGGAGCCGGCCAGCTTCTGGTTCCCGCTCGTGGGCAACGTACCGTACAAGGGCTTCTTCGACCCGGAGCGCGCGCGCGCCGAGGGGGAGCAGCTGCGCGCCCGCGGGCTCGACGTCTGCGAGCTCGCGGTTCCGGCCTATTCGACCCTCGGCTGGCTCGACGATCCGCTGACCCAGCCGATGCTGCGGGGCGAGCCGGGCCGAATCGTCGAGACGATCGTGCACGAGCTCGTCCACGCCACCGTCTTCGTCGCCGACGCGGCGGAGTGGAACGAGGGCGTGGCGACCTTCGTGGGACAGGAGGCGAGCGTTCGCTGGCGCTCGGCCGCAGGCGACGAGGACGCAGCCGCGCGCGAGCGGGTTCGCGTGGAAGAGGACCGGCGCATCTCCGCACTGCTGCTCGCGCTGCGCCGGGAGGTGGCCGATCTCTACGCGCGGGAGCCCGCGAGCCCCGAGCGGGAGAGCGCACGCGCGCAGGCCGAGGCAGGCGCGCGCGAGGCGCTCGGGACGCTCGCGATCACCACCCGCAGCCCCGCCGCGCTGGCCCGGCGCGCCCGGCTCAACGACGCCTGCCTCGCGATCGTCGGGACCTACTCGGCCGACCTGCCCCGCTATGCCGAGATCCTCGCCTCGCTGGGAGGCGACCTGCAGGCCTTCGTGGGGCGCATGCGGGAGGCGGCGAAGGCCCCCGACCCGAGTGCCGCGCTGCTCGCTCCCTGAGTACGGGGCTGTGCTGGCTCCACAGGGGCCGCGCTCTTGCGCTCAGGCCGGTCCGCGCCCGCGCCGATGAGAAGCGAGCGGAGCCGGTGGAGTTGAAGGTGCAGCGCAATTCTGGAGCCCTCACGAGCATCGAAGCGGCGGAGGCCGCCGCGCGGCTGCGGACGAACGTCGAGCGCGCGTTGCGCGGCAAGCCCGAGGTGGTGCGCAAGACGATCGAGACCCTGCTGGCGGGCGGGCATCTCCTGCTCGAGGACGTGCCCGGAGTCGGCAAGACGACGCTCGCGCAGGCGCTCGCCCGCTCGATCGACGGGAGCTTCCGGCGCATCCAGTTCACCAGCGACCTGCTCCCGAGCGACATCCTCGGTGCCTCGCTGCCGGACGAAGCGGGCCCGGGCGGCGCGCGCCGGCTGGTCTTCCATCCCGGGCCGATCTTCGCGAGCGTCGTGCTCGCGGACGAGATCAACCGCGCCAGCCCGAAGGCGCAGTCGGCGCTGCTCGAGGCGATGGCCGAGGGCTTCGCGACCGTCGAGGGCACGACCCACGCATTGCCGCGCCCCTTCTTCGTGATCGCAACGCAGAATCCGCTCGAGCACCACGGAACGCATCCGCTCCCGGAGTCTCAGCTCGACCGCTTCCTGATGCGCCTCGCGATCGGCTATCCCGATGCGGAGGCCGAGGCTGCGGTGCTGCGCGACGACCCGGCGCTCTCCGAGCTGCCCCGCCTCGGACCGGTGGTGGACAGCGCAGCGCTCGAGCAGCTTCAGCGCGTCGCGGCAGCGGTCAAGTTCGAGGACGCTCTCGTCGCCTACCTGCTCCAGATCGTCCGCGAGACGCGCGCCCACGAGCAGGTCGAAATCGGCGTCTCGCCGCGCGGAGCGATTGCGCTGCGTCGTGCCGCCCAGGCCCGCGCGCTCATCGAGGGGCGCGACTACTGCATTCCCGAGGACGTCCGCGATCTCGCGGTCGACGTCCTCTCGCACCGCATCCAGCTCGCTGCGCGCGCCGGGCGTGCGCAGGGTCGCGAGGAGGGGGCGTGGATCGTCCGCGAGATCCTCGAACAGGTGCCGGTCCCGCTCTGAGGGCGTCTGCTGGGCTCGCGGGGCGGATCCGGCGCTGGCTGCGTCCGCCGCGCACGCTTCGTCCGACGCGCGCGGGGTGGGTCTTCGCTGCGATCACCTTCTCGGTGGGCTTCGCCGCGCTCAACACCGGCAACAACCTGCTCTATCTGGTGCTCTCGCTGATGCTGGCCTTCCTCGTGCTCTCGGGCGTCCTTTCCGAGTCGGCACTGCGCGGGATCAGCGTGCGCCGGAGCCTGCCCTCCGAGTTCTTCGACCGGCAGCTCTCACGGGTAGGACTCGAGATCTCGAACCAGCAACGCCGCATCCCGGCCTTCGCCGTCGTGGTCGAAGACCGCGTCCGCGAGCGCGGCGAGGCCGAGCGGGCGGCGGGACGCGTGTTCGCGCTCCGCGTCGGGCCCGGACAGAGCGAAGCGCGCAGCTACCGCTTTCGCCCGCAGGGCCGAGGCGAAGTCCACTTCGAGGGCTTCCAGGTCTACACGCGCTTCCCCTTCGGACTCTTCAGCAAGGCGCTGCGCATCGAGTCGGGGGAGGCGGCTCTCGCCTATCCCGCCGTCGAGCCGGTCGGGACCCCGCCCAAGCTGGGATCGAGGCGAGAGCTGGGCGAGCGCCCGGCCGGGCGGGGCGCCGCGGGCGCCGAGGTCGCAGGCCTGCGCGACTTCACGGTCGGAGATCCGGTCCGGCGCATCCATTGGCCCACCTCGCTGCGGCGCGACAAGCTGGTCGTGCGCGAGGTGCGCAGTCATCAGCAGGACGAGATCGAGGTCTGCCTGCGCACGGCCGGACAGGGCCCGGGGGAGGCCTTCGAGCGCGCCGTGAGCTGGGCGGCCTCGGAGGTGGTGGCCTTCCTGGCCGCCGGAAGCCTGGTGGGCCTGCGCACGGATCGCGAGCGGGTCCCCGCTCGTGACGGTCTACCGCAGCGCACCCACCTGCTCTCCTTCCTGGCCTGCGTGGCGCCCGATCGAGCTTCGCTCGCCCCGCGTGGGCTGCACACTCCCGTCGCAGACGCGGCTCGGCGTGCAGCGGAGGGCCGGGCGTGAGCCGGCGCGTCTTCCGCGGCGTCGTCAGCGCCCCGCGCCCGACCTCGGCCTGGGTGCTGGTGATCGTGGCGAGCGCGACCTTGTGGATCACCGGGCAGCTCGACGCCGGTACCGTTGCCGCACAGGCCGCGGCGATCGGATTCTCCTTCCTGCGACGGACGCGTCCCTACGCGTGGCAGCAGAGCCCGCTCGCGCTCAACCTCGGGATGTTCGGCATCGTCGGGCAGACGATCGCCGTGGCGCTTCGCGGCGAGCCGTCGACGCTGTCGCTCGCGCATTTTGCGGCGCTCACCCAGGGTCTCCAGCTCATCGACTCGCGCCCGCGCACGACCGAGTACCTGCTCGTCGCACTCGCCCTCTTCCAGGTGATCCTCGCCTCGAACCTGACCGACAGCGTCTTCTTTCCGCCGCTGCTGATCGCCTTCCTGCTGGCCACCGTCTGGACCCTGCTCGTTCACACGCTGCGCAGCGAGGCGATCGAGGCCGGCGATCCCTCGGCGGTGACACGCGCCATCACGCCCGGGCTGCTGCACACCACGCTCGTCGCCTCGGGGCTCGCCGTGGTGCTGGCGCTGGCTCTCTTCGTCACGCTGCCGCGGCTGCGCTCGAACATGGTCGCGGGTTCCGGGATCGCGCCTGCGTTTGCGGCTGCCGGCTTCTCGAGCCGCGTGCAGCTCGGAGACATCGGGCGCATCCGGGAGGACCCGAAGATCGCGCTGCGCGTCGAGACGCTGGAAGGTTCGGCGCCTCCGGCGGCGGATCGCTACTGGCGCGGGCTGGCCTTCGACCACTTCGACGGGAGGGCGTGGTCCATCACGCCGCCCGGGCGCTTTCCGGTTGCGGGAAGCCCCGAGGGCGGGGTCGGCTTCGGCCCCCGGCCCAACGTCGTCAACCTGCTCGAGCGCATCGTACGCGAGCCGGTCGAGGCGGGCGTCCTCTTCGCGTCGGGCGATCCCCGCCAGCTCCAGGGCACGGTGCGTCGCGTCGAACGCGACTCGAGCGGTGGACTCTACGCCGCGGGCCAGGCCGACGAGCGGATCCGCTACACGGTCGCCACCTACCTGCACCGCTGGCGTGACGAGGACCTGCGCCGCGACCGCAGCGCCGTGCCCTCCCGAAGCGGCACGCGCTACCTCGATCTCCCCCCGGTGGCCCCGCGCCTCTCGGAGCTCGCGCGCGAGATCACTGTCGGAGCCGCGAACGACGCGGATCGCGTGCGCGCGATCGAGCGCCATCTGATCGAGAAGGGGCGCTACACGCGCGATCCGCCGCTGCTCGACCCCTCGCTCGGCTCGCCGGTGGAGGCCTTCCTCAGCGGCGCGCTCGCCGGCCACTGCGAGTACTTCGCGTCGGGCATGGTGCTGCTCGCCCGCAGCGTCGGCATCCCCGCACGTCTGGTCAACGGCTTCGCCGGTGGACGCGAGAATGGCGTCGGAGGCTTCATCGAGGTGCGGCGCTCCGATGCGCACTCGTGGGTGGAGGTGCACTACGGACGCGCCGGGTGGGTCGCCTACGACCCGACGCCCGCCGACCTGCGCGCGATCGCGAGCGCGTCGCTGTCGCTCTCGGAGCGCGCCGCGGAGTTCGCGAGCGCGCTCGAGCTGTGGTGGTACCAGCGCGTGGTGGGCTTCGACCGCTCCGACCAGATCTCGGCGCTGCGCCGCGGCTGGCTCGCCTGGCAGGGCTCCGACCCCGAGGAGGCCCCCGCGGAGCGCGACCCGGCGCGCGCCTGGTCGGGAATGGGTCCGACCCTCTCCGACTGGATGGTGCCCTTTCTCTTCCTCGCAGTCCTCGTCGGCGCCGGCGTGCTCGTGCTGAGATGGCGCCGACCCACGACACGCTCGGGCGTCCCGCGCAGCTATCTCGCCGCGCTGCGCGCGCTCTCGCGACGGGGGCTGGTACGCGAGGCCGGAACCACCGCGCGCGCGTTCGCGCAGCGCGTCGCCAGCGAGCGACCGGGTGCAGCGGCGCTCGCCTTCGCCACGCTCACCGAGTCCTATCTGCAGGAGCGTTTCGGCGGTTTTCCGCCCCGGGCCGGTGTCGACGAGCTGCGCGAGCTCCGGAGGTCGCTGCGCCGCTCGCGCGCAAGGGGTCGCGCCTCGCGCTAGGAGCCCGCCCCGGCGTCTTCGTCCTCGATCGATTCGAGCACCTTCCAGCCCTCGCCGCTCTCCGCGCACGCGAGCTGCGCCGCCTCCTCCGAAGAGCGCGCAAGCACCTGAAGCATGCGCGTGCGCGCCCGGCCGA
>CAYPSI010000232.1:0-2337 GCA_964413375.1 uncultured Spirochaetales bacterium | reverse complement strand
GGATGACGTGGGAGCGGATGAATACCTTGGCCACGCGCTGGCTCCCGTCGGTCCGAGTGTTGCATCCCTGGCCAGAGGAGCGCTTCGCCGCCAGGCACCCGAGGCAGGAGCCCAGTGCGGTAGCTCCGCACGCTGGGATCTGAGCGGGGGGCGGCCCGAATCCTTCGGGAGAAGGGCCGTCCCTACCGCGACCGAAGCGTCACAGCTCGTTTCCACCAGAATCGGGACACGACCCCCTGGCCCAACTTCGCCAGTTGGATTCGAATCATAGAAAAGTTTCGGGTGTCGGCGGGTGTAAGTGCGCGGATTCGCGTGATCGGCGTCTTCGAATCCGCGTGTAGTGCCGACCAAGTTGCTTGCGCGCGGGGGCTGAGGTCTGCGACACCTTCGAGCGGGAGGTGAGTAGGCCGTGTACCTGCGGCACTCGGTCCGGCGCAAGGACGGGAAGACGCACGTGTACTGGCGTCTGGTCCGTTCGGTGCGTCGCGACGGCAAGGTCGTCCAGGAGACGGTGGCGCAGCTCGGGGAGCTGGACGCGGAGGGGCGGGCCAAGGCGAAGGCGTTGGCGCGCCAGATCACCGGGCGAGGCGACCAGCGGGAGTTGTTTGAAGCGCCCGATGCAGACGACGCGGCGGTTCCGGTGCGGCTCAAGCGGTTGCGCGTGGAGCGCGGTCGGGCCTTCGGCGACGTTTGGCTGGGATGGACGCTGTGGCGCGCACTTCGGCTCGACTGGCTGTGCGACGAGATCCTGGAGACAGGCCGGGAAGCGGTGCCCTGGGCACAGATGGCCTCGATCCTGGTGATTGCGCGCCTGTGCGAGCCGTCGAGCGAGCTGCACATCGCGGAGGACTGGTACCGGCGTACGGCGTTGGAAGATCTGCTCGGGGTGTCGGCGGAGCGCATCAATGAAAATCGCCTCTATCGAGCACTCGATCAGCTGCTGCCGCACAAGCAGGCCATCGAGCAGCATCTGGTGAAGCGGCTGGGCGAGCTCTTCGACCTCTCCTACGACCTGTTGCTCTATGACGTGACGAGCACCTACTTCGAGGGGCTCGCAGAGCGCAACCCCCTGGCGCAACGAGGCCACAGCCGCGATCACCGGCCCGACTGCAAGCAGGTGTGCATCGCCCTGGTCGTGACCCGCGACGGGATGCCCTTGGGCTACGAGGTCTTCCCGGGCAACCGGGTCGACGTGACCACGGTCGAGGAGATCGTGGAGACGATGGAGGCGCGCTACGGGATCGCCCAGCGCGTCTGGGTGATGGACCGGGGGATGTCGAGCGCGGACAACATCGCGTGGCTCCAGGAGACGAAGCGCCGCTACCTGATCGGGGCGTCGAAGAGCGAGCTCAAGAAGTGGAGCCGCGAGATCGCGGAGGCGAAGGACTGGCGCACGGTGCGCGGCGGGGTGGAGGCGAAGCTGTGCACGGGGCCCGACGGCCAGGAGACCTTCCTCTTGTGCCGCTCGGCGGATCGACGCGAGAAGGAGCGGGCCATGCACGCGCGCTTCACGAAGCGGATCGAGGAGCGCCTCGTGACCCTCGGGCGCCGCCTCGAGCGCTCGCGCCGGCGGCTGGATCGCGGCCCCCTGGAGCGCCAGATCGGCCGCATCCTCGAGAAGAACAGCCGAGCGGCCGGGCGCTACGAGATCCGTGTCGAAGACGACGCGACGACGCCGTCGGGCCTGCGCCTGGCCTGGTCCGCGAAGCCCGAGTGGGACGACTGGGCGCAGCACAGCGAGGGTACCTACGTGCTGCGCACCAACGTGCACGAGTGGAGCGAGGAGGAGCTGTGGCGCACCTACATCCAGCTCACGGAAGCCGAAGCGGCCTTCCGCATCCACAAGACGGATCTCTCGATCCGCCCGATCTGGCACCAGAAGGTGGAGCGCGTCGAGGCGCACATCCTGGTCTGCTTCCTGGCCTACGTGCTGTGGAAGACGCTCGAGCAATGGCAGCGGCGCGCGGGCCTCGGCAACAGCCCGCGCACGATCCTGGAGGAACTCGCCCGGATCCAGAGCACGGATGTGGTACTGCCGCTGGCCGACGGCTCCCGTCGCGAACTCCGGCTGCGCTGCGTGGTCCGGCCGGACAAAGCCCAGGCGATGCTGCTCGATCGGCTCGGCCTGCGGCTGCCCGAACGGCTCCGCGCCCCCTCACATGTCGGCGAAATGTAGTGCCGACCGCCGAGGCTAAGTATCCGAAATGCCTCGATCATGGCCCTTCAACTGGCGAAGTTGGGCTAGCCTCGGCAGGCGACCCATCCAAGCGCAGAGGCTTCGACGGCGAAGGCGATGCCCTCGCCCGAGACGAGCCGTTCCTCGCCCTGCTCGCCGCC
>CAYPSI010000231.1:0-10124 GCA_964413375.1 uncultured Spirochaetales bacterium | reverse complement strand
CACCGCCACGTCCCCGCGCCGGACCCGCGCGAGACGAATGCCGCTCTTCCGGCGGCGGTGGCCGAGCTCGTGCTCGCGCTGCTGGAGAAGAACCCCGACGCCCGGCCGCCCGACGCCGCCGCCGTCGGCACCCGCCTCCAGGCCATCCTCCGCCCCCGCTAGGAGCGGCGACGGTATTCAGGAATCCAGATGTTCCAGGCTCGCGCCAGCGTTCGCAGCTGGAAGTGCGCCCTTCCGCAGGCGAAGCGGGGCATCCCAAAGATCTGAAGACCGTCCCCGCTTAGGGGCGGCGGCGGGAGCTGGCGGCGAGGAGCGCGAGGCCGGCGGCGAAGAGCGCGCCGGTGCTGGGCTCGGGGATCGGAAGCGGCTCGACGACCCTGGTGAAGTCGTCGAAGCGTACGCAGTTGGACGACGGGATCGTGGGGCAGAGCGGCAGGAACATGTCGCTGATGTCCGCCATCGCGATGGCCGGGAGCTGGTCCGGAATCAGCGCGTCCTTGAACACGATCTGCTCTTCGGGCGCAGACAGCTCGTCGAGCACGATCGGGTCGGTGTCATGGCGCGGGAAGCTCAGCAGCTGCGCAATCTCGGCCGCGGTCGGCGCCGAGCCCGCACCGCCGAGCAGCGTGCCGTCGAAGTCGGGCGCCGGTTCCGCGCCGCGGAACTGCGTCTCGAAGAAGAGCCGGTCGAGCTCCAGCGCCACCGGCGTGAAGGCGATTGCCGGATCGCGCGGCGCCGGGAGCGGCTGGTGGGCCAGCGGACTCGGCGTGCCGTTTCCCTGTGCAGCGTCGCCGGCCCCGCTTCCGGTCTGGAAGGCCAGCTGGACCAGGCTCGGTGCGAGGACGCCGGCGCTCACGAGCAGCGGAAAGAGCGCCGCGGCGCCAATGGCGGCCTTGCGGCGACTGCTCCTGGGCTTTCCGGTCTCGACCTGCTTCTTGGCCATGGAGGACTCCTCGCTGGGTCCTGCAGGGCCTATCGGGCCGCCGGTCGCGCATCTTTACCGGCCTCTTCCCATGCGCTGCGGGCGGGCCCCCGCTAGGCATCCACGCCGAGCAGAGCGCGCAGGCGGCCTGCAAGGCGGTCGATCTCGCGCAGCGGCCGGTACCCGTCGGGAGGGGGGGGCTCGCCGAGGCGGCGGGCGGCCCCGCGCTGCGCGAGCTCGGCGTGCAGGCGCTCGAGGTCCCTCGGCGGCAGCACCCTCCCCTCGGCGACGAGCCGGGAGCACCAGCGCTCGAGTCCTTGCTGGGGACGGATCGTGCCGCGATCGTTCCCCCGCGGCGCCTTCGCCAGCCGCGCGACGAGCCGCCGGGCAGCCTCGCGCGGCCCGCGTCGGGCGACCCCGGCCGGATGGATCGTGACCGGCCGCCCGGTCGCGCAGGCCTCGGCGAGAGACCGCTCCGCTCCGCCCGGGACGACGAAGGCGTCCGCGAGCGCGACGTGCGCGACCCAGGCCAGCGAGCGGACTCCATCGCAGCGCTCGACCTCGGCCGCCTCGCCGAGCGCCGCCTCGAGGGCGGCTGCGCCGGCAAGGCCCTCGTCGACGAGCGCAAAGAGCGTGCCTCCGAGCTCGGCTGCTACCCGGGCCGCGTCCGCGCCGAGCCGCCGGGCCTCGCCGCGCGAGAGCACGAGCCCGGGCTCCGCGGCGAGCAGCACCACGTGCGGCGCGCGCGCGGCCTCGAAGCGCTGGCGCCAGACCTCGGTGGCTGCGGCCCTGCGGTCCGGATCGGTGGGCGCCACGAGCGGCCCGAGCGTGTCGAAGCGATGCGGATGCGGGTAGAAGCCGGCCGTGACGGGCGTCGCCGCGAGATCGAAATCCTCGGCGCGGGCGCCCGCATCCTCGCCGATCACGACGACGCGCGTGCGCCCGGCCGTGCGCGCGCGCAGGCTCCGCGCTGCGTCCGCGCCGCGGCGTCCGATCGCGATCGCGAGGTCCGGCCACGGGGGTCCCAGCTCGCCGGGCTGCCTCGTCTCGTGCGGCCAGCCGAGCCGGTCGGCCACCACGCGCGCCACGAGGGTCTCCGCGGAACGCTCCTCCCCGAGCAGCCAGACGCGCGGAGGCCCGTCGCCGGCGAAGCGGCCGCCGTGGTGTCGCAGCGTCTCGGCGCCCGCCTGCGCGACCAGCAGCTCCCAGTGGATCTCCGGGCGGCGCCGCGACGCGGCCTGCAGGTGCTCGGGCCAGCGAGCGGCCGGCGTGAGGACCGAAGCCGCGTGCGGATCCGAGGCCGCATGGGGATCCGAACCGGGCGGAGGCGGCGCGACCGCCACGAACACGAAGCGCCTCGCCGCCGCGAAGACCTCGTCCAGCACCCACGGCAGGTCGTCCTCGGGTACCGACTCGAGACCCGACGTCACCACGACGCCATCCCACTGTCCGCTGGGCGCGCTGCCGAAGGGGGCGTGATGCAGCACGCGGGAGGCGCCGAAGCTGCGCGCGAGGTCGCGCAGGTCTGCCTCGAAGCGACCCGGCGCGGCGCCACGCCGCAGACCGGCGCGTTCGCCGGCCACGGCCGCGTAGGCGGCGCTCGGTCGCTCGCGACGAAAGAGGTGGAAGCCCGCAGCGTCCGCCTCGCGCTCGAGCTCGTGCCACAGCGGTGCGAGAGGGTGGTCCTGGTAGACGAAACGCTCGGGAAAGGGACGCCACGGCTGCGTGTGCAGTGTCGTGTAGTGCAGGCAGTGGGAACGGCCTTCGCGGTACTCGTCGTCGCGTGCGTTCCAGTGCGGATCGCAGGCACCGAAGAGACCGGGCGTCTCGACCGCGCGGCGCAGCAGCGCCTTCTTGGTGCCCTGCCGCACGGCTTCGACGTTCCAGATCCCCGCCATGCGCTCGCAGTCGATCAGCATCACCGACGACTCGCGCGGAGCGATCGCGAGAAAGCCGTGGCCCTGCATGTCGGCGTCGAAGAGCAGCGCCGGGTCCGAGAGGTAGATCTGGTCTTCGTCGTTGTAGATGGCGCGGCCGCTGCGCCCGGCCCATTCCGGGATGGCGAAGCGGTAGTTCGTGAAGCCCGTGGTCCAGTCGCGGCGGTCGAAGCCCGCGATCTCCTTCATCAGGTGGATCTCGTAGACGCGGGCCGGATCGCGCACCCGCTCCACCGACCAGGCCAGTACGCGTTCGGGCCGGAACTGCGACGCCTCGGTCCCGAGGAAGATCCGCACCGGCGGCTTGCCGCTCGGCTCGCAGCCCGGGCGCACTCCGAGCACGATCGTCTCCGGCGCCCTTCGCGTTAGCTCCTCCACGTCGTCCCCCCGCCGTGCGCGGGCCTAGCGCGAGAGCAGATCCCTCGCGATCGCCGAGATCTGGATCTCGTCGGTGCCCGCGTAGATCTGGAGCACCTTCGCATCGCGGCAGAGCTGCTCCACGTGGTACTCGGCCATGTAGCCGTTTCCGCCGTGGACCTGCACCGCCTCGAGCGCCACCTCCATCGCAGCGCGCGCCGCATAGAGCTTCATCGCCGACGCCTCCGCGAGGGTCGACGAGCGACCGGCCTCGGCCAGCTCGATCGTGCGAAAGACGAGGTTCTGGAGGTTCATCCGCGCAACCTCCATGCGGGCGAGCTTGTCCTGGATCAGCTGGAACTCGCCGATCGGTCGGCCGAACTGCACCCGCTCGCGCGCGTAGCGCAGCGAGAGCTCGAGGCAGCGCTCGACGATCCCGAGCGCCATCGCGGTCACGCCGGAGCGCTCGATCGAGAAAGTGGCGCGGGCGCCGGACTTCGACTCGCGGGCCTGCTCGTTCTCGCCGAGCAGGTGCTCGGCACCGACGCGCACGTCGCGCAGGAAGATCTCTCCGGTCGGCGAGGAGTGGAGCCCCATCTTGCGCATCGGCTTCGACTGCTCGAGCCCCGGAGTGCCCTTCTCGACCACGAAGGTCAGCACGCGGCGCGCGGCCGGCGGCACCTCGGGCTCGTCGAGCTTGCAGATGAAGACGAGGATGTCGGCCCAGGGACCGTTGGTGATGAAGGTCTTCGAGCCGTTGAGCACGTAGCCGCCCTGACCGTCCCGGCGCGCGGTCGATTTCATGCTGCCGAAGGCGTCGGAGCCGGATCCGGGCTCGGTGATGGCCCACGAGCCGATCTTCTCGAAGGTGAGCAGCGGTAGAGCCCAGCGTTCCTTCTGCCGCGGCGTTCCCTTCGCGAGGATGGCCCCGGCGGTGAGCCCCATGCTGACGCCCATCGCGGTGACGAGACCCGGGCAGTAGCGACACAGCTCGATGATCGGAATCAGCTGGAGCGCGACCGAGTCTCCGCGCCCGCCGGCTTCAGTCTCCTCCTCTTCGCTCGCCTGCCCAGCCTTTTCGACTTCGCTCGGCTGGGCCGAGCTCCACAGGAGCTCCGGCCCGCTGCGCGCGCCCTGCGGGCGCTGGCCTGCCCCGTCTCCGGCAGCCGCGGCCGCCTTCTCCTTCTGGATCTGTCGGGAGAAGCGCGTGCGGGCCATCTCGTCCATGCCGAAGCTGGAGATCAGCTTGCGCAGGATCTCGTAGGGCGGAAGGTCGCCGTGCTCGAGCTCTTCGATCCGCGGCACCACCTCGGCTTCGACGAAGCGACGCACCGCGTCGCGGATCATCCGATGCTGCTCGCTCCACTCGATCACGGGCGTTCCTCGGCGCTGCAGTTCGGGGGGGAGGCCGGATTCTAGCGAAGCGCGGAGCGCGTGACGGGGGTCAGGCAGCCGCCGTGCTGCGCAGCACGATCTCGCCGATCTCGGCGGGCGCGCGCAGGCGCATCGGAGGGCCCCAGAAGCCGGTGCCGCGGCTCACGTAGAGAATCGCCCCACTGCGGCGGTAGAGGCCGGCGACGAAGGGAATCACCAGGCGCACGAGCCATGCGAAGGGCCAGATCTGGCCGCCGTGGGTGTGACCGGAGAGCTGGAGGTCGATGCCCTGTGACGAGGCCCGCTTGAAGGTCGAGGGGTCGTGCGCCAGCAGCACGGCCGGACGGGCCGGATCCCGGCCCGCGAGGGCGCGGCCGAGATCCTCTCCGCCCGCGCGACCCAGGGCAGCGCCGCGGTGGTCGTCCACGCCTACGAGATCGAACACGGCGTCACCCACGCGGATCTCCTCGCGCTCGTTGCGCAGCACGCGGATCCCTAACCCTTCGAGCGCACTGCACCACGCCGACGCACCGGAATAGTGGTCGTGATTCCCGGTGACGAAATAGACGCCGTGGCGCGCGCGCAGACGCGCGAGCGGCGCCACTTCGCCGGCGAGGAGGCGCGCATCGCCG
The DNA here is from genome assembly GCA_964413375.1 of uncultured Spirochaetales bacterium. Taxonomy (GTDB): domain Bacteria; phylum Myxococcota_A; class UBA9160; order UBA9160; family SMWR01; genus CAZUYC01. The sequence goes on along the minus strand of CAYPSI010000231.1, from coordinate 4,902 downwards.
TCGACGAGATCGCCGGTGATGGCGACGAGATCCGGGTCGAGCGCATGGATCCGTTCCACGAGGTGCTCGCAGAAGCGGCGATCCAGGATCGGACCGATGTGAACGTCGCTGATCTGCACGATCCGGAAGCCATCGAGCGCGCGCGGCCAGCGCTCGAGCGCGATCTCGACGAGCCGATGTGCGGGCGGGGCGAGGGCCCTGCGCATCCCGATCGCGCCCGCGACGAGAGCCACACTGGCCACGGCTGCCGCGCGCAGCGCGTCGGCGGCTCCCGGCTGCCCGCCCACCGAAGGGGCCGCCTGCGCAGCCCTTCCCGCGAGCCAGAGCAGCGCGTCGGTCGCGAGCAGCTGCACGAGGAGCAGGAACGCGAAACCCATCCACAGCGAAGCGGGCCAGGCGATCCAGCGTGCGTAGCGCCGCTCGAGCTTCCGCTCGCCGATGGGCTGGAGCACCAGGGACAGCGCGAGCGCCGCGATCGCCCCGAGGCACGCGCTCCGCCACGGCTCCGGCAGCGCCGGGTCGAGCACCAGCCGCTTCGCGAGGTAGACGTGGACCCCCACCAGGAAGGCGGAGGCCAGCACCAGGATCAGCGCGACGAAGAACCAGCGGCGAAGCGACGACATGGGCCCTCGCAGAGTCGGATCCAACAGGATAGCCGAGGCGCAATCGCGCTTGGCGAGCGACCCTCGCGCGATGCAGAATGGAGACTCCCCTCGTTTGTGGGAGGCCCCCGATGAGCAGGCTGCGCGTGATCGACGTCGACGGGCACCTGGCCGAGCCGCCGGGGCTCTGGGATCGCTACCTCGAGCCGCGCTTCCGCGACCAGGCGCCGCGCTGGGTGCTGGACGATCAGGGACGCCGGCGCCTGCTGCTGGGAGGCTCGCTCAAGCCCCCGGTCCCCTTTCCGCCCGGGCCGGCGCTGATCGACACCACGGCGCAGCACGACGCCAAGACGCGTCTCGCGGACATGGACCGCGAGGGCATCGACGTGATGGCGATGTACCCGACGGTCGGCTTGTACTTCTACGGGATCGAGCGAGTCGACGTCACGGTCGCGCTGTGCCGCGCCTACAACAACTGGGCACACGACTACTGCTCCGCGAGCCCGGAGCGGCTCCTGGCGCCCGTCCTGCTCCCGCAGCTCGACGTCCACGAGGCCGTCCTCGAGCTGCGGCGCGGGGTCGACGAGCTCGGCGCCAGGGCGGGGATGCTGCGCCCGAACCCCGTCGCCGGGCGCACGCTCGACCATCCGGCCTTCGAGCCGCTCTGGGAGCGGTTCGAGGAGACGGGCGCCACGCTCGTGCTGCACGAGGGAACCACGCAGGACGTGCCGCAGGTCGGCTTCGACCGCTACGAGGGCTACCTCTTCCGCCACATGATCTCGCACCCCTTCGAACAGCAGATGGCCCTGCTCTCGCTGATCTGCGGCGGAGTCCTCGAGCGGCACCCGGGCCTGCGCGTGCTGATGGTCGAGGCGGGCCTCGCCTGGGTCCCCTACTGGCTCGAGCGCATGGACCACCACGTCGAGAAGTGGGGCTTCGCGAGCCTTCCGCTCGCGCTCACTCCGACGGAGTTCTTCCGTCGTCAGTGCTTCGTCTCCGCGGACGCCGAGGAAACCCTGCTCCCCTTCGTGATCCAGGCGATCGGCGACGACAACCTCTGCTTCTCGACGGACTACCCGCACCCCGACCACGACTTCGCCGGCATCGTCGCGGGGCTCGCCGCACGCGAGGACCTCTCGGAATCGAGCAAGCGCAAGATCCTGTGCGACAACGCGCTGCGGGCCTTCCGGCTCTAGCAGCGGAGCGGCGGCGAGCGTGCTGACCCGTCGAGGCGCGCCGCGCCCGACTCGATCACCCGGAGGAGCCATGTCCGACGACGTCGCGAAGGAGATCGCCCTGCTGCGCGCCCGTGTGTGCGCGCTCGAGGATCGCGAGGAGATCCGCCAGCTCACGGCCGAGTACATGCAGGCGATGCACGACGCGCGCTGGGAGGACGCGCTCGCCTGCTTCGCAGACGACGCCTGCTACGACCACGGCGTGCTGGGCTTCCTGCCCGACAAGCAGGCCCTGCGCGAGTTCTACACCCGCTTCATGCCGGCCTTCGAGGGAGCCGGCGGCTGGGCCTTCGATCTGCTCGCGGATCCGGTGATCCACACCGACGGAGACGCGGCCACCGGGCGCTGGCTGCTCCTCACGCTCGCGACCGATCCGGAGAGCGGCGAGGCCAGCTGGAGCATGTCCACGCTCGACTACGGCTACAAGCGCGAACGCGGGCGCTGGAAGTTCCACCGCAACCACTGCGTGCACGAGCACCTGCTCGTCCCCTACGCGAAGGGCTGGGGGCGCAGCGGAACGAGTCGCATTCCGGATGCGGCGAAGGATGCCCCGCCCGCGCACTTCGCGCGCCTTCGCGCACAGGGGGGCAAGCAGCGTCCGGGCCCGCTCACGCGCTCGATCCGCGGCTGGAGCGTCCCGACGCTCGAGCCGGGGGCCGGCGCGGGCAGCCAAAGCATCCCGTCGATGTCCCGGGAGTAGTCGACATTCAGGGTCGGCCGCTGCAAAATGTCGAGGAAGCCACCACGGAGGGCCGCGCGATGCTGCATTCCTTCCTGGACCCCAGCCGCCACAAATGGCGCGAGGTGATCGGCGGACCCGAGCTCTCCTACAAGGTCCGCCACGACTACACGATCCTGGGCCACGACGTCGCGGCCGGCACCCTCGACATGCTGGTGCGCTGGGAGGGGGACGGCGGTCACTGTCCGATCCATCGGCACGCCGCGACCACGACCCTCCTCGTTCTTGCCGGCGAGCAGCATCTGTGGGATCTCCATCCCGACGGCACGCGCGGCGCGCACAAGGTGCGACGCGCAGGCGACTACGCGCTGACCGTCGGAGACGGGCTACCGCATCTCGAGCGAGGGGGCCCCGAGGGCGGGATCGCGTTCTTCGGCAACCACTGCGCCGATGGGATCCTCTACGAGCTGCTCGACGAGGACATGAAGGTCGTCGCGCAGGTCACGATCGAGGGGCTGCTCGCCGACTGGCAGGCGAACAGCTGATGTCGCTCGCTTCCGGCCCGCGGCCGGCGCCCGCGGAGCTGGGCTTCGATCCCGACGCGCTGCGCGAGAAGTACCGGCAGGAACGGGACAAGCGGCTCCGCTCGGACGCCAACGATCAGTACCGCCAGATCGCCGGCGATCTGGCTCGATACCTGGAAGACCCCCATGTGGAGCCCGGGTTCACGCGCGATGCCCTCGACGAGGAGACCCTGGTCGCGATCGTCGGAGGCGGCTTCAGTGGGCTGCTGGCAGGCGTGCGACTGCGCGAGGCCGGGGTCCGCGACCTCCGGGTGATCGAGACGGGCGGCGACTTCGGCGGCACCTGGTACTGGAACCGCTACCCCGGCGTGCAGTGCGACATCGAGTCGTACATCTACCTGCCGCTGCTCGAAGAGCTCGGCACCATTCCGAAGGAGAAGTACTCCTACGGCCCCGAGATCTGGGCGCACGCCCAGGCCATCGGCAGGCAATACGACCTCTACGAGGGCGCCTGCTTCCAGACCCGGGTGACCGAGATGCGCTGGGACGAGGCGGCCGACCGCTGGGTCCTGTCGACCGACCGCGGAGACCGGATTCGAGCCCGCTTCGTGGTGATGGCAATCGGACCGCTCTCGCGGCCGAAGCTGCCCGGAATCCCGGGGGTCGAGAGCTTCGAGGGGCACTCCTTTCACACCAGCCGATGGGACTACGCCTACACCGGCGGAGACACGAACGGCAATCTGACGGGCCTTCGCGACAAGCGCGTGGGGCTGATCGGCACCGGAGCGACCGCGGTGCATCGGGTTGAGCATGTCGAGCAGCGACAAATAGCGGTCCAGCGGCAACCCGTCCCAGGTGGGCGTGCCCACGTCGGCGAAGGGCACGTCGGGTTCGACGAGATTCAGGTAGCGCACCACGCGCGTATCGGAATCGCGCACGAAGGTGCGCACGAGGCGGCTGCGCGAGCGCTTGCCCGCCACGTGTTCGAGCAGCGCGAGCAGCGGGCGCTCGCCGGCGTCGAGCGTCACGTAGTCGAAATGCTCGAAGACGCGCGGCTCCGACAGCTCACGCAGCTCGGTGTTGACAAAGCCACCCCCGAGCACGGTGACGATGGCCGGGTGCTGCGCCTTGATCGTCTGCGCGATGCGAAACGCCGCATACACCGCGCCGGGAAACGGCACCGACAGCAGCACGATTTGCGGTGCGTGACGCGCGAGCGCGACAAGCGTCAGGTCGCGCAGGCTGCGATCGACCAGGTTCAGCGGCGCTGCCAACGCCTGCGCCAGCGGCTCGAAGGTCGGTTGGCTCTGCGCCAGTTGTTCGGCGTAGCGCACGAACTCGAAGCGCGAATCCACGGCATCACGCAGCACGTCGGCAATATCGTTCAGGTACAGCGTCGCCAGATGGCGTGCCCGGTCGTGCGTGCCGAGCGCGCCGAAGGCCCAGCCGAGCGCGTCGCCGCCCGCCGGGTCGACGTATTCATCGAGCGCCGCGAAGCGTGGCCCCTCGGGCAGGAAGCCGCGGCCGGCGATGCGGTGCATCAGCGTCGCGTCGTGTCCTTGCAGGAATCGGATGGTGGGTGCAATGGTTTCGAGGTAGCGCTCAAATTTCTCGCTGAATTCAGCGACAAGCGGGGTGCGCTGCGGCAGCGGCAGCGCATCGATGCAGTCGCGCACGGCGCGCAAGCCGCTGCGCGACAGGAGTTTCAAAATCAGCGCCAGTGCCAGATCTTCCTGCACCGCGTGCACACCACGCGAACGCAAAAAACCTGTCAGGTACGCGGTCGACGGATACGGCGTATTCAGCTGCGTCATCGGCGGGATGACGGACAGGATGCGCACGGGGTCGGTGGCCATGGGGTC
>CAYPSI010000230.1:0-6586 GCA_964413375.1 uncultured Spirochaetales bacterium | reverse complement strand
AAGGTGATCGCCGAGCCGGCCCGTCACCTGGTGCGCCAGCGAGACGCCGGAGAGCCGCGACAGCTGCAGTGGGATATCTGATCGGGTGACTCCTTGACTCCGCTCGCCTGCGGCTCGCTGCGCGCGCCCTGCGGGCGCTTGCGTTCGGGAGCGCGATTTGACTGCCCATGACCTGTCGCTGCTCGAGGACCTGGAAGTCGTCCGGAGACGAGTGGCGGGGAATCTCGAGAAGGTTGCGCGCGTGGTTGCGGTGACGAGCGGGAAGGGCGGCGTTGGCAAGAGCACCGTGGCGGTGAACCTCGCGGCGGCCCTCTCGCGCGCGGGGCAGCGCGTCGGGATCCTCGACGCGGATCTGAACGGACCCTCGGTCGCGAAGATGCTGGGCCTGCGCGGGCAGCCGGTGCGCCTCGCGTCGAACTCGACCCGGGGCGGCGAGAGGCTGCGTCCCGCTCCGGGACCCTGCGGCCTGCGGGTCCAGAGCATGGACTTCTTCCTGCAGGGCAACCAGGCGCTCGACTGGGACGGAGACGCGGGGGAGGGCGCGGCGCTGCGCAGTGCGATGGAGCAGGCCGCGTTGGCCGACCTGCTGGGCTTCACCGACTGGGGGGAGCTCGACCTGCTCGTCGTGGATCTCCCTCCCGGCGCCGATCGGCTGCCGGCAATCGCGCGCTGGCTCCCGCCGGCCTCGGCCGCGCTCGCGGTGACCATCCCGACGGCCGTCGCAATGCTCGCCGTCGAGCGCGGGCTGCGCCGCGCGCATGCGCTGCGCTTCCCGGTGATCGGAATCGTCGAGAACTTCGCGAGCGCCGTCTGTCCGCGCTGCGGCGAGGAAGCACCGCTCTACCGCGAGGCCGAGGCCCAGGCGCTCGCCGATGCGACCGCGGTGCCGGTGGTGGCACGCATCCCCTTCGATCCGCGCCTCGCGCTCGCGGCCGATGAGGGTCGCGTCTTTCTCGAGGGCGATGGCGTCGCGACGCCCGCGGGTCGCGCGTTGGTGGCGCTTGCGGATACGGTTGCGGCCTGGCGGTCGCCAGACCCGGAAGGAGAGGGGTGGTGAAGACTCGAACGCTCTTCGCGATGCTCGGACTCGTCGTCGCAGCGGCGCTGCCCGCTGCGGCCGCTGCGGAGGCAGTCGCAGCGCCGTCCGCCGCTGCGCCCGCGGGCTGGGGTCATGCGCTCGCAGGCGATCTGATGAGCCCCTTCTGCCCGGGGCGCGCGCTCGCCGATTGTCCGAGTCCGGACGCGGCGACGCTTCGCGCGTGGATCCTCGTCCAGGAGGCGAGCGGTCGCTCGCGCGAGGACGTGGAGGCGGAGCTCATCGAGCGCTACGGCGAGCAGATGCTGTCGGCGCCGCGGGCGCGCGGTTTCGGCATCACCGCCTACGCGATCCCGATCGGCGTCTTCGTCGTCGGCGGTGGTCTCGTCTGGCTCTTCCTGCGCCGCCAGACCCGCGAGGCCCGGGCCGAGCCGCGAGCGCGCGCGGGTTCGCTCTCGCCCGAGCTCGAGCGCCTCGTCGACGAGGAGATCGGGCGTTGAAGATCTACACGAAGCGCGGCGATCGCGGCGAGACGGACCTGCTGGGCGGGGTCCGGGTCGGCAAGGACGACCGCCGCGTCGAGACCTACGGTGAGGTCGACGAGCTCAACGCCAGTCTGGGAGCGGCCGCGGTCGCCTCGCCGCACGCCGACCTTCGCGATTTCGTGCGCGCGATCCAGGCGACGCTCTTCTCGCTCGGCGCCTACCTCGCGTCTCCAGACGAGGCGCGCCGCGAGCGAGCCGCGATCTCGGGGGTCGGCGAGGACGACGTGGAGGCGCTCGAGAAGCAGATCGACGCGCTCGAGGGCGAGCTCGAGCCGCTGCGGCGCTTCATCCTTCCGGGTGGCAGCGCGGCGGCCGCGGGCTTCCACGTGGCGCGCACCGTCTGCCGCCGTGCCGAACGGCGCGCGGTGGAGCTCGACCGTGCGGAGCCGCTCTCACCGGTTGCGCTGCGCTACCTGAACCGCCTCTCGGACCTGCTCTTCGTGATCGCGCGCGTCGAGAACCGCCGCGCCGGAGTCCCCGACATCGAGTGGGCGGGCAGGAACTCGTAGCGATCCGTCAAGCGCCCCCATGTAGAGGGTGGGCCGCTCGGCGCGCTGGCGCAGGCAGGTCCCGAACGCGAAGCCCGCGAGGAGCGAGCACAGCAGCGCGATCCCCACGCGCCGCAGCCACTTTCCCATCACCCCTCCGCCGGCTGGGAGACCCGATCGCATCGCGTTCTGGGAAAGATGCCATCGTTCTTGCTATGATGCCAGATGAGATAGCCAGGAGGCAAGATAGATGGCCAGACGGGAGGTCGCGGTCGGGGACTTCCGGCAGCGGGCCACCGAGCTCGTCCGGCAGGTCGAGGAGACGAAGGAAGCCATCACGATCACGCGCCGCGGCGTGCCGGTCGCCGAGCTTCGCGCAGTGACGGTCGATCCGGAGGCCTTGCTGGGATCGGTGACCGTGCTCGATCCAGATCTCACGCGGCCGGTCGTCGGGCCCGAGGACTGGGAGGCGGCTTCGTGATCCTACTCGACACGGTCACCTGGCTCTGGCGTGCGAGCGATCCGAAACGCCTCAGCAGCCGCGCCCGGCGCCTGATCGACGAGTCCGAGCGCATACTCGTCAGCGCGATCAGCGTCTGGGAAGTTGCGATGCTCGTCGCGAAGCGGCGCATCCAGCTCGACCGCCCCGTCGAGCAGTGGGTCGATATCGCGCTCGCGCTGCCGGGGATCCAGCTCGCCTCGCTCGAGCCGGCGATCGCGGTGCGCAGCACCAGGCTGCCTGGCGAGTTCCACCCCGATCCTGCCGATCGCATCATCGTCGCAACGGCCCTCGAGAACGCGGTCCCGATCCTCACGCCGGACGAGAGGATCCGATCCTACCCCCACGTTCAATCCGCGTGGTAGCCGCCGAAGAGGCCGGACCTGCTCCTGGGCGCGGGGAAGATCTTATATTGACTGACTAGGTCAGTTATGTAAAATCACCGCATGGCCCGCGCCGTCCCGGAAGCCCGTCTCCAGGAGCTGCTCGCCTGCGCGACGCGGGTCTTCATCGAGCAGGGCTACCGGCGCACGCAGATCTCCGACGTGGCGGAGGCGATGGGGGTCGCCAAGGGCACCGTCTACCTCGGCGTCGAGAGCAAGCAGGCGCTCTTCTACGCCGCGCTGCTCTACGCAGACCGCCCGGTCCCCCTCGTCTCGGAGATCGAGCTGCCGCTGCGGGCGCCCAGCTCCGAGGCCGTCGGAGAAGAGCTGCGCAGACAGCTTGCCGAGGAGGCCGTGCCGGGCGCTCTCGAGCGGGCGCTGCGCCGGCGCCAGATCGACGACACCTGCGCCGAGCTCGAGGAGATCGTGCGCGAGCTCTTCGCCGCTGCCTACCGACACCGTACCGCGATCAAGCTGATCGACCGCTGCGGCCGCGATCACCCGGAGCTCGCCAAGGACTTCTATCGCGGGGGGCGCTTCACGCAGCTCGATGCGCTCGCCCGCTACCTCGACCAGCGGATCCGGGCCGGCCGCCTTCCTGAGCTTCCCGACGTCTGGGTAGCCGCTCGCTTCGTGATCGAAGCGGTCGCGACCTGGGCCGTGCACATCCACTGGGACCCCTCTCCCCAGCCGATCTCGCCGCAGGCGGCGGAGGAGACGCTGGTCCGGATCGTCGTTCGCGGTCTCAGCGCAGGGGCGCCTGTGCGCGCGCGAGAGCGACGCACGTCATCCCCACGGAGGAATGCATGAAGATCCGCAGCGTACCTTTCATCCTGTTCGCGCTCGCCGCGTTCGTGGGCTGTCGACCGGACCTGAACGGTCTCGAGCTCGTCGGCGTCGACGACGTGGCGTCCTGGCAGGCGAGCCAAAGCGACGTCACGGTCTGCGATGCCAACAACGACGCCACGCGCGCGCGCTTCGGCGTGATCCCCGGTGCGCTCCTGCTCTCGAGCTACCGCGACTACGACGCGGCAGCGGAGCTCCCGAGCGACAAGCAGCGCACCCTCGTCTTCTATTGCCACAGCGAGATGTGCGGTGCGGCGGCAGACGCCGCGCGCAAGGCCGTGGGCGCTGGCCATCTCGATGTGCGGGTGATGAGCGCGGGGATCTCCGGATGGCGCGACGCGGGTCGGCCCGTGCAGGCGCACGCGCGGCCCGGAGACGCCTCGTGAAGCGTGCGTTTCTCCTCGCGCCGCTCGTGCTCCTCGCCAGCTGCGGCGGGCTCTCGAAGCTCGACTGGACGACGCTCGGGCGCGACAGCTGGCAGCGCCCCGACGACGTGATCGAGGCGCTCGCGTTGCACGAGGGCGACCGCGTCGCGGACCTCGGTGCGGGAGACGGCTACTTCGTGGCTCATCTCGCCCGCGCCGTGGGGTCGGAGGGTGCGGTCTACGCGGTCGATGTCGACGCCGAAGCCGTGGAGGAGCTCGCTGGCCGTTTCCCTCCCGAGGCGACCCACGTGGTGACCCTGCTGGCGGAGACGGATGATCCCCGGCTCCCCGATGCCACGCTCGATCTGATCCTGATCGTGAACACCTATCACCACATCGACGATCGGGATGCATACTTCCGTGCGCTCGCGCGGGATCTGCGCCCCGGCGGGTGCGTCGCGATCATCGAGCCGAACGAAGATCTTGGCGGCATCCTGAGCCTCTTCGTCGACGAGGGACACACGAGCTCCGCCCCGCGCGTGGAGGAGGAGATGGAGCGCGCCGGGTATCGGGTCAGGAGCCGGCCCGAGTTCCTTCCGGTGCAGATCTTCCGCGTCTTCGCGCCCGGCCCGGATGAGGGCTGAGCGGGCGTCCCCCCGCGCCATCGCGCTTCACTGGCTGGTCGGCTTCCGCTTCTCCATGAGCTTCTGCTCGGCCTTCTGCTTCATCTCTTCCCGCCCCGTCAGGAACTGCTGGAACTGCGGCGGGGTGAGCACGCTCTGGAGCGCCGACTCCTTGGCCTGCTCGACCTGCTGCGTCGTGCGCATCTTGACCAGGGGGCCCTCGGAGCCCTTGAGTACGGGCTCCATCTTTTGCGTCGCGTCGAGGTTGATCGCCTCGACCTTCGGGAGCTGCTCCGGAGTGAGCGCGAGCTTCTCCTGCATCACGAGCGTCAGCGCCTTCGCACGCTCCTGCGGCGTCGAGTTCGCGAGCTCGGGCGGAACCTGAGCCGCCGTCATGCCGGGAGCGATCCACAGCGCGAGCGCGAGCATCACGGAAATGGACGAACGGTGACCGGATCGATGCATGGGAGTCTCCTCGCGACGGGGAACGTGTTCGCCGCGCTGGGTGTAAGCCCCGGCTCTCGCCGACGCGCAAGCCGCATCGCCGTCTTCCTAGTCGAGCAGCGCGAGCAGGTCTTCGCGCGTGATCGAGGTGGCCGCGCCGGCGCCGCCAAGTGCCACGTCGGCGAGCTCCTGCTTGCGGCGCTGGAGGGCGAGCACGCGCTCCTCGACGGTGTCTTCGGCGACGATCCGGTAGACCATTACCGGGCGCTCCTGGCCGATCCGGTGCGCGCGGCTCGCGGCCTGGTCCTCGACCGCGGGGTTCCACCAGGGGTCGAGGATCACGACGTGATCGGCGGCGGTGAGGTTCAGCCCCAGGCCGCCCGCGGTGAGCGAGACGAGCATCAGCGGCGGACCCGCCTCGTCCTGGAACCGCGCGACGACCGCGCCGCGGTCGCGCGTCGAGCCATCGAGGCGGGTGAAGTCGATCCCGGCCGCGCGCAGCTGCGGCTCGACGAGGTCGAGCAGACTCGTCCACTGCGAGAAGACGAGGGCCTTGTGCCCCTCGGCGACGATCTCCTCGACCAGCTCGAGCAGCACGTCGAGTTTTGCTGAGCCCTGCCCGAGGTCGCCTTCGCTCGCCTGCGGCTCGCTGCGCGCGCTTCGCGCTTGCCGCGCTTGCCGCGCTTGCGATGGAAGGAGATCGGGGTGGCAGGCGGCCTGGCGCAGGCGCAGGAGGGCCTCGAGGGCGGCGAGGGCACCGCCGCCCGCGGCGAGCTTCTCCGCGACGTCGCGGCGCGTGGCCGCGAGGACGGCGTCGTAGGTCGCGCGCTCGTCCGGAGAGAGCACGGCGTGCACCACCATGTCGGTGCGGGGCGGGAGCTCGGGGGCCACTTCGTGCTTCTTGCGCCGCAGCACGAAGGGCCGGATGCGCTCGCGCAGCCGCGCCGCGGCGTCCGCGTCACCCGCGGCGATCGGCCGGGCGCTGCGCTCGTCGAAGTCGCGCCTCGAGCCGAGGAGCCCCGGGTTTGCGAAGTGGAGCTGGCTCCAGAGCTCGTCGAGCCGGTTCTCGACCGGTGTGCCGGTGAGCGCCGCGCGGAACTTTGCCTGGAGAGCGTGCGCCGCGCGCGCGACCTGGCTCTCCGGGTTCTTGATCGCCTGCGCCTCGTCGAGGACGACGCTGTCCCAGACGACCTGCTGCAGGCTCTCGGCGTCCAGCCGCAACAGCGCGTAGCTCGTGAGGGTGACGTCGGCCTCGGGGTCGACGGCGCGGCGCGGGCCGTGATAGAGGCTCACGCGAAGCGTCGGGCGGAAGCGCGCGATCTCCGCCTCCCAGTTGTGGAGCACGCTCGTCGGCGCC
>CAYPSI010000229.1:0-2439 GCA_964413375.1 uncultured Spirochaetales bacterium | reverse complement strand
CGATACAAGGCCTTCGGGTACCTCGTGGAGGCCTCGATCGACTCCCAGCGACGGCAGGTGGTGAAGAAGGCGCAGCGCCTCGCCGATGACGCGCTGGCGTTCGCGTCCGGACCACTCGAACGCTCGCTAGGGCTCGCCGCTCTGGGTCACGCGTGCTACGTCGGCGGCGAGGGGGACCCCGCATGGTACGCGTTCCGGGAGGCAGCCGAGCTCCGAGCCAGCGCCGTCGTAGCACCCGATGCGATCGTCGCCGACCTCGCTGGCCGAGCCTGCGACATGCCCACCCGCTGGCCCGGTTCGATGCGGACAGCTCCTTCCGAAGAAGAAGTCCGGACCTGCCTTGACCTTGGCCTCGCGTATCTCCCCGAGGGCGCGATCGAAGAGCGGGTCAAGCTCCAGATGGTCCGGGCGACGTGGGCCTTCGCGTATCCGGAGCGTGGCTTCACCGACGAGGAGCTCGGCGAGCTCGAGCGAGCCGGTCTCGATGCCTACGAGACGGCGATGCAGCTCGGGCTCCCGAACCTCGCCTCTGCGGCCCTCGACGCCACGCAGAGCGTGCCAGTCTCGCAGGGCCACTGGGCGCGAGCGGTGGAGTACTCGCACATGCGTGAACAACTCCTGCCGGTCCTGACCGACCTGGACGAGGTGGGCGACGTCACGGCGTGCGCCGCCTGGAACAACTACGAGGTTGGCGAGTATCGGGTGGCGGAGACCTGGGTGTCGGAGGGCACCCTGCGAGCGGACGTTGCGGCGTCGTTCCGACTCCACTCGTATGCGTGGCGGTGCGTAGCTCGCTTCCGGCTGGCCGACTGGGACGCGGCCATGGATGACTTCCGGATGATCCGCGAGCTCCTCGACGAACGCCGGGACGAGCCACCGTATTTCGTCTCCCATGCATACGGCGCGGCGCTGTTGATCGACCACGCCCGAGGCGCCAGCCCGGAGATGGAACGCGTGGCCGACGTGTTGAGCCCGCTCGAGTCCTCGAGCGAGGGGCGCTTCACCAGGCTCCGACCCTGGCTCGCGATGCTCTCGGTCGTGCAGGAGGACTTCGCTACGGCGCACGAACTGCTCGATGATCTGCCCGCCGGATGGCGCATCCACGGCGGAGAGGTTCTCGAAGCGCGATGCGAGCTCGTCCGCGCCGAGGCCGCGTGGGAGACGGCGCCATCGGCCCTGGCGGATTCCCGGGCGCTGGCCGAGAAGGGCGGACTACCCATCCTGGCGCTCTTCGCTGACCGCCTCGAAGGGCACGCGCGCCTTGAGAGCGGCAACCCCGCGCACGCACTCGACCTGCTCCTCATCGCGCGAGACGGCTTCGCCGAGCACGCTGCCCCATACGAGCGCGCCCGCACCGAGCGGGTGCTCGCCGATGTCTTCCGTGCCCTCGACCGACCCGACGAGGCCGCGGCCGCTTCCGCTGAAGCGCAACGCGAGTTCGAACGACTCGGCGTGACCGTTCTCAGCTAACCTCTAGGCGCCTTCGAACGCGAGCAACATGGCGCCCGATGCATCCAAGAGTGATAGCTGTGTTCCCTCGATCGCGTACCCGGCGACCTGCTCCATCGCTGACAGGAACGCAGCCTCCTGGGCCATCACGTCCTCCGCGCACATCATCTTTGTGGTGGCGAACGCGGAGAACGAGAGCAGCCCTCCCTCACCTTCCGTGTAGGTGCCGGAGTACTGATTGCAGCCAGCCGAGCCGGCGATCGACCCATCGGCGGCGAGCTCTGCGGTCGTTTCGGTGCCCGTGATCGTGCTCGAGACGGCATCGCCCGAGGCGATCGTCGTGAGCGTCCAGGCTGTCCCGACGAGCGGCAGAGGCTCGGGCGGAGGGGTCGCGCCGAACGTCAGCGGAGCGCCTCCGCCGGTGAGCACCAGATCGGTCTCGACGCTGAACCCCGTCACCTGGCCGAGCGCGGCCAGATAAGCGCTCTCCAACGCCATCAGCGGCTCGTCGCATGCCATCTGGGTGACAGCGAATAACTCGAAGGAAAGTGTTCCGTCATCGCCCGCCTGGTAGGCACCGCCGTAGCTGTTGCAGGCGGCCCTTCCCGCGGCCTGTCCGTCGGCGAACTCGAGCGTGACGACCGCATCCGGGGGCGAGTCGCCAACCAGCGACGCGATCGACGACCCATCGAGCTGCCAGGTGACACCGGTCAGATCGGCCGGATCGGTGCTCCCTCCATCGGACGAGCCATCACCCTCGTCGGCGCACGCCACCAGGATGAGCGGAAGAAGCGTCAGGAGTGCTAGGGAACGGCGGACGATCACGCCGTGCGTTCGCGCGGCTCATCGCCGCGTGCGCGCTTCTTCGACGTCGCGCGGGGAACGAGCGTTGGGTTCACGCCGGTGAGCACCACGTCGCGATCGACCAGGCACTTCATGACGTCTTCGCGGGACGGCAGCTCGTACATCACGTTCAGAAGGACCTCTTCC
>CAYPSI010000228.1:0-6856 GCA_964413375.1 uncultured Spirochaetales bacterium | reverse complement strand
CCACGCCGTCGAGGTGGAGTGCGACAGCCCGCTCACGCGCGGCATGACCGTGGTGGACGCGCTCGACGTGCTGCCGCGCGAGATCGGCGACCCGGGCGGCTGGCCCGCGGCCGCGGTCTCGGGAACGCCCCATGTGACCGTCGTGTGGCAGATCGACGTCGCGCGCTTCAAGCAGCGCCTGTTCCGCGCGCTCGCGTGAGGCGGGCCCGCGCGCGGGTGTTGGCTCCCGCGCGGTCGTCTCAGGGCTCGGCGGTCGGCGGGGACGAGGCGGGCGAAGTCTCCTGCGTGAAGTGGACGACGCTGAAGCTCTCGGGGATGTGCGAGTCGTAGACGCCGTGCGGGTTCAGGCTCCAGCCCGGGTTCTCGGGCAGAGGCTTTCCGTGGACGCGCAGTGCCTCGAAGCGCGAGAAGTCGCAGCGCAGCGTCTCGCCTTCCTTGGGCGGCAGCGTGCGAGCGTCGAACAGGAAGGCCAGGCTCTTCCACGGAAGGGCCATCTCAACCGTCCAGCCGCGGTCGACCGTGGACGGGTCGTTGATCGTCCCGTCCACCCGCACGGCGGTCTCGAGCCCGCCGAGGTCGAAGTCGAGGAACGCGAAGCGGCGGCCGCGCGGGTGCTTTCCGTAGCGGCTCGCGTCCTGGAAGCCGCCTAGCAGGTCGACATTACGGCTCATGGGGTCAAAGCCCGCCCGGTCGAAGCGACCGCCGCGCCGCAGCGCGTCCTGGAAGACGAAGAAAGCCTCGTAGACGGTGCAGAAGGCGTTGATTTCGAGCTCGTAGTAGCAGTCGTCGCCCCCGACGAACAATTCGACGTCGTTATCGTTCCAGATGAAGCTGTCGCGCTCGGTGAGCGTCGCCCGCACCTGAGGCTCCTCGATCCAGTAGGCGACGTAGAAGCGCTCGTCGTCCCACTGGCATGCGACGCGCGTGCCGTAGAGCGCGGGCTCGCCGCTCACCATGTCCACGAAGCGTGGCGAGCGTGGCACGTCGCGCCACGCCGGCTTGGCGAGGTCGCCGTCGATCGCGATCCTCGAGGCGACCCGGTGGGCCGTGATGTGCGTCAGCCGCTCTTCGCCTACGCCGTATCGTTGCGTCATTTCAAGCCCTGACCCCTGATTGCGCTCGGGCGGAAGCACTGTCTGGATGCGCAGATTAGCCCGAAGGCGGCCTCGATGTCCGGAGGGGTCAGTCGGGCAGGAGGCTCGCGCCTCGCTCCAGGATCCCGACGACGCCGCTGCGGGCGCGGTCGAACACGACCGCGTCGCCCTGTAGCAGGAACTGACCGTTCGCCGCAGCCAGCATCGCGCTCACCTCGAAGGCGATCTGTCTCGGGTCTGTCGAGGGGTCGAGCTCCCCGGCAGCGCACGCCTCGCCGGCCAGCCGCTCGAGCGTGCTCATCCACTCGCGCTGGAACGCGGCGATGCGCTCGCGCACCGGGCCGGGGCGGCTGTCCAGTTCGGCCGCGGCGGCGGCGAAGAAGCAGCCGCCGGCGAAGACGCGGCGCTCGACGTGGCTCAGGAACGCCTCGCTCAATGCCACGAGCCGGCGGATGCCGGGCGGGGCGGCAAGGCCCGGCTTCAACACGTCATCGGCGAAGACCTGTCGGGCCGCCTCAAGCGTCGCGATTTCCAGCTCCTGCTTGGAGCCGAAGTGGGCGAAGAGTCCGCTCTTGCTGATCCCGAGCCGCGCGGCAAGCGCGCCGAGCGAAAGCCCTTCGAGCCCCTGAATCGAGGCCATTTGGGCGGCGGCCTGGAGAATTGCCCGGCGGCTCCGCTCGCCGTCCGATCGTTTGCGGCGTTCCGAAGCCGGAGCAGACCGCGTGCTACGCCTCTTGGCCGGAGTCGGCATTCAGTCTCTCTGCGCAGGGAACTTAGCACGATCGATCGTAATTAACAAGACAAGATAGCACGATCGGTTGCTATTGGACTGTCAGCTCCAGTGCTTGAGCTTTGGCCAGATCTCCTGGAGCGACGTCCTGGGCTGGCGGCAGATGAGAACTGGTCCATTCTCCCAGACTGCGCCCCAGGGGTGCTTGAGCTCGGCAGCCGCCTGCACGTCGCCGCACCAGAGCTTCAGGCGGTCGGGGCGATCCCCGAGCACGATCAGCACGTCTTTGCCCGGCTCGCCCGGTCCCCAGAGCCAGTAGCTCTGGTGGGTGCCGAGCGCCTTCATCGGCAGCCCGTACTTCGGACCGAGCAGGTCGATCGCCCCGGACTCGCCATAGTTGTTGCCGATGATCGCGACCCGCACCTGCTCCTCGGGGGGCAGCGCGTGGTAGGCCGCCGCCACGGCGCCCACCATCTCGTCCCAGCCGAACTGCCACGCGAAGTGGTGCGGCAGCGCTGCGCGGGCGTGGGCCTTCTCGGTGGTGGGCAGCGTCAACCCGAGCCGTTCCTGGTAGGTGGCCAGGCCGTCCGGAGGCAGGATCGGCAGGCCCATCGGAAGGAACGCCAGCGACACTGCGGCGAGCAGTAAGACGAGCGCCCCCCGCAGCCAGAGCCGCCATCCGCCCACGGCCGTGAAGCCCTCGATCGCCACCGCGCCGGCGGCGAAGAGCGTCGCAAACGCCGGGGCCAGGTAGTAGTCCTTGCCTTTCGTCGCCACAAACGCGCCAAGGGTCACCACGAAAGCCCAGCCGAGCGGGCGAAAGGCGCGGCCCCGTGCCGACAGCAGCAGCCAGCCGAGACCGGCGAGCCAGATCGGCACGGTCGCGGGGTTCATGTTGAATCCCTGGTGCAGGACGTACTGGAGCGGCGACAGTAGGACGTCCCGGCCGCTGGCGCGTACGTTGCGCATCAGCTCGAAGAAGGGCCAGCCGTGCTGGACGTTCCAGATCGCGTTCGGCAGGAAGACGAGTCCGGCGAGGAGGCCTCCCAGCCAGATCCACGGCTGCCGCAGGGCGCGGCGCTCCGGCGTGAGCAGCACGCCCACCACGAGCCCGAGGCCGTAGACGGCCATCGAGTACTTGTTCTGCAGGCCGAGGCCGGCGAGGAGGCCGAACCACAGCCACAGCCGCTGATCGCCGGTCTTGACGATGCGGACGACGAGAAGAGCACAGCCCGTCCAGAACAGCGGCTCGTAGGCGTTCATCGTGAAGAGGTAGTGCACCACGACGTACACGAACGCGAGCGCACTCGCCGCCGCGGACAGCCCCAGCGCGAAGCGTCCGCCGCCGAGCTCGCGTGCCAGCAGGCCCGTGAGCAGCACGAGCGCGGTGCCCGCCAGCGCCGACGGCAGCCGCATCGCGAGGAGCGACGTGCCGAGCGTGTGGCGGACGAGCCACGCCACGAGGCCGATCAACGGGGGCTGGTCGACGTAGCCCCAGTCGAGGTGCTCGCCGCAGGCCAGAAAGTAGAGCTCGTCGCCGAAGTAGCCATAGCGCGAGGCGGTCGCGAGGTGCAGCAGCAGCTTGGCCGCCGCGATCGCGAGGACGACGCCGACTCCCGGGCCCAGCCAGCGCTTGAAACCGCTCATTCCCTCTTCTTATACGCCAGGGCGAGCCGCGTAGTTCATCCTCTGCGGCGTCGGGGTAGACTCGCCGTCGAGCCCACGACCATGGCCGAATCCGAGCTACGCCTGCACATCGACGGGACCGACCGGGACCCGAAGCGCCGCGCACGACGCGCCTTCCTGGCGTCGCTAGCCGTCCCCTCGTGCCGGAAGCCCTTTGGCGGGCGGCGGACCCACAGGCAGCCGTGCGCTCCTCGAAGGTCAAGCTCAGCTGCAATCTCTACTCGTTCAACGGCCCGCTCCGCAGCGGCGAGATGACGCTCGAGCAGGCGGTCGACTTCTGCGCGGACCTGGGCCTCGAAGCGGTGGACCCGACTGGCTACTACTTCCCCGGACACCCCGCTCCCCCGACCGACGCGTACATCCACGCTCTCAAGCGGCGCGCGTTCCTGAACGGCCTCGGCGTGAGCGGCACCGGCGTGCGCAACGACTTCACCGTGCCAGACGCGGAGAAGCGAGCGGCGGACGTGGCGCACGTGAAGCGCTGGGTCGAGGTGGCGGCAAAGCTGGGGGCCCCGTGCTGCGGGTCTTCGACGGCCGCGGCGAGGCAAAGGGGCCGAGCCGCGAGCAGATGACGGCATGGGTGGCCGAGGCCTTCCGCGAGTGCGCCGCCCACGGCGAGCTCCATGGCGTGATGATCGCGTACCAGAACCACGACGAGCTGCTGAAGACCGCGGACGAGGTGCTGGCGCTGCGCGAGCGGGTCGCGTCGGATTGGTTCGGCCTCAACGTCGACGTCGGCAGCCTGCGCACCGCCGACCCCTACGATGAGATCGCGCGGCTCGCCCCGTACGCGTGCACCTGGCAGATCAAGGAGCGCCTCTTTCGCCGCGGCGTGGAGGAGAAGACCGACCTGCGGCGCGTGTTCGGCATCCTCAAGGGCGCCGGCTACCGCGGCTACGCGCCGATCGAGACGCTCGGGCCGGGCGAGCCGCGCGACAAGGTCCGCCGCTTCCTCGCCGAGGTCCGTGAGGCGCTCTCCTAGAGTGCTATCCTCCCGCGACCCGACATGACCGACGCCCAGCCGCGCAGCTCCTTCCCGCGCACGTTCTGGATCGCGAACGTGATGGAGCTGTTCGAGCGGGCCGCCTACTACGGGATGAACTCCGTGCTCGCGGTCTACCTCGCGGGCAAGGTGAGCGAGGGCGGCCTCGGCTTCAGCGAGCAGTCGGTCGGCTTCCTGCAGAGCATCGTGTACGCCGCGACCTACGTGATCCCGATCCTGGGCGGAGCCCTCGCCGACCGCTACGGCTACCGCCGGATGCTGATGCTGGCCTTCTCCTTCATGGCCACCGGCTACTTCGCCGCGGGCTACGCCTCGAGCTACGCGCTCGTGTTCCTGGCGCTGCTGGTGATGGCGACCGGCTCGGGCCTGTTCAAGCCGATCATCTCGGGTACGATCGCCCGCACCACCGACGAGTCGAACTCGGCCTTCGGCTTCGGCATCTACTACTGGATGATCAACCTCGGCGCCTTCACCGCGCCGCTCGTGGTGAGCGTGCTGAAGGGCTTCTCCTGGCGCTACGTTTTCGTGGCCTCGGCGCTGTACACGGGCTTGATGCTGCTGCCGACGCTTTTGGTCTTCCGCGACCCGCCGCGGCCGACGAGCACGAAGAGCTTGCGACAGGTGCTGATCGGCGCCGCGGAAGTGCTGGGCGACGCCCGCTTCATGCTGATGATCTTCGTCTACTCCGGCTTCTGGGTGCTGTACTTCCAGAACTTCGGCTCGGTGCTCTGGTACCTGCGCGACTTCGTGGACCGAGCACCCGTGAACGCCGCCGTAGGCGCGCTGCTGCAACGGCTCGGGCTCGACTGGAGCTTCCGCTTCGACGCCGAGCACGTCACCGTGATCAACGCGGGCACGATCATCCTGCTGCAGGTGCTGGTGAGCCGGATCGTCAAGGACTGGAAGCCGCTGCCGACCATGGTCACCGGCATGGCGATCGGCGCCGTCGGCTTCCTGCTGCTCGCCTCGTCGCGTAGCCCGTGGATCTTCATCCTGGGGATCGCGGTCTTCTCGCTGGGCGAGATGACGGCGCACCCGAAGTACTACAGCTTCGTCGGGCAGGTGGCACCCGCGGACCGCAAGGCCGTCTACATGGGCTACGCGTTCCTCTACGGCGTCTTCGGCTCGCTGCTCGGCTCGAGCCTGGGCGCCTTCCTCTACGAGCGCATGCTGAAGCCGGCGCTCGGCACGCCCGACGCGGACGGACGGGCCCGGATCTTCTGGCTGCTGTTCGCGGTGCTCGACGCGGTCGCGGCGGTGGGGCTCGTGCTCTTCGCGCGCGCCTTCGGTCGGGACACCGCCGAGACGCGCCGGCGGGCGCACGCGATCATGCGCGGAGTGTACGGCGGCGTGCTGCTGCTCGGCGTGCTGTTCCTCTACGTCGCCTTCTCGCGGACTCCGGTCCAGGCCCGCGTCGGGGTGCAAGCCACGATCTTCATCGCGCTCGGCGCCTCCGGCCTCGCCCTGGGCCGCTCGCGCGAGCCGCGGCCCGCCTCAGGATCCTGAGGCCGCGGCGGGCGGGTACTCGCCCTCCCAGCGTGCGATCACGACGGTCGCCAGGCAGTTGCCGATCACGTTGACGGACGTGCGCGCCATGTCCATCAGCTCGTCGATCCCGAGCAGGACCAGGATCGGCCACTCCGGAAGCCCGAACGACGAGGCCGTGCCCATCAGGATCACGAGCACCGCGCGCGGCACGCCCGCGACGCCTTTGCTCGTGATCATCAGCGTGAGCACGATCGCCAGCTGCTGCGTGAAGGAGAGCTGGATGCCCGCGGCCTGGGCGACGAAGACTGAGGCGAGCGCGAGGTAGAGCGTCGAGCCGTCCAGGTTGAAGCTGTAGCCGGTCGGCATCACGAACGCCACCGTCTGGCGCGGGACGCCGAACTGCTCCATACGCTCCATCGCGAGCGGCAGCGCCGCTTCCGAGCTGGTGGTGGCAAACGCGATCGAGACCGGCTCGGCGATGGCCTTCACGAAGGCTCGGATCGGGACCCTCGCCAAGAGTGCCACCGGCAGCAGGACGAACAACAGGAAGGCCAGGAGTGCCAGGTAGAACGTGGCGAGCGCCTTGGCCAGGTTCACCAGGATGCCGACGCCCATGTGGCCGACGGTGTACGCGATCGCGGCCCCGACGCCGATAGGAGCGAACAACATCACGATGTTGGTGAACTTGAACATCGTCGCGGCAAGCGACTCCGCGAACGAGAGCATCGGCCGGCGCTTCTCCTCGGACAAGAGCGAGAGCGCCACGGCGAAGATCAGGCTGAAGACCACGATCTGCAGCACGTGGCCTTCCGCCACGGCCTTGGCGACGTTCTCGGGGAAGGCGTGCAGGATCAC
>CAYPSI010000227.1:0-6795 GCA_964413375.1 uncultured Spirochaetales bacterium | reverse complement strand
TCAGTGCAGCTCGACGGAGACGAGCTTGCTGATGCCCTTGCGCTCCATGGTGACGCCGTAGAGGACGTCGGCGACCTCGATGGTGCGCTTGTTGTGCGTGATCAGCACGAACTGCGAGTCCACGGCGAGCTCGCGCATGATGTCGTTGAAGCGACCGACGTTCGCGTCGTCGAGCGCGGCATCGACCTCGTCGAGCAGGAAGAAGGGCGCCGGGCGTACCTGGAAGACCGCGACCAGCAACGCGATCGCCGTGAGCGTCTTCTCCCCGCCCGAGAGCAGGTTCACGTTCTGGAGCCGCTTGCCGGGCGGCATTGCCATGATCTCGACGCCCGCCTCGAGGACGTCCTCGGTTTCCGTGAGCGAGAGGCTCGCCCGCCCGCCGGAGAAGAGGCGCGGGAAGTTCTCGGAGAAGCGCTTGGCCACCGCCTCGAAGGTCTCGCGGAAGCGCTTGCGGCTGGTCCGATTGATGCGCTGGATCGCGTCCTGGAGCGTTCCGATCGTGCGATCGAGGTCTGCCTTCTGCTCGGACAGGAAGCGGAAGCGCTCGGAGAGCTCCTCGTGCTCCTCGATCGCACCGAGGTTCACGTCGCCGAGCGACTGGAGGGCGCGGCGCGTCTCCTCGAGCTGCTTCTCCCGCTCGGGGCGCGGCAGCCGCGCGAGCTCGGCGTTGCGCCGCGCGTCGCGCACCGCATCACGCGGGGAGTCCTCCGCTTCGCCCTCGCCTGAAGCCTCGCTCGCGGCCTCCTCCGCGCTCTCTTCGGACCCCGGCACCGCGGCCGCCTCGGCGCCCTCCGCGATCGCTTCCGGGGCCGGATCGAGCGGCGGCGGCGTCCAGCCCGCCAGCTCGACCTCCCAGCGTTCGCGCACCGAGCCGTCGAGGTGCGTCATGCGCAGCTCCGACTCGCGCAGCGAGAGGTCCACCTCTCCGATCCGCTCGCGATGGGCCGTCATCTCCGCGCGCAGCTCGCGAACGGCTTCCTCGAGGCCGTTCACACCGGCCAGGACCTGCTCGTAGCGATCGCGCTTGGCTTCGATGCTGGCGCGCGCCGCCTCCTCCTGGCGCAGCCGCTCGTCGAGCAGCGCCTGACTCGACTCGATCACTCTCGCGAGCTCTTCTCGCCGCGCTTCGGCGACTGCGATCTCCTGCTCCCGCCGCGCGATCCACTCGCGCGACTCGTTCGCAGCGGCCTCTGCGCGCTCGAAGGCGGAGCGCAGGCGATCGCGGCGATCCGCGCGGCCGGCATGCTCCACGCGCCGTTCGGCCGCGGCCGTGTCGAGCCGGCTCGCATCGCGCCCGGCGGAGCCGATCCGCAACACCAGCGCGTCGAGATCCCGCTGGCGCTGGCCGCGGTCGCGCTTCAGGTCCTCGAGCCGGATGGAGAGGCGGTTGCGCTCCTCCACCACGGCCTCGTCCTCGGCCAGGATCCCGGAGCGCTCGCCGATGCGCCCCTCCTGGGCTTCGCCGAGGGCTTTCACTCGCTCGCGCGTCCGCTCGAGATCCTTCTCGTGGTTCGCGACCGCCAGCGCCGCCGTATGGTGCCGGTTGCGTAGATTCTCGAGCTCGTCGCTCGCGCGCACCAGCGCAACGTCGGCCTGGCGCGAACCCAGCTCGCACTCCCCGACGCTGCGGTCGAGCGCGGCCACCTGCTGCTCGAGCTCACGGATCTCGCCGGCACGCGACAGCAGCCCCGCCGTCGGCCCCGCGCCGCCGCCGCGCACCAGCCCACCCGGCGCGATCAGATCGCCCTCTGCCGTGACGAAGGTCGCCGGCACGCGACCCCGGCCATAGACGTCGAGCACGTGCCGCAGGCTTTCGACGAGATAGACGCCTCCGAGCAACCCGCGCGCGAGCGCCTCGTAGCCGGGGCGGGGCCGCACCCGATCGAGCAGCGGCGTTCCGAGCGGCACGAAGGCCAGCGATTCGGGGTGCGGCTCGGGCAGCACGACGAAGGCGCCGCTACCGGCCTGCGCCGCGCGAAGCGACTCGACCGCCGCGACGGCCCCTGCCGCATCCTCCACCACGAGTGATCCCGTGCGCTCGGCGAGCACGGTCTCGACCGCCTGCTCCACCTCGCGGTCCACCTCGATCACGTCGCGCAGCAGTGCCCGAACGCCGTAGCGACGCCCCGCCGCCTCGCCCTCTTCGAGGAGATGGCGGATGCCGGTGCCGAGATCCTCGCGGCGCTCGACGAGCTCCTGCAGCGACGCGAGCCGCGCGCGCCGCACCTCGCGCACCTCGCGCGACTCGCGGAGCCGCTCGGCCGCGCCACGAGCTTCCACTCCGGCACGCTCGTGGCTCTCGAGGCCCTTGCGTACGAGGCCCATCAAGCGGTCGCGCTCGGCGAGGAGATTGCGCAGCCCCTCCTCCAACGAGCGCTGCTCGGTCTCCGTGCGGGTCGCCTCGTTCTGGCCCAGCGCGAGGCCTTCTTCGGCGTTGCGCATCCGGGAGTCGAGCGCCGCGTGGCGATCCTCGAGGTGGGCGATGCGGTCCTCGGCGCGCGCGATCCCCGTCAGGACCTCGACGAGCGCCGTGTTGGCGGCGTCCCGTTCGCGCTCGGAGACCGCCAGGCGTTCCCGAGCGGCCCCGGCGGCCGCCTCCGCCGCGGCCACGGCCGTCTCTTCGGAGGCGAACGCCTGCTCGACCGCTCGCAGCTCGTCGCCCGTCTTCACGGCCTCGTCGTCCTGCGCCGCCAGCGCGACGCGCAAGCGCGCGAGCTCCTCGCGCCGCGCCGCAATCGTCTCGGCCAGCGTCTCTCGCTCGCGCCGGCCGTAACCGATGCGTCCCTCGGCATCCTTGATCTCGCCGCGCAGCACGAGCAGCTCGTCGCTGCCCTCGCTCATCGCGCGCTCACATTCGGCGAGCTCGACGCGCTGGATGGTCGTCGCCGCGTCGCGCTCGGCCAGACGCGTCTCGAGCGCCGAGAGCTCGGTCTCGAGCTCGGTCCGCCGCCGCCGCGCAGCCTGGGTCGCCTGGGCCAGCTCCTGCCGGTCTTCCGCGGCGATCGAGAGCTCGAGCACGCGCAGGGTCTCGCGCATGCGCTTGTAGCGGGCCGCACGTCGAGCCTGACGCTCGATACTCCCGATCTGGCGACGGATCTCGCCGAGGATGTCGTTCACGCGCAGCAGGTTCTGCTGGGTCGACTCGAGCTTGGACTCCGCCTCGCGGCGCCGTGCCTTGTACTTCCCGATCCCGGCCGCCTCTTCGATCAAGCTGCGGCGATCCTCGGGCCGCGCGGAGACGATCTCGGCGATGCGACCCTGCTCCACGATCGTGTAGCCGCGCGTCCCGATGCCGGCATCGCGGAAGAAGTCGAGCAGGTCCCGCAGCCGACAGGCGGTGCGGTTCAGGAAGTACTCCGACTCGCCATCGCGGTAGAGGCGCCTGGCGACCTGGATCTCCGCGTAGGCCGCGAAGGCCGGCGGGGCCTGACCGAGCGAGTTGTCGAAGGTCAGCACGACCTCGGCCATGCCGACGCCCGCGCGCCCCTCCGAGCCCGCGAAGATCACGTCCTCCATGCCCTTGCCGCGCAGGCGGCGCGGCGACTGCTCGCCCATCACCCAGCGCATCGCATCGACCACGTTCGACTTGCCGCAGCCGTTCGGGCCTACGACCGCCGTGATGCCCTCCCGAAACTCGAGGGTCATCCGGTCGACGAAGGACTTGAACCCGTTCAGTTCCAGCGTCTTGAGGCGCAAAGGGGGCCCTCTCGCTCCGGCTGCACCCCACCCACCGAACAGACGCCGGGTGGACGAGCGGCCGGGTTGGACTCGCGGAGGACGAGTTGGGGGGCCAGCGGAGGTTTACCACCCCCCTGGGTGCGCGCGCAAGCTCCGCAGAGGCGCCCGTCAAGGCTGCGACATGATTGGGTCTAAAACCACTCTATTCGAGTTCGAATCCGCGGAACGCCGCGATCCGGGAGCGATAGGGGTTTGTCCGCTCGATGACTTGCCCGAACGCGATGCTGTCGTTCCCGCGATGCATGGGCGCACTCGCTTCGGCGCTGCTGTGCCTCGGCATCGCGCCGGGTGCTCGCGCTTCGGTCTTCCACCGTCAACGCGGCACGCTTCGCGGCCAGGCGAGGGCCTTCGACGCCAGCGGTCGCGAGCTCGGGGCCCGCCTCGAGGCCGAGGGCTCGCGCCTGCGTCTGGTGGCCGACGCCGGCGGCGCAATCTATCCGGTGACGATCGACCCCGTGCTCGCGCCGCTCGAGCTGCGGCGGCTCGAGGCCTTCCAGCCCAATGCGCTGACCGGCGACATGTTCGGAGCCTCGATCGCCGCGAGCGCCGACGGCTCGACGCTCGTCGTGGGAGCTCCGCTCGCAGACCGGGATCCCGAGATCGGGGACGGCATCGACCTCGGCCAGGTCTACGTCTACCGGCGCTCCCGGGTCGGTCTCTCCTGGGAGATCGCGGCGCGCCTCGACTCGCCCGACGCCTCTGCGGGGCGCCGGCTCGGTCAGGCCGTCGCGGTCTCGGCAGACGGGAGCACGATCGCCGTGGGCTCCCCGGGAGCTGCGGCAGGCGCGGGCGCCGTCACCGTCTATCGCGAGCCCAGCGGCGGCTGGGCCGGCCAGCGGAACCCGGACCAGACGCTGCTGGCGTCCGACGGGGTGCCCGGCTCCGATTTCGGCTGGGCGGTGGCACTCGACGGCCCGCTGCTCGCCGCGGGTGCGCCGTCGGCGACCGTCTCGTCGCTGGTCGGCGCGGGCGCGGGCTACGTGTTCGAGGACCCGGGCGGTGGCTTCGGCCAGGTGGCGAAGCTCACCGCGGCGGCTCCCCAGGCGATGGCACTGCTCGGGCGGGCGGTCGCTGCGGCCGGCGGATGGGTTGCCCTCGGGGAGCCGGCACGCGACGCCGGCTCGAAGATCGACGCGGGTGGCGTCAGCCTCTACCAGCGCCCCGCTGACGGCTGGGTGAACGCCACGCCGACCCAGGACATCGCGACCAGCAACGCCGGCCGCGAGCTCGGGCACGCCCTCGCGATCGACGGCTCGCAGCTCGTCGCGGGCCTGCCCGGCCAGAACGAGGGTGCGGGCCGGGCCCGGGTCTATCAAAGGTCGGGGAGCACGTGGTCGCTCTCGGCGACGCTCAGCGCGGGCACCGGCGGAGCGGCCGGCGATCGTTTCGGTACCTCGGTCGCGCTCAGCGGAACCACCGTCGGCGTCGGCGCGCCGAACTTCGGCGCCGGGGACGAGGGCGCCGCCTTCCTGCTCGAGGAACCGCCGGGCGGCTGGACCGGCACGCTCGCACCGACCGCGCGCCTGGAAACGGGCGAGGCCGGCGCCGAGCTCGGCAGCGCAGTCGCGCTCTCGGCGTCGTGGCTCGTCACGGGGTCGACCGGAAGCGATGCCGCGGCTCTCGACGCCGGGGCGGTCGACGCGTTTCGCCGGCCCGCCACGGGCTGGGCGGACCAAGGCCTCGAAGACGCGCTGCTCACGGCCTTCGGCTTCGACGCCTCTGCCGCGGGCGACTTTGGCGCAGCGGTCGCCGCCGACGAGAATACCCTCGTGGTCGGACACCCCGGCGACGACCACGCCGGAAGCGACGAGGGATCGGCCTACGTCTTCCTGCGCTCGCAGCCGGGGGACAGCTGGGAGATCGCGGCCCGCCTCGTCGCCTCCCCCGCCAACCCCTTCGCCAACGACGAGCGCTTCGGAGCGTCGGTCGCGGTCGACGGCGACGTGATCGTGGTCGGCGCTCCCAACTACGACTTCTTCGCCGCGAGCAGCGACGAAGGAGCGGCCTTCGTCTTCGTGAAGCCACCGGGCGGCTGGAGCGGGACTCTCACCCAGGACGCGCAGCTCGAGGCCGCGAGCCCGAACCCCTTCAACGCGAACGAGCACGTGGGAATCTCGGTCGCGATCGAAGGCGACGTGATCGCCGTCGGCGCGGACAGCTACGAGCTCGCCCATGCCGCGAGCGACGAGGGCGCGGTGTTCGTGTATCAACGGCCGGCAGGGGGGTGGAGCGGAACGCGAACCGAAGATGCGCGACTCACCGCCTCGCTGTCGAACCCGTTCAATGGTGCCGAGGGACTGGGCCATTCCGTGGCGATCGCGGGCGACCTGATCGTGGCCGGCGCGAACCTCTACGACTTCGTCGGGCCGACCAGCGACGAAGGCGCGGCCTTCGTGTACCTGCGCCCGCCCGGGGGCTGGAGCGGGAACCTCACCGAGAACGCGCGCCTCACGGCCTCGGTCCCGAACCCCTTCAACCATTTCGAGCGCCTCGGCCACGCCGTCGCCGCCTCCGGCGACACGATCGTCGTCGGCGCAGAAAACTACGACCTCGTGGCCGCGAACTCCGACGAGGGCGTGGCCTTCGTGTTCGTGAAGCCCGCCGGCGGCTGGAGCGGTCCGCTCACCGAGAGCGCGCAGCTGCGGGCCTCGGTGCCGAATCCCTTCGGGACCGACGAGTTCTTCGGCAGCGCCGTGGCGATCGAGGGCAATCGCGTCGTCGTGGGCGCACGATCCTACGACCTCTCCGCGGGCGCCACCGACGAGGGCGCGGTCTTCGTGTACGAGAAGCCCGTCGCGGGCTGGAGCGGGATCCTCGGACAGAACCTCCAGTTCACCCCCTCCGCCATCGCAGTCGATGACGAGCTCGGCAGCGCCCTCGCCCTCTCGGGCCAGACGCTCGTCGTCGGCGCCCGCTTCGCGGATCCGGGCGGCGTCGCGAACGCCGGCGCGGCCTGGGTCTTCACACTCCCCACCACCCGGATCTTCACCGGCGTGGCCGAGGGAGGCGCGATCGAGCTGACGCTCGCCGGCGTCACGCTGGTCGTGCCCACGAGCC
>CAYPSI010000226.1:0-7046 GCA_964413375.1 uncultured Spirochaetales bacterium | reverse complement strand
GATTTCGATCTGGGCGCCGAGCGGGAGTGCGGCCACCTGCAGCGTGGAACGGGCCGGGCGGGGCGACGCGCTGAAGTACTCCGCGTACACCGCGTTCACGCGCGGGAAGACGGCCAGGTCGACCAGGTAGATTGTCGTGCGGACGACGTCGGCGAAGGACGCGTCGGCCGCTTCGAGCACCGCGCGCAGGTTCTCGAGAACGCGTCGCGTCTGCTCTTCGATCTCGCCCTGGACGAGCCGGCCCGTGGCCGGATCGAGCGGGATCTGGCCCGACAGGAAGATCCAGCCCGCGTGCTCCACCGCCTGCGAGTAGGGACCGACGGGGGCGGGCGCCGCGCTCGTGCGCAGCTCCTTCAAGCGCTCACTCCTCGGTGGGCTCGTCGTCGGGGATCAGGCGGTCTTCGAGGACCCGCAGCAGGTAGCCGAGGATCAGCAGGTTGGGCAGGCGCTTGCGCGCGACGCCCTCGATCTCGTTCGCGGCGCCGAAGTCCTCCGCGTAGACGGACAGGAAGTTCAGCGTGTCGAAGGGGACGTTCTTCGCGAGCAGCTCGTTGATCCGCTCGGTCGGGAGCTCCTCGAACACTTCCACGAGCTCCCACGCGAGCTCCTCGCGCGTCAGCCGCCCACCGATATCGAAGCCCATTGGGATTCCGCCTCGCTGGAGTTTGCGCGCCGTCCGCTCACCGATGCGATCGACCTCGTGCGACCTTGCATCGACGTTCCTCGTCGAAGATCGCCACACCGACGCCACCGAGAGCATCCTGACAGTCAACATTTGCAAAGTCAAACGATGTTGTGTCGATGCAGTCGCTGTCGGGCGATGCGCAAGGGACGCTGATTCACCCCGAGACGTCAGAGCTTGCGCTCGGGAGTTGCCGGTGTGTTTCCGCTCGGCTGCAGGTCGTTGCGAGGCCCAAAGGAAACCGATTGCCCGGAATCGTCGTGCAGGGGGCCCTCGTCGGCCTGCTCGAAGAGGCTCTCGCGCACCAGGATCGGGGCGTCGAGCCGCACCGCCACGGCGATCGCGTCGCTGGGCCGCACGTCGATCTCGACGATGCGGCCGTTGGCTCGCAGCGAGAGCGTCGCGTAGTAGGTACTACCGCGCAGCTCGGTCACGACCACACGCACGAGCTCCGCGTTCACTGATTGGATCACGCGCTGCGCGAGATCGTGGAAGTTCGGGCGCGGCGGCGACTGGTGCTGGAGATGCGTGGCGATCGAGCTCGCCTCGGCCACTCCGATCCAGATCGGGAGCATGCGCTTCCCGTCCTGCTCCTTCAGGATCACGACCGGTGTGTTGAAGCGGTCGACTCCAACCGAGTCCACGAAGACCGCCACATCGCGCTCGGCGGACGGGGTAGGCGCATCGCTGCACGCGATCGCCAGGATCGCCGCGAGGCCAGCGGCTCGACCGATGCGCCTCATGCCACGCCTCGGAGCTGGAACAGGATGGTCGGGGCGACTGGATTCGAACCAGCGACCTCTTCGTCCCGAACGAAGCGCGCTACCAGGCTGCGCCACGCCCCGACAGCTTTCCTGAATCGCGTAGGCTGGGGCGGAGTATGCCTGAGGCCCCGATCCCGGTCGACCCCACCGGATCTGCCGCCCTGCTGGCGGCCTCGGGCCTCACCCGCTCGAGGCTTCGCGCAGCGCGGTGATGGCCGCCGCGTAGTCGGACTGGCCGAAGACCGCGGCGCCGGCCACGAAGACGTCGGCCCCGGCGCGGCGCGCCCGTCCGATCGTCTTCGGCGAGATCCCGCCGTCTACCTCGAGTGCGACCGGGAGGCCGCGCTCATCGATCCAGCGCCGGAGGGTCTCGATCTTCGGCAGCATGCTGTCGATGAACTCCTGCCCACCGAAGCCGGGATTCACCGTCATCACGAGCACCTGATCGAGGTTCCCGAGCACCGGCTCGATCGCGACGGCCGGCGTGCTCGGATTCAGCACCACCGACGCGCGGGCCCCCGCAGCGCGGATCTGCTGGAGCGTGCGGTGCAGGTGAGGGCAGGTCTCCACCTGCACGCTCACGATGTCCGCTCCCGCCTTCACGAAGGCCGCGATGTAGCGCTCGGGCTCGGTGATCATCAGGTGCACATCGAGCGGGAGGTCCGTGGTGCGGCGCACCGCCTCCACGACGAGCGGCCCGATCGTGATGTTCGGCACGAAGTGCCCGTCCATCACGTCGACGTGGATCCAGTCCGCGCCCGCGCGCTCGACCGCACGCACCTGGTCTCCGAGGCAGGCGAAATCCGCCGAGAGGATCGACGGCGCGATCCGCACCTCGCCGCGCGGCGGCGCCGTGGGACCGAGGCGCGTCACGGGCGCCGCTCGAGCCGCGCGGCGAAGAAGCCGTCGGCATCGTGGTGCTGCGGGTAGCTGCGGAAGAAGCCGTCGGGCCCGACGAGCGGGCGCGCCTCGTCCGGCGCGCTGTCCGGTGCGGCGACCTTGAAGTCCGGTCTCTCGGCGAGGAAGGCGCTCACGGTGGCCTCGTTCTCCTCGGGCAGCAGCGTGCAGGTACTGTAGACGAGGACTCCACCCGCCACGAGCGTCGTCGCGGCCTGGCGCAGGATCGCGAGCTGGATCTCGGCGAGGCGCGGCGGGTCGGCGGGCCCGATGCGCCAGCGCGCGTCGGGGTTGCGGCGCAGCGTTCCGAGGCCGGAGCAGGGCGCGTCGACGAGCACGCGGTCGAAAGCGCGCGGAGAGGCCAGATCGGCGAGCGGACGCGCGGCGTCGCGCGCGCTACAGCGCAAGTTGCCCTGCCCGAGGCGTCGCGCGTGGCGGCGCACGAGGTCGAGGCGCCGGGCGTTGCGATCGAGCGCGACGACCTCGCCGGCTTCCGCGCCCTGGCCCAGGCGCTCGGCGAGCGCGGTGGCCTTGCCGCCCGGCGCGGCGCAGACGTCGAGCACGCGATGGCCGGGGCGTGGGTCGACGAGCGCCGCGACGAGCTGCGAGGCCTCGTCCTGTACGGTGAAGCGGCCGGCGAGAAAGGCCGGGTCGAGTGCCGGATTGCCGCGTCGCCCGAGACGGATCCCATCGCGCGCGAAGCGGCAGGCGGCCGCGTCGGGGAAGCGCTCGCGCATCTCGGCGAGCAGCGCGTCGCGATCCGTCCGCAGGCGGTTCGCGCGCACGACGAGCGGCGGGATCTGGTTGCTGGCGGCCGCGAGCGCCACGGCCTCCGCGGGGCCGAAGAGCTCGATCCAGCGCGCGGCGAGCCACGGCGGATGCGAGAGCGCGTGCGTGAGGTGCCCGAGTGGATCGCTCTCCGCGTCGGGGAGCGCGATGCTCGCGTGCTCGGCCGCGAGGCGGCGCAGCACTGCGTTCACGAGCCCCGTCGCACGCTCGGCGCCTGCCGCGCGCACGCAGCGTACGGATTCGTCGACGGCCACCTCCGGCGGCGTGCGCCCCCCGCTCAGCACGATCTGGTAGGCGCCCAGGCGCAGCGCGTTCGCGACCAGCGGCTCGAGCTTGTCGAGATCGCCGTCGAGGACGTGGGCCAGCAGGAAGTCGAGGCGCCCGCGCCAGCGCAGCGTGCCATGCACCAGCTCGGTGGCGAAGGCGCGATCGACCGTCGAGAGCCCGCCGCGGCCGAGCAGCGCGCGCAGCAGCACGTCGGCGAAGGCGCCTGCGCGCTCGACGCGCTCGAGCACGCGCAGCGCCAGCTGACGCGCCAGCGCGGGCGCGCCGCGCCGCACTACTGGACGCGCCGGGCGACCGCGCCCGGGCCGCGCGCGGCGTGCGTCGTGGAGGTGACTCACGACGAGAGAGTAGCGGGTTGGCCCAGCACGTGGCCGTCGGGGAGGGGGTTGCCGCGCAGGAAGGCCTGCGTGTCCATCGGGCGGCCGCCGGCGCGCTGCACGCGCGTCGGCACGAGCCAGCCGGCGCCGGTGGCGATGCGCAGAATCGAACGCTGTTGTACGTCGCTGCTCGTGGACGCGCTGCGTACGGTCCCGGGCTCGTCGGAGCAGTGCCCCGGCTCGACATACGCCGCGAGGATGCGCAGGCGCTCCGCAGCGTGCTCGGTCCAGGCTCCGGGGCTCGGCCCGAAGGCCCGAACCCGGCGCCCGAGCGCCTCTGCCGGCTCGCGCCAGTCGAGCCGGGCTTCTTGCGCGTCGAGCTTCGGAGCAGAGGTCGCCGCGGCGTGGTCCTGCTCGGTCCAGGTGACGCGGCCGTCGGCGATCGCGTCGACCGCGCGGGCCACCGCGTCTGCGCACAGCTGCGAGAGCCGCAGCGAGAGCGAGCCGGCATCCTCGTCGGGCGCGATCTCGAGCTCGGCGCGCAGCGCCACCGGCCCGGCGTCCATCTCGCGCTCGACCCGCATCACGCAGATCCCCGTGTGCGCGTCGCCGGCGAGGATTGCACGCGCGATCGGCGCGGCGCCGCGCCAGCGCGGCAACAGGCTCGCGTGGCCGTTGATCAGATAGCCCCTGCTCGGAAGCTCGCGGACTGCGCGCGGCAGGAACTGCCCGAAAGCCACCACCACGCCGAGATCGGGAGCAGACGCGCGCAGCGCCTCCACGACCTCGGGAGCGCCGACGCGCTCGGGGCGCAGCAGCGGGATCGCAAGGCGCTGGGCCAGCGCTGCGACAGGCGAGGGCTCGACGCGGCGACCGCGACCGCGCGGGCGATCGGGCTGGCTCACCGCGACGATGACCTGGTGCCGCCCGCCGGCGAGCCGCTCGAGCGTCGGAAGCGCGAACTCGGGGGTCCCGAAGAACGCGAGCCGCAGCGGCGCGCTCAGCCGGGCACCTCGCCGGCCGGGGACGCCGCCTGCGGGTCGGCCTCGGCGCGCTCCTGGCGCAGCTGCTTCGTGCGTTTGCGCACGTACATGCTGCGCTTGAGCCGGCTGATGCGGTCGATGAAGAGCACGCCGTCGAGGTGGTCGAGCTCGTGCTGGAAGCACACCGCCTCGAGCTCCTCCGCATCGATCTCGACTGCGTTGCCGTCGAGGTCGGTCGCGCGTAGCCGGACGCGCTCTGCCCGCTCGACGTCGGCCTGGAAGTCCGGCACCGAGAGGCAGCCCTCGTTCCAGGTGAGCTTCCCCTCGGCGTGCACGATCTCGGGGTTCACGAGCACGCGCGGCGCGCGCTCGCCGTCTTCCTCGGTCCAGCCCACGTCGACCACGACGAGCCGCAGCGGCACGCCGAGCTGCGGGGCCGCGAGCCCGATCCCGGGCTCGTCGTACATCACCTCGAGCATGTCCCGCGCGAGCTCGCGGATCTCGTCCGTCACATGTTCGACGGGCTTCGAGACCTCGCGCAGCCGCTTGTCCGGAAACTGCAGCACCTCGCGTTGCGCCATGGCTCGTAAGTAACCGATCTTATATGCAATTTCAACCACCGCCGGGGTCGTCCGGATCGTCGGGGTCGTTCGGGTCGGCCAGTGGAAGCTGCATTCTCCACCGCGAGCTGGGTTGCCGGGGCTCAGAGCATGTTCTGCGGGCGCAGGTCCACCAGCGCCTGGAGCGGGTCCGAGAGGCGGGCGGCGACCGCCGCGATGGCCCGCGCGGTCTCGCGCACCGCTGCCCGATCGGGGCCTTTCACGAGCAGCTGGTAGCGCCACCGCTCGCGCAGCCGCGCGAGCGGGCAGGGCGCCGGCCCGAGCACCTCCACCGGGCGCCCGGCCGCGCGGGCGGCCGCCGCCAGCCGCTCCGCGGCCTCGCGCACGCGCTCCTCGTCGGGCCCGGAGACCACCAGGTGGGCCAGGTGCCCGAAGGGCGGGTAGCCGAGCGGTGCGCGGTGGCCGAGCTCCTCGGCGTAGAAGGCCTCGTAATCGTGATCGCGCACCGGGCGGACCGCGTAATGAGTCGGCGCGAAGGTCTGCACGATCACGCGGCCGGGCTGTGAGTCGCGCCCGGCGCGGCCCGCCACCTGCGTCAAGAGCTGGAAGGTGCGCTCGGCCGCGCGGAAGTCCGGCATGTGCAGGCCCACGTCCGCGAAGACCACGCCGACCAGGCGCACACCGGGAAAATCGTGACCCTTCGCGAGGATCTGCGTGCCGACCACGACGTCGAGAAGGCCATCGCGCAGCTCCGCGAGCACGCGCTCGCCGAAGCCGCGCCGCGACGCCGTATCGCGGTCGAGCCGAGCAATGCGCGCCGCGGGCAAGAGGCGGCGCAGATCCTCCTCGACGCGCTGCGTGCCGAGGCCCAGCAGCGCGGTATCCGTGGCGCCGCAGCCGGGGCAGGCGGCCGGCGGTGCGCGCCGCAGCTCGCAGTAGTGGCAGCGCAGCAGCTCCTCCGTCGCGTGGTACACGAGCGCCACGTCGCAGTGGTCGCAGCGCTCGGCGTGGCCGCAGGTGAAGCAGAAGATCCGCGTCGAGAAGCCGCGACGGTTGAGCAACAGGATCGCCTGACCGCCTTGCGCGAGATTGTCGAGCAGTGCGCGGGCCAGCGCGCGCGAGAAGATCAGCTTGCGCCCGCGCGGAAGCCAGCGCCGCTCCTCCTCGAGATCCACGATCTCGACCGCCGGCAGCGGCCGGCCGCCGATGCGAGAGGGCAGCACCAGGCGGCGCAGCACTCCCTGGTCCGCCGCGTAGCGCGTCTCGAGCGCCGGCGTGGCGCTCCCCAGCACCAGCGGGCAGCCCGCGTGCGTTGCGCGCCGCAACGCCAGATCGCGCGCGTGGTAGCGGAAGCCCTCCTCGTTCTTGTACGCGGTGTCGTGCTCCTCGTCGATCACCACGAGGCCCACGTTCTCGAGCGGTGCGAAGAGCGCCGAGCGCGCGCCGACCGCGATCGGGGTGCTCCCGTCGCGCAGCCGCCGCCATTGCAGCAGCCGCTCGCGCGGGCGCAGGCCGCTATGAAGAACTGCCAGCGCATCGCCGAAACGCGCCCGCAGCCGCGTCACGATCTGGTGGGTCAGGCTGATCTCGGGGACGAGCACCAGCGCCCCGCGCCCGAGTGCCAGTGCCTCGGCCACCGCGCGCAGGTAGACCTCCGTCTTCCCGCTCCCGGTCACCCCGTGGAGCAGGAAGCTCTGGGCCTCGCGCGCGCGCACCGCCAGCGCGATCGGCTCGAGCGCCTTCGCCTGCTCGCTCGTCAGCGTCGGCGG
>CAYPSI010000225.1:0-38374 GCA_964413375.1 uncultured Spirochaetales bacterium | reverse complement strand
GGGCCAGTCGTCCGGGCGGGCCTGAGCGTCCGTTCCGCCGTCGGCAAAGACGACCGAGCCGACGAAGAAGCGGGCGTCGGGTCCGAGCAGGAAGTCGATCAGCGCGGCCATCTCCTCCGCGCGGGCCATGCGTCCGACCGGGATCGGGAAGGCGTCGATCGCCGGGCCGATCAGCGGATCGCGTCGCCCCTCCGCGATCATCGGCGTGTCGGTGGCCCCCGGGGCGATCGCGTTCAGCGTGATGCCGGACCCGATCCACTCCGCTGTGGTTGCGTTGCGACGCACGAAGCGCGCGATGGCGATCTTCGAGGCCGGGTAGCCGGCGAGAGAGCCCGCCGCATCGGCGATGCGGCGCGCCTCGCTCTCGTCTCCGGCGAGGCAGGCCTCGGCGAGCTCCAGCGGTACGCCGGGCTGCGTGGTGGTCGAGTTCGAGCTGATCGCGACCGCGGCGGGGTTCTCGCCGCCGGCCAGCAGCCCGCGTAGCCCCTCGAGCAGCGCCACGCTTCCGAAGTAGTTCACCGAGACCAGCAGGCTCCCGGCGCGGCTCGGCAGACCGCAGACGCCGGCGCAGGTCACGAGTCCGTCGAGCGAGCCTCCCGCGAGCGCGTGCACGCGATCGATCGCGCTGCGTCGCCCCTCCGGCGTGCCGAGGTCGGCGACCACGTCGCAGCGGTGCAGATCGATGCCGATCACGCGCACGCCGCGAGCGAGCAGGCGCGCGCGCGTGGCGGCACCGATGCCGGAGGCGGATCCCGTGACGACGATCGTGCTCATGTCGAGTCTCCTGCCCGAGCTCCTACTTGCCCTTGCGCAGGTCGCGCGGGAGCCCGAGGGCGCGCTCGCCGATGATGTTGCGCTGGATGTTCGATGCGCCGCCCGCGATCAGGGGACCCAGTGAGAAGAGATACTGCTCGACGAAGCCGCTCGCCGTCCCGGTGTTTGCGTACTCCGCGACGTCGGCCTCGGTGGGCGCGAGGAGGCCCTCGGCACCGAGGAGGTCGTAGGCGCAGCGCGCGATCTGGTCGCCGAGCTGCGTCGAGTAGAGCTTCGTCACGAGCAGCGAGAGCATCACCTCGTGCTCCTCTCCGCGCGCCGCGGCCGTGAGCTGGCGCATCGTAGACGTCTCGGCGCAGCGCAGGGTGCCCTCGATCGCGGCCAGGCGCTGGCGCAGCACCGGGTCTGCCAGCGCCGGAAGGCCGCCGCGACGAGTGCGCCGCGCGAGTTCGAGGAGCTCGTTCCAGTGCCCCCGCAGCAGGTGCGGGTTTCCCATCAGCTTGCGCTCGTGGAGCAGCGTCACGCGCGAAACCTGCCAGCCCTCGCCGCGCTTCCCGACGATGTTCTCGGCCGCGCTCACCGCGCCGTCGAAGAAGACCTCGTTGAACTCGAGGCTCCCGGAGATCTGCTTCAGCGGCCGGACCTCGATTCCGGGCTGGTCCATCGGGATCAGCAGGTAGGAGATCCCCGCGTGCTTGGGCGCCTCGGGCTCGGTGCGGAAGAGGCCGAACATCCAGTCGGCCTGCGCGGCGCGGCTGGTCCAGATCTTCTGGCCGTGGATCACCCAGCGCTCGCCCTCGAGCACCGCGCGGCTCGAGACGGAGGCGAGGTCGCTGCCCGAGCCCGGCTCGCTGTAGCCCTGGCACCAGACCATCTCGCCGCGCAGCGTCGGTGGGATGAAATGCTCGCGCTGCGCCTCGCTGCCGAGCGAGAGCAGCGTCGGAGCCAGCAGCGAGGCCCCCTGGCCGAGGATGTCGCCCGGGGCGCTCGCGCGCCAGTACTCCTCGCGCAGGATCGCGTCCGCGAGCGCGTCCGGTTCCTGCTCGGAGCCGCCAACTCGCTTCGGGAACTCGCGGTACACGTAGCCGCGCTCGACGCCCCGCCGGCGGAAGATCGCCTCCTGCTCGGTCTTCGGAAGAGCGGCCTCGGCGCCGCGGAGCGGCCAGCCGCGCAGGAACTCGCGCAGCTCGGCGCGGAACTTCTCGTACTTCTCGCCGTACTCGAGCTTCACCGCGCTACCAGCCCCCGAGCGCGGCCTGCCGCTCGCGGTGCATCTCGGGCGAGCCGAGGAGTGCACGGTCGAAGAGCGCGCGCTTCATCCAGATCTGCACGTCGCATTCCCAGGTGAAGCCGATGCCGCCGTGGAGCTCCACGGCCGCGCGCGCCACGTCGACGGAGCGGTCGGTGATGTGCGCCTTCGCGATCGCGGCGGAGCGCTCGGCGTCGTCGCGGACGTGGTCCTGCGCGTGCGCGGCGTACCACACGAGGGCCCGCATCGGCTCGACCTCGGTGGCGAGATTGGCGAGCTGGTGCTTCACCGACTGGAACTGCGCGATCGGCTGCCCGAACTGCTCACGCATGCGCGCGTAGGCGAGCGTCATTTCGAGCAGCTTCTCCGCGGCGCCGAAGGCGTCGGCGGCGAGCAGCACGAGCCCGGCGTCGCGAACGCGCCCTGCGGCTGCGACGCCGCCCGGGAGCACGTCGCAGGGGGCGTCCACGAAGCGGAGCGAGGCGAGCGGGCGCGTGCGGTCGAGTCCGTCGACCGGCGCGACCTCGACTCCCGGCGCGCTCCGCTCGATGAGTGCGAGCCGGCCACCCTGGGTTCCGACCACGAGCAGATCCGCCACCGCGCCGAAGGGAACCCAGGCCTTCTCTCCGTGGAGACGCCCCTTCTCGACACGGGCGCTCCACGCCTCCGGCTCGAAGGAGCCGTCGGCTTCGCCGACGGCAAGCGTGCCGACCCGCTCGCCGGACGCGAGGCGCGGGAGCCAGCGCTCGCGCTGCTCGGGGCTTCCGCCGAGCCGCAGTGCGAGGCCGGCCAGCGCGTGCCCAAGAAAGGGACCGGGAAGAGCCGCGCTTCCCAGAATCTCGGCCGCGAGCGCGAGGTCCAGGATCTCGAGTCCGGCACCCCCATACTCCTCGGGGATCGCGAGGCCGCAGACGCCGATCTTCGAGAGACCGCGCCACAGCGCCGGGTCGTGGCCCGTGCCGGCGTCGAAGAGCTCGCGCAGACGCGCGGCGGGGCACTCCCTGGCGGCAAAACCGCGCAGCGTTTCCATCAGGAGCCTGTGCTCCTCGGTGAGTCCGAACTCCATGCAGCTTTCTCCGGGGCGCGCGAGTCTAGCGCGAAGCCCGGGCGGCGCTCGCGGGCGGGAGCCCCAGGATGCGCTCCGCATCGGCGCCCTTCGCGACGGGCCGGCCGACGGAGGCCGCGAGTGCGGCGGCTTCGCGCACCAGCTCCTCGTTGGTCGGCTTGCGCTCCGGGTGGAAGTGCTCCTCGAGACCCACGTGCAGATGTCCGCCGAGCTCGAGTGCCAGGCGCGCGATCGGGGTGTCCATCAGGTCGCCGCCCCAGACCGAGACGGACCACGGGAGCCCGCTCCCCTCGAGCATGGCGAGGTAGGCGCGCAACGCGTGCTCCGTCGGCGTGAGGCCGAAGGAGACGCCGGGCCGGGTCGCGAAGAGGCCGTAGTCGCCGCCGAAGTAGAGCTTCACCATCGCGCCGGCGGGCAGGCGTCCGGCGCGGTGGAAGGCCAGTGTGGTGCGTAGGAAGCCGGGCTCGTAGATTGCGAGCGAGGGGCCGAGGCGCAGCCGCGTGCACTGCTCGAAGGCATGGCGGATGCCGTCGTAGGAGTTCGCGTAGACGATACCGACCGGGAGCCCCTCTGCGTCGGGTCCGCCGAGGTTCGTCGAGCCCGGGTCGCAGATCCCGAAGCGCAGGCCGATCTCGCGCGCGAGGATCTCGACGTGGGCGATGGCCTCGGCCGGGTTGGAGATGCCGCCGGCGAGGGTCGGGTACCAGAGCGTCCCGGGCCGCTTCGCGAGGATCGGTCGCCACGCCGCAAGATAGAGATCGGCGGCCGCGCGCCCGCTCTGCTGGATGTCGTCGTTGTGCGCGTGGATCAGCGATGCGCCGGCGTCGAGGCAGCGGAGCACGTCTGCCCCGATCTCCTCGGGCTTGCGGGGAACGTTCGGGTTCTTGTCCGGGCGTGTCTCGCCGTTGATCGCCGCCTCGATCACGACGGGGATGTCCGCGATGCCTGCCATGGGAGTCCTCCGCGCACTCGCTCGAGCTCCCGCCAGTCTACCCGACCGCCGACGCGGAAAGCGTGCTATTCGCTCGGGGCCGGGCGGCGGCGGAGGGTCCCCGATGCAGCTGTGGAACGCCGAGATCGAGGCGATGCGGGCGGATGCCCGTCGGGCGGTCGCGGCGGCCTTTCCCGCGATGGAGGCAATGCTCGCTGCGACGGGGAAGCTTCCGGACGATCCATTCGCGCGGGTGCTCCAGATGCGCGAGCAGTTCGCGAAGACCTACGCCCCGGTGCCCGAGGCGGTGGAGCGCCGGATCGCAGGGGTGCGCTGCCGCGTCTTCGCGCCGGAGCGACCCGCGCGCGCGGTCTATCTGCATTTCCACGGCGGCGGGATGATCCTCGGCGCACCCGAGATGAACGACCCCGCGAATCTCGAGCTCTCGCGGCGTTTCGGCATCGCGGTCGTCTCGGTCGACTACCGGCTCGCGCCCGAGCATCCCTACCCGGCCGGCCCCGACGACGGGACCGCGGTGGCCGCGTGGCTGCTCGAGCACGCCGAGCGCGAGTTCGGGAGCTCCCGTCTGCTCGTCGGAGGCGAGTCTGCGGGCGGCTACATGGCGGCGGCCGTGCTGCTGCGTGCGCGCGACGAGCTCGGCGCCGCCGGCCGCTTGATCGGCGCCAACCTCGTCTTCGGCGTGTACGACTGGGGGCGCTCGGCGAGCCAGCGCGGAATGCGCCCGCACGAGGGGCCGGATCTCCTCGACCCCGATGGGATCCGTCTCTTCAGCGACTCCTACCTGCCGGGGCGCAGCGACGACGAGCGGCGCGACCCGGCCATCTCGCCGGCCTTCGCGGATCTGCGCGGGCTCCCGCCTGCGCTGCTCAGCGTCGGCACCTGCGACCACCTGCTCGACGACACGCTGCTCTTCGCTTCGCGCTCGGCCGCGGCCGGCAACCAGATCGAGCTCTTCGTCGCCCCCGACCTGCCGCACGGCTTCGGCTTCGTCCCCTGCGGGATCACGACGCAGTGGCAGGAGAGCACCGGGCGCTGGTTCGCGGAGATCCTGGCTCGTTGACTCCGCTCGGCTGCGCCTCGCTGCGCGCGCCGGACGGCGCTTGCAGTCGCCCCCGACGAGTTCCGCTCGGCTGG
Source organism: uncultured Spirochaetales bacterium (assembly GCA_964413375.1). GTDB lineage: Bacteria > Myxococcota_A > UBA9160 > UBA9160 > SMWR01 > CAZUYC01. Next base: position 33,199 of record CAYPSI010000225.1, on the reverse strand, counting down.
CGCCGCTTGGGCGTCGATCGTTGGCGCGGGACCTGCGGGGTCGGGTCAGAAGATCTCGTGCTCGACGGTCAGAAAGACCGACGAGTGCGCGAGATCGATGAAGCGGGCCTCGTCCTCGAGCAGCTTGCGGGCCGCGTCGGCCGCCTCCTCGGTCGTGGGGCCCAGCGCGGCCAGATCCTCGAACCAGACCTCGGTGATCCCGTCGTAGGCCTCGGCACTCCCGCGGCTCGCGCGGATCGCATCGTTCGCGGATGTCTCGAGCGTGTGGCTCTGCACGGTGCGGCGCATCGTCGGGAGCGCGCCGCGCAGCGAGCGCACCAGCGGCCCGTGCCGATCCAGCCAGGTGCGCTGGAACTCCTCCCGCGAGAGCTCCGGCCGCCGCCGACAGCAGAAGACGAGCTTGACCATGGGGGCTCCTCCTCTCCAGAATCTATCCCTTCCGCTGGAGGAGGCCGGCGTCGCGATCCTTCCCCCGTACCACGAAGGTGCGGGCGCCCTATCCTGAAGCGCGTCGCCAACGAGGAGGTCCTGTGTCGAGCGTAGAGATCGATCGCAGCCGCGGCGAGGTGGCCGTCGTGACGCTGAATCGACCCGAGCGGATGAACGCGCTCTCGGTGGGACTCGTGACGGAGCTGCGCGAGGCCGCGAACGAGATCTCCCGCGACCGTGGGATCCGCGTCGCAGTGCTGCACGGGGCCGGCCGCGGCTTCTGTGCGGGCGCGGATCTGAAGGGCGACGACATCCGCGTTCCTGGCACCGAAGAGATGGGCGAGCTCGGCTTCATCTACAAGATGCAGCAGAATCTCGCCGAGACGATCCTCGCGCTCCACGAGTGCGAGAAGCCGAGCGTCGCGGCGATCCACGGGGCGGCGGTCGGAGGGGGACTCGCGCTCGCGCTGGCCAGCGACATCCGGATCGCCGCCGAGGGCGCGCGCTTCGGGGCGGTCTTCATCCGCGTCGGGCTCTCCTCCTGTGACGTCGGGGTGAGCTACTTCCTGCCGCGCCTGGTCGGCGCGGGGCGCGCCGCGGAGCTGATGCTCACCGGCCGCCATTTCGACGCCGCCGAGGCCGAGCGGATCGGGATGCTGCATGCGGTGGTCCCGGAAGCGCGGCTACTCGACACGGCGCTCGAGAAGGCGCGCGAGATTGCGGCGAACAGCGAATACGGCGTCTGGATGACGAAGCGGGGGCTCGCAACCAACCTCGACGCGCCGAGCCTGCGCCACGCGATCGAGCTCGAGAACCGCCAGCAGGTGCTCGGCACCTTCACCGGCAACATGCTCGAGGCAATGCACGCGTTCCAGCAGAAGCGGCCGCCTCGCTGGAAGCCGCTCTAGCCGCAGGCGATACGACCCTCTCCGGCCCTGCTGCGGGCCCCGCGCCCGATCCTCCGCTCTAGCGTGGCCGGAGCCCCTCGAAAGACTCACTTGCCGCGTGGCGACACCAAACGGTGTCGAGTGCGCGTCATGGGTGGAAGATTCACTACGGTCGCAGCTCGAAAAGCCGTTCGAGACCAATGCTTCGGCAGCTTTCGCCGCAGCCGCGCGTAGAATGCTCTCGGGGGGTGCTCGAAGGGGGAAGCCATGCTCCGTTCCGTGTCGACACACACTCTGGCGATCGCAGTGACCCTTGCTGTGGTGAGCCTCAGCTCAGCGCGGCCGGCCGTCGCCGCCCACCACGAGCCCGTGATCCAGGTGGTCACGGTCAAGGTCGCGGCCGGCAAGCTCGAGAGCTATCGCCAGGAGGTCAAGAAGCTGGCGGCCGTGCTCACCCGCCTCGCGAGCAGCGGCAAGCTCCGCATGTGGCAGGCCACTGCGGGCGGCCCCGATACGGGACAAGTCCTCGTCGGCATCGAGTATCCGAACGCCGCAGCCTGGGCCGCGGATTCCACCAAGGCCCAGAACGATGCAGAGTGGCAGAAGATCGTGGCCGGGCTCGACGGACTTCGCACGCTCGAGAGCATCGCAGTCTGGCGGGACCTGTCCCCGACTCCGGCGCCGGCGAGCGCGCCCGGCTCGGGCGTGCTGCTTCTCACCGGCGTGCAGATCAAGCCGGGCAAGCTCACGGCCTACCTCGAACGCTTGAAGAAAGGCAGCCGATCTTCGAGAAGCTGGGGTTGAAGCAGCAGATGCGGGCGTGGCACGCGGAGCTGGCCGGACCCATGACCGGCTCCGTCGTCGTGGGCGTCGAGTACTCCGATCTGGCGACCTACGTTGCAAACCAGGCCAAGCTCGCCTCGGATCCGGAATGGCAGAAGCTCCTCGCTGGCCTGGAGGAGCTCCGGACGCTCGCCGGTCGCTGGCTCTATCGGGAGATCACCCCATAGCGCGACGCCTCGACAGCCCGGCATCGGAGCGGGGATACTTCGGACCGTGGAATACCTGCGGTGCGTTCAGCGGGGTTCGCGCTAGCGCTCCTCGATGACGGTGCGGCTCTGCTCGCGCATGAACTGCGCCACGTAGTAGGGCCCGCAGCCGCCCTTTCCGGTGGAGCCGGAGCCCTTCCAGCCGCAGAAGGGCTGCGCTCCGGGCCACGCGCCGGTGGTCGCGCCGCTGCGCTTGTTCACGTAGGTGACGCCCGCCTCGATCTCGTCGAAGAAGCTCTCGACCTCCGCAGGCTCGCGCGAGAAGAGCCCGGCCGTGAGTCCGTACTCGGCCCGGTTGGTCTCTTCGATCGCCTGCTCGAGGGAATCGATCTCGCCGATCGCGAGCACCGGAACGAAGAACTCCTCCATGAAGAGCCGGCTCGAGAGCGGGGCCTTGACGATGGTGGGCTCCACGTAGTAGCCGCGGGCGAAGGCGCCGTCGCCCATCCGTTTGCCACCCAGCAGGATCGAGCCGTCCTTGCGGGCCATCTCGACCGCTCGCTCGAAGGTTGCGACCGCGCTCGGGTTGATCACGGGTCCGAAGAAGACGTCTCGCTGCGTCGGGTCTCCGATGCGCATGCCGCGGGTCTTCTCGAGGAGCTTCGTGGTGAAGGCCTCGGCCACGCTCCGGTGCACGTACACTCGCGAGCAGGCGCTGCACTTCTGGTTCTGGAGCCCGAAGGCGGACTTCATCACGCCCTCGGCGGCGGCGTCGAGATCCGCCGATTCCATCACGATGCAGGCGTTCTTCCCGCCGAGTTCAGCCAGACAGGGCTTCACCCAGCGGTGGCTAAAGCCGTGATACATCTTGAGGCCCACCTCCTTCGAGCCGGTGAAGACGATCCCGCCGACCTTGGGGTGCTGCCACAGCGCGTCACCGATCACCGAGCCCTTCCCGGAGAGGAAGTGGATCACGTCTTCCGGGACGCCCGCCTCGCGGTAGATCTGGTAGAGGCGCAGCCCCGTCCAGGGCGTGTCCTGGGCAGGCTTCATCACCAGCGTGTTTCCGGCCACGAGAGCGGCCGAGGACATTCCGCAGGCCAGCGCCAGCGGGAAGTTGAAGGGCGCGATGCAGACGAAGACGCCGAAGGGTCGCAGCAGGTCCGTGTTGTCCTCTATCGGCGTGAGCTTGTTCATCTTGCGCTGGAAGCCACTGGCCTCCTCCATCTGCCCGGCGTAGTAGTCGATCAGGTCGGCGGATTCCTCCGCGTCGCCGAGTGATTCGAGGCGGCTCTTGCCCACCTCGAGGCTCATGCACGCCGCCAGCTCGAACTTCCTCTCGCGGACCAGCTCCGCCGCCTTGCGCAGGATCGACACGCGCTTGCGCCAGCCGAGCTTCTCCCACTTCCGCCGCGCGCGGTAGGCGGATTCGACCGCCTGATCGACGTGTTCCACGCCGGCGCTGGCGAAGCGGCCCAGGACCAGACGGGTGTCGATGGGCGAGGTGTCGACGATCGGCGGCGTTTCGGTGCGAACTGCCTTGCCGTCGATGTAGAGCGGGTAGTCCCTGCCGGCTTCTGAGCGAAGGGTCTGCAGCGCCGCGTCGAAGAGCTCGTGGATCTTCTCCATGTCCGCTGCGGAGGTCGTATAGGTGATCTTCATCGGGTCGGATGCGGGCGTCGTCATCGTGGCTCCTGCCGCATCACGAGCGGCTCTTCCGATCTCGAAGCTTCTCGAGGGTCGCGTCGAGGGCCTTCCGGAGCCGGGTCACCAGCTCGCTGATCTCGTCTTCGCTGATGATGAAGGGGGGGCCGATCAGGATCAGGTCGCCGCCGGCTCCTTCTACCTGCCCGCCGTGGGGCCATAGCACGAGGCCGAACTGCTGCGCCGTCTCGGCGAGGGTCTCCGCCATCCGGAGGCTCCGGTCGAAGGGCTTGCGCGAGGCCTTGTCCTCGACGAACTCGATGCCGGCCAGCAGTCCCCGTCCGCGGATGTCTCCCACGTGCGGATGGTCGGCAAGCTCGGCCAGGCGCTGGAAGAGGACGCCACCGATGCTCGCCGCGCGCGCGATCAGCCCCTGGGCCTTCAGCTGCCGCAGCGTCGCCAGCCCGGCCGCACAGGAAACCGGGAACTGGGAGAAGGTCTGGTTGTGCTGCGGCGCGCCGGAGCCGGCGGCCAGCACGTCGAGAATGCGACGAGAGGTCACCATCGCCGACAGCGGCGCGTAGCCACCCGAGATTCCCTTGCCGAAGATCTGGAAGTCGGGCACGACCCCGTAGGGCTCGAGCGCCGACCAGGTGCCCGTGCGGCCGGCCCCGACGAGGACCTCGTCCGCGACGAAGAGCACTTCGTGGCGGTCGCAGCTCTCGCGCACCCTCTTCCAGTAGCCCGGACGGGGCACGGATGCGCCGGTCGAGATCCCGCCCACCGGCTCGGCGATGAAGGCCGCGACCGTCTCGGGGCCGGCCCGCAGCAGGGCCTCCTCGACCGCGCTGCCGTTGCAGGCAGGGCACTCCTCCAGCTCCCCCCGACACGCGCAGCGATACATGTAGGGCGCGGGCGCCCGCTGGACTTCGACCAGCCAGTCGCCGAAGAGATCCCGGTAGCCGGGCCTGGCCGAAGCCGAGAGCGCGAGCAGCGTGTTGCCGTGGTAGCTCGGCGAGAGCGCGACGATCTTCCGCTTCTCGGGTCTGCCGGATTCGGACCAGTACTGCCGTGCAATCTTCAGTGCGGCCTCCACCGCGTCTCCGCCGTTGCACAGGAAGAGCGTCCGATCGAGACCCGCGGCGCAAAGCGCTGCCAGCTCGGCGGCGAGCTCTTCGACGGCGTCGTGGGTGAAGGCGGTGCCGTTCACGTAGGCCAGGCGCGCCGCCTGCTCGCCGATGGCTCGCGCCACCTCGAGGTTGCCGTGTCCCAGGTTGGTGACCAGCGCGCCGCTGCAGGCGTCCAGGTAGCGCATCCCCGCAGCGTCGGTGAGCCAGCAGCCCTCGGCGTGTACGATGCGCGGGTAGCGCTTGTTGAGCCGTCGGTAGAGGACCTGACCCTCGGGATAGCCGGTATCGGTGCTGGAAGGCATCGGCCCATTCTACCAGCTCGACGATGGGGTCGAGCGTGCGCACCTGGCCGGGCGATTCCGCCCTGCCGCTCTCCAGCGATCAGCGCGCGAGGATCGCCTGCGCCGCGAGCGCGCCCGGTTGGCAGGTGACGCCGCCGCCCGGATGGGAGCCGCTGCCGCCGAGGTAGAGCCCTTCGATGGGCGTCGCGTAATGCGCCAGACCGGGCGTCGGGCGCATGAAGAGCAGCTGATCGAGCGCATGCTCGCCGTGGTGGATGTGCCCCCCGCTGAGTCCGAAACGACGCTCGATGTCCGAGGGGGAGAGGATCTCGCGCGCCACGATCCGCTGCTTCGTGCCGGGTGCAACGCGCTCGAGCGCGTCGATCACGGAGTCGCCGAAGCTCTCGCGGGCCTCGCTGCTCCAGCCGCCAGCGAGGTCGTGCGGTGCGCAGTGCGCGAGGATCGATACGACGTCCTTGCCCTCCGGCGCGAGCGACGCGTCGAGCGCGCTCGGCACGCAGACGTCGAGGTGGGGCCTCTCGGAGCAAACGCGATACTTGGCCGCATCGAAGGCGCGCTCGATCTCGTCGAGGTCGTCCGCGACGAGCGCTCGCGCGTGCCGCTCCCCTTCCCGACCGCGGAAGCTGAGGCGACCGTCGAGCGCGAGATTCACCTTCGCCGTCGTGCCGCGCATGCGCACGCTGGCGATCTGCTCCTCCACCGCGAGGGGCAGCAGGCCCGGCTCGAGCAGCTCGAGCAGCGCGCGCTTCGGGTCGCAGCTGGCGACGACCAGCCGAGCTTCGAGTGTGGAGTCATCCGCGAAACGGACGCCGGAGACCGCGCCCCGGTCGACGAGAATGCGGGCGACCTGCGCCTCGAGCCGGATCTGCCCGCCCGCCGCGACGAAGGCCTGACGCAGCGCTTCGACCAGCGCGGCCGGGCCACCCCTCAGCTCCGGGCCGCGCACGCACTCGTAGAGCAGCAGGCTCGCGGCGCTGCCCGGTGCCCGCGGGCCGAGGAAGGCCCCTGCGACTCCCGGCCCTGCGAGGGCGGCGCAAAGCAGCGGATCGCTGAAGCTCTCCTGCAACCAGTCGGCCGCGCACATCGGGGCTACGCGCAAGAGCTCGAGCATGTCGGGGTTTCCGAGGCGCCTGAGCGCGAGCCCCTGCTTGCCGACGGTCCACAGCTCCGCCAGCGAGCGCGGCCGCAGCGGCGGCGGGCGCTGGTTCAGCAGGCCCGTCACGAAGCCGCGGACGCGAGCCAGGAATCCGCGCCAGCGGAGATAGGCGTCGCCGTCGCCCTTGTGGAGCGTCTCGAGCTCGTCGCGCGAGCGCCCGGCGTCGGCGTGCAGGACCACACCGCGATGCTCCGAGTGCGCGGCGAGCACGGAGGCTGCCTCGGCCTCGAATTGCAGACCGAAGCGAGACAGGCCGAGCGCCTCGACCACCTCACGACGCACGCCGCTGGTGTCGTGGAGCAGACCGGGGACGGTGTAGCCCGGGGCAAGCGCGCTTGCGGCGCAGAGTCCGCCCAGCTCGCTGCGCGCCTCGACGACGGTGACCTTGCGGCCGGCCCGCGCCAGATGCAGTGCGGCGACCAGGCCGTTGTGCCCGGCGCCGATCACGATCGCATCGCTCATAGCGCCCTCGAGCGGAGCATCGAGCTCGCACACAGCTGCCCGGGCGCGGCCATGATCCCGCCGCCGGGATGTGTCCCCGAGCCGCAGAGCCAGAGCTTGCGGATCGGCGTCCGGTAGCGCGCCCAGCCGGCCGCCGGCCGCAGGAAGGCGAGCTGCTCCAGGCTCAGCTCACCGTGGAAGATGTTGCCCTCGGTGAGCCCGTAGGTCTTCTCGAGATCCCACGGCGTCAGCACCTGTCGGAAGAGGATGCGGTCCTTGAGGCCGGGCAGGAAGCGCTCCAGCGTGTCGATCACGGTGTCGCCGAAGGCCTCGCGTTGATTCTCCCAGTCCGCAGCGCCCTGCTTGAGCTTGTAGGGCGCGTACTGGACGAAGATGCTCATCACGTGCTTGCCGGGAGGCGCCACCGAAGGGTCCGTGAGCGAGGGGATCACGCAGTCGAGGCAGGGCTGGCGCGAGAAGCGACCGTACTTCGCGTCGTCGTAGGCGCGCTCGAGGTAGTCCACGCTCGGCGAGATCGTGATGTCGCCCTTGAGCACCGGGGAGTCGCTGCCGTAGCCCGGGACTTCGGGCAGGGAGTCGAGGGCCAGGTTCACCTTTCCCGACGAGCCGCGCATCTTGAAGCGCTTGATCTGCCCGAGGAAGTCCGCGTCGAGCTCTTTCTCTCCCACCATGCCGAGGAAGGTGCGGTGCGGGTCGGCGCCGCTGATCACCACCTTCGCGCGGATCTCTTCGCCGCTCTCGAGCACGACGCCTTGCGCCTCGCCTGCACGGATCAGGATCCGCTCCACCGGGCAGCCGGTGCGGATCTCGGCGCCGAAGGCCTGCGCCGAGCGCGCGATGGCCATCGCCACTCCGCCGGTGCCGCCCTTCTGCAAGCCCCACGCGCGGAAGGAGCCGTCGATCTCGCCCATGTAGTGGTGCATCAACACGTACGCGGTGCCCGGCGACCTCGGGCCGAGGAAGGTGCCGATGATGCCACTGACACTCATCGGCCCGATCAGGCGTTCGGACTCGAACCACTCGCCGAGGAAGTCGACGGCGCTCATCGTCATCATCTTGAGGGTCGCAGCGATCCAGTCGTCGCCGAGGTGCCGGAAGCGCCCGCCCAGGCGCAGCAGCTCGAGGATCGTCGAGGGGCGGAGGCGAGAGGGCTCCGGCGTCGGCGCCTCGATCAGCGGCTTGATCACCCGCCCGAGCTCGCTCATCGCCTGGCCGAAGAGCGGATAGCGATCCGCGTCGCGCGGCGAGAAGCGCGCGATGTTGCGGCGGTTCATCTCGGCGTCCGGGCCGCGCAGCAGCGCGCTGCCGTCCTCGAAGGGCGAGTAGGTCCAGTCGAGCGGCAGGATCTCGAGGCCGTGTCTGGGGAGCTCGAGGTCCCGGATGATCTGCGGGCGCAGCAGGCTCACCACGTAGGAGCAGGACGAGAAGGTGAAGCCGGGGTGGCTCTCCTCGCTGACGGTCGCGCCACCGAGGATGTGACGGCGCTCGAGGACGAGCACCTTGCGTCCCGCCTTGGCCAGGTAGGCGGCACAGGTGAGCCCGTTGTGCCCCCCTCCGATGACGATCGCGTCGTAGACCGTCGCCATCAGGGCTTCCTCCTGCGCTCCGGATCGAAGAAGGGTCTCTCGACGACGCGGGCCGCGACCCGACGCCGCTCGTGGAGCACGGTGTGCTCCAGCTGCAGCTTGCTTCCGATGCCCGCGTGAGCCGTCTTGACGCTCGCCAGGCCGAGCTGGCGCTTGAGCAGCGGGGACCAGACGCTGCTCGTCACTTGACCGACGAAGCGGTCATCGGAGTAGAGCGGCACGGTCGCGCGCGATGCGGCGGGCGCGAGCGCGGGGGGCAGGTCGTAGCTCGCGTAGAGATCCTCGAGCTCGAGCCAGTCGGCCTCGATCCCGGCCAGCTTCCAGCAGGAGCCCTTCGCCGCCTCCGCTCGCAACGCCTCCTGTCCGATGAAGCGCTCGCGATCGAGCTCCACGCACCAGTCGAGCCCGAGCTCGTAGGGCGTCGAGCGGCGCGCGTCGATCGTGACGCGTGGAGCCGAGTGGTAGTCGACGCCGAGCATGATGAAGCCCGCCTCGATGCGAACCATGTCGAGCGCATCGATGCCGGCGGGCGCGAGGCCCCAGGCTCGCCCGGCGCCTACGAGTGAGTCCCAGACCTTCACGGCGTCCGCCGCGTTGCACCACAGCTCGTAGCCGAGATCTCCGGTGTAGCCGGTGCGGCTGATGCGTACGTCGATGCCATCGAGCCTGGCGTAGACCGTCTGGAAGTACTTGAGCGAGTCGAGGTTGGCGTCGCTGCACTGCCGGAGGACGTTGCGCGAGGTGGGGCCCTGCAGCGAGAGCGCCGCGGTCTCTTCGCTCACGTCCGAGAGCTCGACGTCGAGGCCGCGGGCGAGACGGCTCATCCACGAGAGCGCCGGCTCTGCCGCGGTCAGGAAGAAGTGCTCCTCGCCGAGCCGGCTCACCGTGCCGTCATCGATGACCTTTCCCTCCGCGTCGCACCAGCATGTGTAGGACACGCGCCCCACCTTCGCGGCATCGAAGCTGCGCACCATCATGCGCGAGAGCAGTCGCGCGGCGTCCTTGCCCACCAGCTCGTACTTGAAGAGCGGTGTCACGTCGGTGAGCGCGCAGGCCTCGCGGAAGGCCCAGTATTCCGGCAGGTGCGTCTCGCCGAAGTGGCAGACGGCGTAGTAGCCGCCCCAGTGCTTCCAGGCGTAGCTGGTGCACAAGGGAGCGATGCGTGCGTGAAAGGGGGATTTCAGCGGCATGGCGATCTACTCGTCGGAGTATTCGTGCGGGGCCCGGATCGGCCGTCCTGCGGCGAAGCGGCCGGGGTCGAAGATCGAAAGGTCCACCGTCCGGCCCCTCCCGTCGAGCAGCAGCTCCGCCATCGCAAGCCCCACCGCGGGCGAGATCTTGTAGCCCATCCCCGAGAAGCCTGCCGCCAGCTGCAACCCCTCCACCCCAGGCGTCGGTCCGAGCAGCGGGCGCTGGTCGGGTGTCATGTCGTAGATGCCGGTCACCGCTCGCACGAGTCCGCACTCGCGGAGCGCCGGGATGCGCCGCGCACCCAGCAGCGCGATCTCCGCGATCTCCTCTGCGGGGATCGACTGGGGGAAGTCGTCGGGATCGACGTCGCGCGGGCCGACGAACTCGCCGACCAGCGTCCGATCAGGACCCTCGGAGCGCAGGTACATCGAGGCGATCGAGTCGATCAGTGCGCTGCCGCCTCCTCGCATCTCGGGGGGATTCTTGAGGATTGCCACGCGGTGGTACTCGGGCTCGATCGGCAGCTCGAAGTCGAGATCGCGGAAGAGCGGGATCGACCAGGGGCCGGCGGCGGAGATCACGACCGGGGACTCGAACTCCCCCTGGTCGGTGACGACGCCGCGAACCCGGGCTCCCTCGACCCTGAACGCGCTGACCCGTGTGCGCGGGCGAAACTCCGCGCCCATCTCCCTCGCGCACGCGAGGAAATCGTTGGCGGTGACAGCACCGTCTCCGTAGCCCGAGTCCGGCTCGTAGGCGGCGACCTGGATGTCGTCGACCCTCCAGTCCGGCTCGATCTCCTGCACCTCCTGCGCGGTGATCAGGCGCGTGTTGACGCCCAGTTCGCGCTGCATGGCCACGTTCCTCGCGAGGCTTTCGCTCTCGTTCTCGGGGACGAGGCGGATGAAGCCGAGTTTCTTGAAGCTGCCGGGTCGGCCGACGTAGTCCTCCCAGTGCGTGAAGATCTCGAGGCTCCTCTGCGCCAGCTGCACCTCTTGCGGCAGCGTGTAGTGCATCCGCACCAGCGCGGACGAGCGACTGCTGCTCCCCTGCGCGGCCAGGCCCTTGTCGAGCACGAGCACGCGTCCCGCCTTGCGCTTCATCAGATGGAAGGCGATCGAGGCCCCGATGACTCCGCTGCCGATGACGATGAAATCCGCCGTCGCGGCGCTCGCCTTCATCGCGATGCCGAAGCCGTCATCGGCGGCCGAGGTCCTTCAGGGCCTGGTGGGCGGCGTTGTAGCCCGGCGCTCCGGTCACGCCACCGCCTGGATGCGCGCCGGCGCCGCAGAGATAGAGGCCCTGCACGGGCGTCCGGTAGCGTGCCCAGCCCGGAACGGGCCGCATGAAGAAGAGCTGCTCCAGCACGAGGTCGCCGTGGAAGATGTTCCCCTCCGTGAGCCCGTAGGTGCGCTCCAGATCGAGGGGCGTGAGCACCTGCCGGGCCTCGATCGAGCCGCGCACGTTCGGCGCGTGCCGCGTGATCGTCTCTACGACGCGGTCGGCGAGGAGCTCGCGCTTCTCGTCCCAGCTTCCCTGCGCGAGCTGGTAGGGCAGGTACTGCACGAAGCAGGTCATGATGTGCTTGCCTGGAGGCGCGAGGCTGTCGTCGACGTTCGAGGCGACCACGCAATCGACCCACAGCTCCTCCGGGATCTCCCCACGCTTGGCGGCGTCGTAGGAGCGCTCGGCGAAATCCAGCGAAGGCACCAGCGTGAAGAGCGCGCGGCGCCCCGGATCTGCGTCGTCCGGCATTCCGTCGACGCGGGGCTCCTCGGCGAGCACCAGGTTCAGCTTGGCGCAGGGCCCCGCCATCTTGATCCCCTCGATGGCGCTGCGGAAATCCTCCGGGAGCTCGGACGCGTCGAGCATGCCGAGGAAGGTTCGCTTCGGATCGGCGTTGGACAGCACCAGGCGCGAGGCGATCTCGCTGCCGTCGTCGAGAACGACGCCCTCGGCGCGGCCGCCGCGCACGATCACCCGCTCGACCGGTGCCGAGGAGACGATCTCGACGCCGAGCTTGCGGCCGGCGGAGGCCATGGCAGAGGTGATCGAGCCCATGCCCCCGATCACGTGGCCGAAGAATCCCTGTTGGTCGTGCTCTCCCCCCGAAAGGAGGTGGAAGAGCAGGCCGAGCGCGGTGCCGTTCTGGTAGGGGCCGCCGTGCTTGCCGTAGACGTTGTTCGCGAGGATCAGCGTCTTGACCTCCTCCGACTCGTAGTTTCGGTCCAGAAATTCTCCGAGGCTTCCGGTCATGAACGCGATCATCTGGGCGATCTCGTCGCCGCTGATCCGATGCATGCGCTTGCCGATCCGCAGCAGCTCGAGCACGCCGCCGAGGCCGCGCGCCCCGACGTCGGGGGGAGGCTCCAGGAAGAAGGGCTGGAGGTAGCGGGCAAGTCGCTTCAACTGTGCATCGATCCGCAGGAAGGCGACGGCGTCGCGCTTCGAGAAGCGCTCGATCTCGGCGGAGGTGCGGGCGTTGTCGGTCCACCACGGAATCGCGGTGCCGCCGGGCAGCACCAGCTGCAGCGCCGGCTCGCAGGGGACCATCCGCAGGCCATGCGACCCGAGCTCGAGGTCGCGGATCACCTCGGGCCGCAGCATGCTGGCGATGTAGGAGGTCGTCGACGCGCGGCAGCCCGGGGCAATCTCTTCGGTGACGCAACAGCCGCCGATGATCTCCCGACGTTCGAGGACGAGCGTCGAGAGCCCCGCGCGCGCGAGGTAGGCCGCCGCGGTGAGGCCGTTGTGCCCCCCCCCGATCACGATCGCGTCGTAGCTCCCGCGCTCTACCCGGCTCACGCTGTACCCATGGGACGAGGCCCTGTGGCGTGCAGCATGCGCCTCGAGCGAGGTGTCAGCAATGGGACGAGTGCGAGCGCGGCCATGGAAGACACCACGAGCATCAGGAAGAAGCCCGGCAGGCCCTCGAGCACGAACGCAACCTCGCCCGTCTCGAGATGCTACGAGAAACGTGAGGAAGCTGAGGAGGGTCCCGGGGCTCGTCTTGAGCGTCTCCGCTTCGCCCGCCGTGGCGCCGCCCGCGAACTCATGCCGCGCATCCGCCCTGCGCGAGAGGGCTGACTTCGGTCGGGGATACGGCGACATCCCCCGACCGGTAGCGGAGCAGCGGAGCGGCCCCCGGCCGCAGGCCGAACTCGAACACGAGCTCGTCGGGCGCCCGGCCGCGGATCCGCAGGAGCCCCGCGTGCAGGGCGCGCTGGTGGTGGAAGGCGCAGAGCGTGATCCGGTTCTCCCCGGCATCGGACCCGCAGGCCGAGCGGAACACGATGTGATGGTCGTGCAGGTTCCGCCGCGACGTGCAGCCCGGGACCGCGCAAAGGTACCCGTCGCGCTCCATCACCGGGTCGGGTCGCCGTGCGTGCGGGTCGCGCAGGGACCAGGTCAGGAGCGCGCAGTCGAGCAGGCCGTCGAAGACCTGGCCGTCGGTGAGGAAACGGCCGCGCTCGCGCCGGAGCTTCGCGCGCAGCGTCTTTCGCACCCCGAAGAAGAGCGAGGCCACCTCACGCGGCACCCGCCAGGCAAGCTCCTGCGTCGCCTCGGGGTCGACGTCGGGCGCACACAGTTGTCGCTCTGCGGGCGGAATAGGGTCCTGGGCGCGCTCGGGATTGAACTTGCAGCGCTGCCAGGCCCGGTCGTGGCCGGCTCGCAGCAGCAGCGCCCGCTCGACGTCCGCCTCGAGCCGCCGGACGGTGACGCGATCGGCCCAGGTCACCCAGGTCCCTCGCCAGTCGCCGGGGAGGTCGAGGAGCAGCAGCGGGAGCAGGCACTGGGCCTGCACCCACGAGAGGCGTCCGCTGCGGTAGGCCTCTCGAAGCTCCGGGCACAGGTCGCCGGCGCGCTCGAGGCGCAGGAGCGCTCGCGCCTTGCTGGCCGACATCCCGAGCTCATCAGTCGCATAGCTCGCAAGCGCGCGGTAGTCGCCGCGCCACTCATACTCCGGGGAGAGGACGCGGCGGAGGAGCGGCGCGATCGCCGCGTCCAGTGTCCGCTCGAGTCGCACGGCGAGCCGGAGACGCCGGTCGAGCTCGAAGGCATCGGCCTCCTCGAGCCCCGCGGCGAGCGACGCGACCGGTCGCGGCATGACGCGGGCGGTAGCGCGCGCCGCTGGGACCGTCCCCCGTTCCCGAGAGCCCAGGGCCTCGCTTCGTCGCGGCGCCTGAGGCTCGTCCAGCAGCTCGGCGAAGTCGGCGTCGATCGAAAGAGCCGAGAAGACCTCGGCCGCGACGAGCTCTAGTGCGTCGCCGGCGCGCAGGCACTGGCCGGCCATGCGCTCCGCCATCTCGCGGGCGAGGGCCCACTTTTCGCAGACGGCGGGGGTGCAGCGCACCACGACGCGCTGCTCGGACAGGGCGTCGCTCGGGTCATCCGGCTCGAGGCGCGGGGTGCTCGCCCGGACCTCCTGCTCGAGCTGCCGGGTGGGCATCTCCCGTGCGCGGGCGATCCACGCCGCCGCGTCCTCGGCGCTCGCCACCCGGGCAACCAGGCGCACCTTGCTCCACGGCAGCTCGTTCGCGACGAGCGCGCGCTCGAGGGCGGGGAGCCCGGGCAGGGTGCGGTGCACCCGCGCGAGCTCCTGGATCTGGCGCGCGGAGAGCCCCAGCCGCTCGCGCGCGTAGTCGCCGAGCCGCGCATAGCCGAGGCGCGCGGGGGACTCGGTCGCGATCAGTCGCTCGGCGAGGGCCGCTACCACGCGGCGCAACGGGCCGAGCGCGCTCGCCAGCCGAGCGAGACGGTCCTCGGTCGGCTCGGTCGCGCTGTCCCCCGCCGCGTCGGCGTCCCAGAGCCGCTGCGGCACCGAGTGCGGCTTCCGCTCCAGGCCCCGTCGTCCCAGGTGCCCGAGAGGTCTTTCCCGTCGCACGGGATGGACCTGCATGGTGCGGTCAGTCGACACGTCCCATCTTCCCGACCTCGCAACGGGATTCAGTGTAGACGAAATAAAAGCGAAAGTCAATCTTGGACGCGATCCCGAGCCTCCTCGGCGCGTTTCACCGCGATCGAGGAAGCGGCGCAGCTCCCCGCTAAAAGAAGCGCGGCTCCGGGCGCTTGCGCCTCCGCGCGCGAGCCAGGAGGGTCTCGAGCTTCTCGCGCGCGACGGCGTGGAGGACGAGGAAGAGGCGATCCGCCTTGCCAACGACTCGCGCTACGGGCTCGCGGCCAAGGTCTCGACGCGTAGGCGCCGGGGGTCCTGGTCGGCTTCTGCGTCGATGAGCGTCTTCTCTACGACGCGCGGCTCGCAGGGCTCGACAAGGTCATCGCGAAATTCGATGGCGGCAGACCGTGGGACAGCTTCGGACACTGCCCGGGCAATTGTCCCCCGGACGTGCCCGAGGACATCCAGGACGGGACGGACATAACGAATCGATCGCTCGACCGCTGCCTCCAGAACGGCGTCCTTACGAAGGACGGCGTCCGGACCTTCCTCGAGCTCTTCCCCGGCAATAGCGCCAAGAACCTCGACAGCTACATGGATCTCGTGGTCAAGCTGCTCGTGGCGAAGGGGGTACTTGCGCAGTAACCGCACTGCCTCTCGACACAGCGGGGCGTCGGACCGAGGGGACGGCGCCTCGCTCATTTCTGCGACACTTCCCGCCGCTTGCCACGCGCCCTCGATCTGGGGTATTTCCAATCGCAGCCCCTGAGGACTGCGAAGAATGCCGCGACTCGCGAATTCCCCCTCGACGACGCGACGATCCGTCCTTTCGGCCTCCCGTTCGGAAGAGGCCCTGCTGCGCGACCTCCGCGCCCACGTCGCCGCGAATCTCGAGTCGAATCTGACCCTCGCCGCCCTCGCCCGGCGTGTCGAGATGAGCCCATCCTGCTTCTCGCGCTGGTTTCGTTCGCAGACGGGGATCACGCCCCACGCCTTCGTGATCGAGAGCCGGCTCGAGCGCGCGAAGGCGATGCTCCGGCAGTCGGAGCTCTCGCTGCTCGAGATCGCGCTCTCCGTGGGATTCACGAGCCAGTCGTGCCTCAACGTGACGTTCCGGCGCCGCGCCGGGATGACGCCCGCCGAATACCGCGCCGGAAACAGCGAAAAACAGCTCAGCAGGAAAACGAAAGACAAGCCAAGCCGCGACGTGCGAAGCTCGCCTTCGCGCGCGCGAACCAGGACTCCACGACCAAATGAGGTGAGCACCCGATGAGCCATTACCAGAAGCTCTACACGCCGGACGACACGGTCGTCGTCTTCATCGATTTCCAGCCGCAGATGACCTTCGGGGTCGCCAACATCGACCGAGCGACGCTGGTCAACAACGTCGTCCTGCTGGCGAAGGTCGCGAAGGAGTTCGACGTGCCGGCCGTGCTGACCTCGGTCGAGACCGAGAGCTTCTCGGGCTACACGTGGCCCCAGCTCCTCGACGTCTTCCCGGGCCAGCCCGTGATCGAGCGGACTTCGATGAATTCCTGGGACGACGCGGGCTTCCGCGACGCGATCAAAGCGACCGGGCGCAAGAACGTCCTGATGACGGGTCTCTGGACGGAGGTCTGCGTGACCTGGCCGACGATCGAGATGCTCGGCGAGGGCTACCACATCTACGTCGTCGAGGATTGCTGCGGCGCGACCTCGACCGCCGCCCAGGATGCCGCCCTCTCTCGCATGGTGCAGGCCGGTGCGACGCGCCTCACGGCGATCGGCGCGCTGCTCGAGTTCCAGCGCGACTGGAAGAAGCGCGAGCACTACGACGCCCTGATGGGCCTCCTGAAGGGGCACGCCGGCGCCTACGGCAGCGGCGTCGAGTACGCCTACACGATGGTCCACAAGGCGCCCCAGTCGGCGAAGTCGCCGCAGAAGGTGACGACGAGGGCGAAGCACTGAGAGGCGAGCTCGACGCCGACGTCGAGCTCGGCAGGTCCCCATGGCGATCCACGTCGCGATCACACGGCGAGTCAGGCCCGGCTGCGAGGCGGAGTTCCAGGCGGCGCTGCGCGAGCTGTCGGGACTCGAGGCCTGGTTCCGCGGAACGAGCTCCCTGCCCCCGCGCTGGAAGATGGCGACGGCGACGCTCCTCGGTGTCTATCCGACGAGCCTCGTCCTCTCGCTCACCGTCGCCGAGGTCGCCCACGACTGGCCCTTCCTGCTCCGCAACCTGGCAGTGGCCGCCTCCATGGTCGCCGTCCTGACCTGGCTCGTGATGCCCCGCGTGACCCGCGCCTTGAACGGATGGCTGCATTCCACGAATCCCGAGGAGCGCGCATGACCCTGGCCACGAACATCGCCGCGCCGGATCTCGTGATTCGAAACGCGCGCGTCACGACGCTCGACCCGGCCCGCCCCGAGGCCGGCGGCATCGCGCTGAAGGACGGTCGGATCTCCGGTCTCGGCCCCGAGGCCGAGGCGGCGATCGGCCCGCGCACGCAGGTCGTCGACGCCGGCCGGCGGCGGGTGATCCCCGGGCTCAACGACTCCCATCTCCACGTCATCCGCGCCGGCCTGAACTACCACCTCGAGCTGCGCTGGGACGGCGTCCCGTCGCTGGCCGACGCGCTACGAAGGCTGAAGGACCAGGCCGAGCGGACACCTCCGCCCCAGTGGGTGCGCGTGATCGGCGGCTGGAACGAGTGGCAGTTCGCCGAGAAGCGGATGCCGACCCTCGACGAGCTGAACCGCGCCGCGCCCGAGACGCCGGTCATCGTGCTTCATCTCTACGACAGCGCGATGATGAACCGCGCGGCGCTCCGGGCCCTCGGCTTCGACTCGTCGGCCCCGAATCCGCCCGGCGGCCTCGTCGCCCGCGATGCGAGCGGCGAGCCGACGGGACTTCTCATCGCCGAGCCGAGCGCCTTCATCCTCTATTCGACGATCGCCCGGGCGCCGAAGCTCTCCTTCGACGACCAGCTGAACTCGTCGCGGCACTTCATGCGCGAGCTGAATCGCTTCGGCGTGACGAGCGTCGGCGACGCGGGCGGGGGCTGGCAGAACTATCCCGAAGATTACGGCGTGATCCAGCAGCTCGCGGGAAACGGCGAGCTGACGCTGCGCATCGCGTACAGCCTCTTCGCCCAGAAGCCCGGGAGCGAGCTCGCCGACTACACGCGCTGGATCGGGATGACGCGCCCGGGCGAGGGCGACGCGATGCTCTCGGTCGCCGGCGCGGGCGAGAATCTCGTCTGGAGCGGCGGCGACTTCGAGAACTTCCTCCAGCCGCGGCCGGACCTGCGACCGATTCTCGAGAGCGAGCTCGAGGCCGTGATCCGGGCCCTCGTTGCCGCGCGCTGGCCGTTCCGGATCCACGCGACCTACGACGAGACGATCGATCGCTTCCTCGGAGTCTTCGAGCGGGTGAATCGAGACATCCCGTTCGATGGCCTGCGCTGGTTCTTCGATCACGCGGAGACGATCGGGCCGCGCAACATCGAGCGGACCCGCGCGCTCGGCGGCGGCATCGCGATCCAGCACCGCATGGCCTATCAGGGCGAGTACTTCATCCGGCGCTTCGGCCGGGAAGCGGCGCGCGCGTGTCCGCCCATCCGCCAGCTCCTCGCGGCGGGCGTCCCCGTCGGCGCCGGGACCGACGGCACGCGCGTCGCGAGCTACCACCCCTGGACCTGCCTCGACTGGCTCGTGACCGGGAAGACTGTGGGCGGAACGCAGATCACCGCGCCGGATGCGCTTCTCTCCCGCGAGGGAGCGCTGCGGCTCTACACGATGGGCAGCGCCTGGTTCAGCGGCGAGGCCGGGAAGAAGGGACAGCTCGCCGTCGGGCAATACGCCGATCTCGCCGTCCTCTCCGACGACTATCTCACCTGCCCCGACGACGCGATCCGCCGCATCGAATCCCTGCTCACCGTCTGCGGAGACCGGATCGTCCACGCCGCCGGCGACTTCGCGCAGCTTTCCCCGGCGCTCCCGCCGATCAGCCCGAGCTGGGCGCCGACCGCTCGCTACGGCGGCTATGTCAACGAAGCGCCCGCAGCGCATTCCCATCCGGCCGTCTTCGGTGCCGACGGTCGGCTCTGGGAGATGGGTTGCGGCTGCGCCGTCTGAACGAACGAAAGAGGTCCAGGACATGAAGCTCACAAAACGCGCAAGCGCCGATCGCGGCAAGACCGAGCTCGGCTGGCTGCACAGCTTCCATACCTTCTCCTTCGGCGAATACCGCGATCGCGCCCACATGAGCTTCCGCGCGCTGCGCGTCATCAACGACGACATCGTCGAGCCCGGCCAGGGCTTCGGGACCCACGGCCACCAGGACGCCGAGATCCTCACCTACGTGATCGAGGGGCGGCTCGAGCACAAGGACTCGATGGGCAATGGCAGCATCATCGAGCCGGGTAGGCTCCAGTACATGAGCGCCGGCACGGGGGTCACCCACAGCGAGTTCAACCCCTCCCGCGATCGGCGCGTCCACCTGCTCCAGATCTGGATCCTGCCCGACGGGACCGGCGGCGAGCCGCGCTATGCGGAGCACGAACTCCCGACGGCGACCGCGCCGAACAACCTGACCCTCGTCTTCGCAGGCAAGCCCCGAGACGGAGCGCTCGCGATCCGCGCTGAAGCGGACGTGTTCCTCGGACTCCTCGCCGCCGGCCGCAAGCTCGTCCATCGCACGTCGTCTACGCGCGGAATCTGGATCCACGTCATCGAAGGCAGCATCGCCGTCGGCGGCACGAGCCTCGCGGGCGGCGACGGGCTGGCGATCGAGGATGCGCCCCAGATCGAGATCGAGAGCGCCGCCGACGCCGAGTTCCTGCTCTTCGACCTGCGCTGAGCGACCGCCGCGGTCGTCAGAGCCCCCGCGGATCCCCCGACGCGATCGTGATCGGCGGCGGCTACAACGGTCTCGCCTGCGCGGCCTACCTGGCGAAGCCCGGCATGGACGTCCTCGTGGTCGAGCGGCGCGGGGTGCTCGGCGGCGCGGCGGTGACGGAGGAGCCCTGGAGGGGCTATCGCATCTCCTCCGCCGCCTACGGGGTGAGCCTGATGTCCGCCCCCAGGGCCCCAAGGTCCTTTCTCGGTCCCAAGGCGGAAAGCCAGGCAATTTTCCCCATGCCCATCCGCTACGTTCTTTCCCTAACCCGTTGACTCGGGCTAGCGGGCCGAGATCTCGAGGGCGAAGGCGGCAGTCATTGCTCGAAGATGTCCTCGTCCACCCAAGGGAGGAAGAGGATTGCGTGGTAGTTCGGAATCGCGATCGAGTGCTCCTTGATCGCTTGCCAAAGGGTGGACACTGGGGCGGTACGGGGGCCCCCTCTGGGTCCCTCGCGTGGGGAATCGACGGTTCGAGTGTTATCGGACGTCGAAGATCCCTCTTGTACCTCCTGTCCTCGCCCTTCGATCGAGGCCAACGGAGCCGAAGCGGAGTCGAAGCATGCACGACGTGGTGATCGTGAGCGCGGTGCGTACACCGATCGGCAGGATCCGCGGGGCTCTCGCGCAGGTGCGCCCCGATGACCTTGCGGCGCTGGTGATCCGCGAAGCCGTCCGCCGTGCAGGCGTAGAGGGAGAGCTCGTCGAAGAAGTCTTCATGGGCTGCGCGAACCAGGCTGGGGAAGACAACCGGAACGTAGCCAGGATGGGTCTGCTGCTGGCCGGTCTGCCGCACTCCGTTCCCGGCGTGACGCTGAACCGGCTCTGCGCCAGCGGCCTCACGGCGGTCAACCAGGCCGCGCGAGCCATCCGGGCCGGGGAAGGGGAGGTCTACGTCGCGGGCGGCGTCGAGAGCATGACGCGCGCGCCCTACGCGCTGGCGAAGAATCCGCAGCCCTTCGGCCCGTCGGGAAACGCCACGGCCTACGACACGACGCTGGGCTGGAGGTTCCCGAACCCCGCACTGGAGGCGCTCTTTCCACTCGAGGGGATGGGCGAGACCGCAGAAAACATCCAGGAGATGAGCCGCGCAGGGAAGCTCAAGGGCGGCGAAATCACGCGACGCGATCAGGATATGTTCGCGCTGCAGAGCCAGACGCGGGCGGTCGAGGCGATCCGGAACGGCCACTTCGAGCGGGAGATCGTTCCGGTCGCACTCCCGCAGCGCCGCGGAGATCCGATCCTCTTCGATACCGACGAGTTTCCCCGCACTGCGCGCTCTGGAGACGAGCTCCGGCTCGCCACCGACATCGAGCAGCTGTCGAGGCTCGAGCCGGCCTTCCGGCCCGGCGGAAGCGTGACGGCGGGAAACTCGAGCGGGCTCAACGACGGCGCCGCCGCGCTGGTGCTGATGTCCGAACGCAGGGCTCACCAGCTGGGCGTCGATCCGATTGCGCGTTGGATCTGCTCTGCCGCCGCGGGCGTGGACCCGCGCGTGATGGGGCTCGGACCGGTGCCCGCCACGCGCAAGGCCCTGTCCCGCGCGGGGCTCTCGCTGGCCGACCTCCATCTCGCGGAGCTCAACGAGGCCTTCGCGGTCCAGGCCATCGCGGTGCTGCGCGAGCTGGGGCTCGGCCAGGAGATCACGAACGTGAACGGAGGAGCCATCGCGCTGGGTCATCCCCTCGGATGCTCGGGTGCCCGGCTCCTCACCACACTGATCCACGAGATGCATCGGCGGGCCGCTCTCGGCGAACCGATGCGCCATGGGCTGGCGACGCTCTGCGTGGGGGTGGGCCAGGGCGAAGCGGCGATCCTCGAGAGGATCTAGCGAGGCCGAGCGTGAAGCGAGTTCCCCAGATCTCCCTCGAGCAGGCCGCGGCGATGGTGAAGAGCGGCGACAGGCTCCTGGTCGGCGGCTTCGGCATGACCGGGAATCCGGTCCACCTGCTGCACGCGCTGGCCGAGACCGGCGTCCGGGATCTCGTCTACATCGCCAACAACGTGGGCGAGGTCGGACTGGGCGGCGGACGGCTGCTGCGCAGCGGGAAGATCAAGAAGGCGATCGGCTCCTTCTTCACCAGCAATCCCGAGGCGGTGACGGCGGCGCAGCAGGGAAGGCTGGAGGTCGAGCTGCTGCCCCAGGGCTCGCTCGCCGAGGCGCTGCGCGCCGGCGGTGCCGGGCTCGGCGGATTCTTCACGCCGACCTCCGCCGGGACGGTCCTCGCCGAGAAGGCGGAGACCAGGGTCTTCGACGGCAAGCCGCAGGTATTCGTGCCGGCGCTGCGCGGCAATGTGGCCTTCCTCCGCGCCTGGAAGGCCGACACCGCCGGCAACCTCGTCTACCGGATGACCGAGCAGAACTTCAACAAGGCGATGGCGACGGCGGCCGATCTGGTGATCGCCGAAGTCGAGCAGATCGTGCCGGAGGGAGAGATCGATCCCGATCAGATCCATACGCCGGGCTGTTACGTGGACTATCTGGTCGAGGCCCACATGAGCCTGGAAGAGCTGGGCTCCTCCGCCTCGGTGGCGTCGAGCAGCAAGAAGGTGGACCCGGCGCGCATGAACATGGTCCGCCGCGCGTTGCAGGAGCTCGAGAGCGGCGACGTGGTGAACCTGGGAATCGGCATTCCGACGCTGGTCGCCGATCTGATCACGCCCGAGCACGGGATCATCCTGCATAGCGAGAACGGCATGCTGGGTGTGGGCCCCGCACCGCTGGAGGGCGGCGCGATGGACTACCCGGTGAATGCAGGAAAGATCCCGGTCACCGCGCTCCCCGGGAGCAGCTACTTCGACAGCGCGGATTCCTTCGCGATGATTCGCGGCGGCCACGTGGACGTGGCGATCATGGGCGGACTCCAGGTGGACGAAGCGGCGAACCTGGCGAACTGGGCGGTGCCGGGGAAGCCGCTGCTGGGCGTCGGCGGCGCGATGGATCTGGCTTCGGGGGCGAAGCGGCTGATCATCACGATGACCCACACCAACGCCGACGGGAGCCCGAAGCTGGTTCCCCGCTGCGACCTGCCGCTCACGGCCCGAAACGCCGTCGACCTGCTGATCACCGAGCTGGCGGTCTTCAGCTTCGCTTCGGGCGAGCTCGTGCTCGTCGAGCTGATGCCCGGCGCCAGCCTGGAGCAGGTTCGCGCTTCGACCAGCGCGCGCTTCGTGGAGCGACTCGAGAACTGAGAGCCTGAGAAAAAATCTCCGCGCGAGATCGAAACGGCTTTCGAACGCCCGGGCGACGGTGTAAGACTCGCAAGCGGGGGGTGACACCGATGAGCGAGAGCGGGCGGCTGTTTGCGGACGAGGCGAAGGGGCCGGGGTCGCGCGGCCGTGCTCCGGCAAGCCGAAGCGCCTCGGCGAGTGCCCGCGGCTACTTCAAGGCCAGCAGGATGTCGGGAGAGGAACTCTCTTCGCCCGCGACGGCGGCCTCCCTGGCTACGACCCGTGTTAGCGGCGACAGTGGCGCTTGCGCGTCAACGCCCGGCCGGCCGACCTCATCGGGCAGGAGGCCGACGCCCGATGACTGCGAGGGACGGCGTCCGCGCGAGAATCTCGATCTGACCTTCCGGATGTCGTCCGATCAGCTCTTCAGCGTCACCGCGGAAACTCAGGCAGAGCCCCGGCGCGGTCGACACGGCGAGCCGCTCGAACTGCTCCGCATCGACCTGCTCGACAAGGTCGGCGAGGTAGAACAGCGGCGCCGGCACGGAGACGACGTAGACGTGCAACTTCGGGACGCGTGACCCGAACGGCGCCTGGCCCGCGAGCAGACGCACGTCGTCGCTGAAGTCCATCACGTTGTAGTCCTCGACGAAGCGTCCGCGCCCCTCGAGCGCGCCCGGAACCACCAGCGCGAGAGCCACGAAACAGGCGGCGGCCTGCGCGCGCGCGGAGCGCAAGGCACAAGCCAGTGCCGTGCCGGCGCACAGCGCCGCACAGGCGTAGACCGGCGTGAGGTACCAGCCGATCTTCGTCGCCGAGGCGTTCACGACGCAAAACGTCCCTAGGGCCAGCACGACCAGGGCGCCGAGCATGCGCTCGCGGCGCCACACGGCCAGCCCGATCGCGAGCAGGACCCCCGCCGCGTGTACCGGCGCGAGCAGGCCCGCGTTGTAGCGGTACATCTTCAGGTAGTAGAGCGCTCCGCCCGTGTGCTGGTCGAGCGGCTGGCTCAGGCGCTTGAGCACGTTCCACATGACGTAGCTGTCGACGAATGGGCGCCCGTAGGCGAACGCCTGCTCGAGGTGCCACGGGAGCGAGACCAAGAGCGCTACGAACGCCGCCCTGATGACGTCGCGGGAGAGCAAGGACCGGGCGCCGCGGCGGGCGACGATCAGCGCGAGCAGCCCCGGCACGAAGAGGCCGGCGGCCACGAACTTCGTCATGACCGCGAGACCGAAGGCAGCCCCCGCAGCGGCCATGAGCCACCGCCCCCGTTCGCCGGCGTGGATGACCATGACGACGGCGAGCACGCCGAAGGTGAGCAGTGGAACGTCGAGCATCGCTAGGCGGCTCCACGCGACGAACTGCGGCACGCCGAGGAGCAGCAGCGCCGCAATCGCTCCGGCTGCGCGCCCGGCAAGCCGCCGGCCGGCGAGGAACGTGAGCACCACCGCCGCGATGCCCGCGAGCGCGCTCGGGAGGCGGAGTGCGAACTCGTCGACGCCGAGAAGCCTCGAGACGAGCGCCATGGCCCAGAACACGAGCGGCGGTTTCTCGAAGAAGGGTGCGCCGTTGTAGTAGAGCGTCAGGGCGGGCCGGCGCAGGAACTCGCGCGCGATAGCGCCGTAGGCCGCCTCGTCCCAGTTGGCCAGGGCCTGTGCGCCGAGTCCCGGCAGGATGAAGGCCGCCGCGAGCGCCGCGAGCGCCGCCGCGAGCGCCGCATCGCCGCGCCCCAGCGGATGGGCGCCGGCGCCCTCGGCCGACTTCGGTGCGGAGCGGGGCGCGGGCGGCGTC
This sequence comes from uncultured Spirochaetales bacterium, assembly GCA_964413375.1. GTDB lineage: Bacteria > Myxococcota_A > UBA9160 > UBA9160 > SMWR01 > CAZUYC01. The sequence continues at coordinate 8,683 of CAYPSI010000225.1, read as the reverse complement.
ATCGTGCGCGCAAGGATACGCGCGCCGGCGCCCACCCAGAATCGCGGCTCCGCGCTCGGACCTCAACTCGCCGACGGACCTCGACCACGTCCGCGGTCGTGATGCGGATGGCTCGCGCTTGTGGCCGCCGCCGGCCGGCACCGGCTCGATCAACGCGGGGGGGGGGAACACGCCACACTGGGCCTGTGGAGCTGGTCGATAGGAAAATTGAGCTGCGTTCCCGGGTCGGGTCCGATAACGCGCTTTCGGTCCAATCGACGCAGGACGAGGGGAAGAGACCCCGCGCGGGTGTCACCGGGTAATCCAGAAGCTGAGCTACGTGGATAGGCACTTACTTGCCGACTCTCGCGTCGACCAGTGAACTGCTGCGCTGCGACCGGATCTGACACGCTTGGGTGATAACAGTCGCCGGTGCCCGCGTGAGCGACCCTCGAATGGCGAAGAGTGGCCGCCGAGCACCCGCTCTAGCCTGAGAGCCCGAGCCGGCTCAGCCCTCCGCGCCGACTTCCGTCAGCACCTCGTCCAGGATCGACACCGCCTTGTCCGCGTCGGAGTCGGTGCAGATCAGCGGTGGGGAGAGGCGGATCGTCGACTTTCCGCAGGGAAGGGTGAGCAGGCCCCGCTCGAAGGCCCGGCGGACGATCTGTTCGCGTTCGGCCGGCGCCGGCTCTCGCGTGTCCGGATTCTTCACGATCTCGATTCCGATCATCAGGCCGATACCGCGCACGTCGCCGACCCTCGGATGCCGCTCCATCAGACGGCGCAGCTTCGCGAGCAGCCCCGTCCCCACTTTCCCCGCGTTCTCGATCAGGCCGCCGCGCAGCAGCCGGAGCGTCGCCAACGCCGCCTGGCAGGAGAGGGGATTGCCGCCGAAGGTGCTGCCGTGGCCCCCATCGTTCCACTGCATCACTTCGTCGCGCGCGATCACGGCCGAGATCGGCATTCCCGACGCGATCCCCTTGGCGAGGATGAAGATGTCCGGATCGAGCCCGAAGTGCTCCGATGCGAAGAGCTTGCCGGTGCGGCCCATGCCGCACTGCACTTCGTCCGCGATCAACAGGATGCCGTGCTCGCGGCACAGCGCCTGCAAGCGGGGCAGGAATTCCGGGTGCGGGGGAATGAAGCCGCCCTCACCCTGGATGGGCTCCACCAGCACGGCCGCCACCTCCTGCGGGGGAAGCGTGTGCCCGAACATCGAGTCGGTCAGCAGGTCGAGACACTCCACGTCGCAGGAAGCGGGCTTCCGGTTCACCGGGCAGCGATAGCAGTAGGAAAAGTGCGTGTGGTAGATCTCCGGCAGGAGCGGCCCGTAGCCGAGGCGCTGCACCGGCTTGCTGGCCGTGAGCGTCAAGGTGCCCAGCGTGCGCCCGTGGAAGGCGCCGTAGAACGCGACGATCTTCTGCCGGCCGGTGCGGAGGCGCGCCAGCTTGATGCTGGTCTCCACCGCCTCGGCGCCCGAGTTCGACAGGAAGACGCGCTTCTTTCCGGACATCGGGGCGAGCTCGGCGAGCGTCTCGCACAGCTCGATGTAGGCCGGGTAGTGGAAGTCCGTGTAGCAGATGTGGAGCAGGCGCTCGGCCTGTTGTTGGACCGCCCGGACCACGTCGGGATGGCAGTGTCCGGTGGACGCAGTGGAGATGCCGGCCGCGAAGTCGAGGTAGCGGTTTCCGTCCAGATCCTCGACCACCATTCCCGAAGCGCGCTCGACGACCAGCTCGTAGTCCGGCGTCAGGTTCTGGGAGACCACCTTGCGGTCCCGGGCGTTCCACGCGCGAGCCTTCGGGCCCGGCGGCGGGACGATGATCTTCGGGTACTCGCCCGGATAGGGCGGCGGCATCACGGATGCGACGCGCGACTCGACGGCTTCCGGCTTGGACAGGCTGGGCACGCGACGGGCCTCGCTGATCTCGGACGGGAGAGCGCCGAGATTATCACAGGGCCGAAGGGGCGTCCGGCTGCTCGCCTCCCTTCGCCGCGAGGAAGGAGCGCCAGAACTCCTTGCCCTCCTCGGGGAGCTTCGCGATCGGATCGTAGGCCGGGTACTCGCGCGTGAGAGCCTCGGGATCGTCGTGTTCGATGCCGGTGCGGTAGTTCTTCCGCCAGTACGAGATTCCCCTGACCCGGTCGTAGGAATTCAGCATGTGGACCCAGCGCTTGCCGACGAAGGGGACGTCGCAGATGAAGCGCGGCGTCGTGAAGCCCGGCAGGTAGCCCATGATCGCCATCTGCAGGGCCTGCGCCTCCCAGACCGCGAGTCGCCAGTGCTCGGCGTTCGGGATCATGTCGCAGAGATAGAAGTAGTAGGGGACCACCTTCGCATGGTCCATCAGCATGAAGCAGAGCTCGAGGATCTGCTTCGGCGTGTCGTTGACTCCACGCATCAGCACGCCCTGGTTTCGCACCGCGCGGTAGCCCATGTCGAGCAGCGCCCGCACCGCTCGTCCGAAGAGCGGCGTCACCTGCTGTGCCGAGTTCACGTGTGTGTGGACCGCGATCTCGATTTCGCGCTCCCTCGCGCGCTTCGCGATGGCTTCGTAGCCCCGCAGCACTTCGTCCTGGAGGAAGTGCTGCGGTATGCCCATCAGCCCCTTGGTCGCCAGGCGCACGTCGCGGATGTTCGGCAGCTCCATCAGCGCGAAGAGCCACTCCTGGAGGCGCTTGATCGGCACGTTCGCCACATCGCCACCGGAGACCACCACGTCGCGAACGGACGGCGTTCTCGCCAGGTAGTCGAGCATCGCGTCCCAGCGCTCCGGCTGCTTGAGTTCGAACTTGTACTTGAGGACCTGTGCCGTGTCGCTGCCGACCAGGTCCATCCGCGTGCAGTGCCCGCAGTACTGCGGGCAGGTCGGGATCATCTCGGCGAGGACCTTGGTGGGGTAGCGGTGGGTGAGCCCCTCCACGGCCCACATGTCGGCCTCGTGGAGCGAGTCTCGGCTCGCCATCGGATGGCTCGGCCATTCGGGGTCGCGATCGCCGAGCGCCGGCGCCATGTAGAGACGCACGGGATCGCGGCGCAGGTCGCGCTCGTCCATCGTGTTGATCATCTGAGGGGGAATCAGCATCGACATCGTGGCCCGCTCCTGCTGGTCCCTTTCGATGTCGGCACACAGATCGTCGCCGAGGTGGTGTCCGAGCGCCTGCTTGAGCTCGGCGAGGTTCTTCACCGTGTGCTTCCGCTGCCACTGAGCGGATTCCCACTCGGCTTTGGACACGTCGGCGTAGCCGGGCAGACTCGTCCAGTCGGGCTCGAGGTACTTTCGCGCGAGCGGGTATTCGAAGGGCTGTTCCGCGGCCTGAACCCTTCCCAGCTCGCGCTTGGGACGCACCTTGGTGGGCGTTGCCTCGGCGGGCACCCTCGGCAGGGATTCGGTCATTTCGGATCACCAATCCCCAGATGGGAGGAGTAGCCGGGGAGCTTTGCGAATATCATAGCGGCGGCTGTGGGAGACCATCCAGCGTCGCGCCCGGTCCCTCCGCGCGATCGAAAAGGAGGATTCCGTGAGATCCAGACCCGGGGCGAATCCCTGCCTAGCGGCGCTCTGCTGCCTGGCGCTCGCGGTCAGCTCAGCGCGAGCCGCCGATGCGCCCGCTGAGCGTCGCCCGCTCAGGGTGGACGATGCCTTCGCGCTCGGGGTGGTGGGAGACCCTCAGATCTCTCCGGACAATCGCTGGATCGCATATACAGTCACGAACCAGGATCTCGAGGAGGACGAAGTCAGCACCCGGATCTGGATGGTGCCGACCGGTGGAGGCGACGCGATTCCGCTCACCGGCGCAGACGAGGACTCCTCCTCTCCGCGCTGGAGCCCCGATGGCCGCAGCCTGGCCTTTCTGAGCTCGCGAGGCGAGGACGACGACCAGCCGGAGAGGGCCCAGGTCTGGACGCTGTTTCGCGAGGGCGGCGAAGCCGTCCAGCTCACCGACACCCCCCAGACTGTCGAGTTCTTCGAGTGGTCGCCGGACGGCAAGCGGATGCTGCTGGTGCTGAAGGACCCGAAGCCCGAGGAGACTCTCGCTCATGAAGCCCGCAAGAAGGGCGAGAAGGTCGAGAAGAAGAAGACGCAGCCGGCCTGGGTCGTGACGCGCCGGCAGTTCAAGCAGGACTACATCGGCTACCTCGACAGCCGCCGCAATCATCTCTACGTCCTCGAACTGGCCACGAAGAAGCTCAGACAAGTCAGCTCGGGCGACACCGACGACTACTGCCAAGCCTATCTTACCGGCTGCGAAGCCTCGGAGCCCGCGTGGTCTCCGGACGGAAAACGCATCGCCTTCGTCAGCAATCGCACGAACGACCCGGATGCGAACTACAACACCGACATCTGGGTGGTGGACGCCGCCAACGAAGACCAGGGGGAGAAGCTGCTCCAGGTCACCGCGAATCCCGGTCCCGACGCCGCGCCGAGCTGGAGCCCGGACGGAAGGCAGATCGCGCACCTGTCGAACACCGAGACGGACGCCGCCCTCTACGGCACCTTCCACCTGGCGCTCTCCTCGTCGGCCGGCGGCGACTCGAAGCTCCTGACGCGGGATCTCGATCGCATGATCTTCAGGCCCCGCTTCTCGCGGAAGGAGCCCTGGATCAATTTCCTGCTCGAGGATTCCGGCGAGCAGAACCTGGCTCGGATCGCCGCATCCGGAGGCAGCGTCGAGCGACTCGTCAGCGGTCCGCGTGTGGTGAGCGCATTCGACGAGGGCCCCTCCGGTGCGATCGCGGCGCTGGTCTCCGAGCCAGAGCTTCCACCCGAGGTCTTTCTGCTCAGCGACGGCAAGCTCGAGCGGCGCTCCCACGTGAACGACGCTCTGCTCGCTTCGCTGCGCCTCGGCGAGGTGGGGGAGATCCGCTTCCCGAGCCAGGACGGCACCGAGATCGAGGCCTTCGTCGTGAAGCCCCCCGGCTTCTCCCCGCGCCGCCGCTACCCGGGCATCCTGCTGATCCACGGCGGCCCGCAGGCGCAGTACGACGCCAGCTTCCAGTTCGAAGCACAGCTCTTCGCGGCGAACGGATACGTCGTCGTGCTGCCCAACCCGCGAGGATCCACCGGCTACGGCCAGGATTTCTGCCTCGCGATCTGGCAGGCCTGGGGCGAGCGGGACTACGAGGACGTGATGGCCTCGATGGACTACGCCGTCGCGCAGGGCTGGGTCGATCCCGAGCGACTGGGGGTCACGGGCTGGTCCTACGGAGGCATGCTCACGAACCACGTGATCACGAAGACCGGCCGCTTCAAGGCGGCGGCCACCGGCGCCAGCGCCGCGCTCTATGTGACGAACTTCGCCCACGACCAGTACCAGCTCTGGTGGATCTTCGAGCTGGGACTGCCCTGGAAGCCCGAGAGCCGAGAGCTCTACGACCGTCTCTCACCGCTGAACAGGGTCGAGAAGATCGTCACGCCGACCCTCATCCTCGGTGGCAAGGAAGACTGGAACGTGCCGATCATCAACTCGGAGCAGCTCTTTCTCGCGCTCAAGCTACAGGGAGTACCCACGGAGCTCGTGGTCTACCCGGACGAGTTCCACGGCATCGATACCCCCACGCACGCGAAGGACCTCTACGGCCGCTACCTGGCCTGGTTCGGCCGCTACTTGAAGGGCGAGAGCGCGACGAAGGCCGACTGAGCCGATGCGATCGCCTCCCTCTGCCGGGTCGGGCCGGGGCGTTGAGATTCCTCGCCGCGCGGGCCGCGTGGTATAAAGCGCGATGCGACAAGCCAGGAGGGCCGGGCAGTGAAGAAGGACATCTTGCAGCGGCTGGCCGAGGGCCCGGTGCTCGGCGACGGCGGCTACCTGCTGGAGCTCGAGAAGCGGGGCTGGGTGCAGGCGGGCCCCTTCACTCCGGAGGTCAGCATCCGCCATCCGGAGGCGCTGGCGGAGCTGCACCGGGAGTTCCTGCTCGCCGGTGCCGAGGTGCTGACGACGCTCACCTTCTACGCCAGCGACGACAAGCTGGCGACCGTCGGGATGCAGGGAAAGGTCGAGGAGATCAACCGGGCGGCCGTGCGCATCGCCAACCAGGTCGCCGCCGGCAGCGATGCGCTGGTGGCCGGGAACATCAGTCTGACCTGGAGCTACGACCCGGCCGACCCGCGCTCGGCCGACCGCGTTCGCGAGCTCTTCGATCGCCAGATCGGGTGGCAGGTCGATGAGGGGATCGACCTGGTGATCGGCGAGACCTTCGGCTGGCTCGGCGAGGCGCTGCTCGCCGTCGAGAGGATCAAGGCCGCGGGCAAGGTGGCGATGGTGACGATGAGCTTCGAGCAGGAGCCGAAATCGAACGAGGGTCACAGCCCCGGAGAGTGCGCGCGTCGGCTCGCCGGCGCGGGCGCGGAGATCGTCGGGATCAACTGCCTGCGCAACCCGGCCACGACCCTGCCGCTGATGGAGGAGGTCAGGGCCGCGGTCGACGTGTACGTCGCCTGCCAGCCCGTCGCCTACAGGACACCGGAGCACTCGCACGACTTCACTGCGCTGGCCGAGTTCCCGCACGGGCTCGAGCCGCTGCAGCTCTCCCGCTCCGAGATGGCCGACTATGCGACGCGCGCGCGTGAGCTCGGCATCGACTTCATCGGCTCCTGCTGCGGATCGGTCGCCTCGCACGTTCGCGCGATGGCCCGCGCGCTCGGCAAGCTCCCCGACGACGAACGCGCGTGGCGCTCGACGAGCGGCCGCGCGATGTCCGCCTACGAGTATTACGATCACGACGCGCGGGACTCTCGGAAGGCCGAGCGCGGTCGCTGAGTCGCGTACGCGAGCCAACACACCCGGAGGCGGCTCGTTGCCGATCCGCTGGCGGATCCTGCTGCTGATCGTGGCGGCGAGCTTCGTCTCCTACCTGCTGCGCACGAATCTCTCGATCGCAGGCCCGGCGATGATCGCGGATCTCGGCCTGTCGGAGCTGCAGCTCGGAACCGTGCTGTCGGCCTTCGCGCTGGGCTACACGATCTTCCAGTTCCCGGGCGGGATCTTCGGAGACGTCGTCGGTCCGCGCCGGGCGGTGACCTGGATGGCCCTCGCCTGGGGGCTCCTGACGCTGCTCTGCGCGCTGGTTCCGGGCGGGAGCGCGGCGTCGAACACGGCGCTGATCGCGACGCTCGTCGTGCTTCGCTTCCTGGTAGGCGTCACCCAGGCGCCGATCTTTCCGGTGATCTGCGGTGGCATGGTCTCGAACTGGTTCCCGGTCTCGGCCTGGGGCCTGCCCAACGGATTGTCCAGCGCGGGTCTCACCTTGGGAGCGGCCGCGAGCGGCCCCTTGATCGTCTGGCTGATCGCGGAGCTCGGCTGGCGCGGCTCCTTCGTCGCGACCGGCCCGGTTGCGTTCCTGCTCGCCGGCGTCTGGTGGTGGTACACGCGAGATCATCCCCGAGAGCACGCGGGTGTCGCCCGCAGTGAGCTCGAGCTGATCGAGGCGGGTCGACCGCCCCTGGAGGCGGTTGCGAGGGAGCATGGAGTCTGGAAGGCGGCATTGCGGAACCGGGAGATCCTGCTGCTCACCGCGAGCTACTTCTGCATGAACTACGTCTTCTATCTCTTCTTCAACTGGTTCTTCTACTACCTGGTCGAGGTGCGCGGCTTCGATCAGGAGCAGGCGGCTTCGCTGAGCGCGGCGCAGTGGGTGATCGGCGCGCTGGGGGCGACGGCCGGGGGGCTGCTCTGCGACGGGACGATGCGGCGCTTCGGCGCGAGGCGAGGCGCCCGCGTGCTGCCGGTCATCGGGCTGGTGGGCTCCGCGCTGCTCCTCGCGCTCGGTGCCTGGGCGACGGACCCGCTGCTCGCCGTCGCGCTGCTCGCTGGCTGCTTCGGCATGAACCAGCTCACCGAGGCCAGCTTTTGGGCCACGACGATCTCCGTGGCCGGCAGGCACGCGTCCGCTGCCGCGGGGGTCCTCAACACCGGCGGAAACCTGGTCGGCTTCTTCGGCGCGCTGCTGGTGCCGACGATCGCGCAGGCTCTCGGCTGGCCGTGGGCGATCGCGAGCGGCGCACTCGTCGCACTGATTGGGGCAGTGCTGTGGATCTGGATTCGCGGTGACCGGCCGATGGCCCTCGACGCCCCGATCGCGCCGCACAGCGCACGCGCATGAGGCTTCGGCCCGCCCCGACCGGCCGCCTCGATGCGCGAGGGATCGTCGCGCTCGTGGCAGGCCTCGCGCTCGTCGGGGCGGCCTGCTCGCAGGTCGCGGCGCCCGACCCGCTGCGCGCCTACCCCGGTGCGGAGATCCCCACCGTCTTCGCCACCGCGGACGCGTGGCTCCCCGGAGACGCGACGGATCGCAGACTGTCCGAGCTCATGCTCGGCTACTGGGTCCTGTTCGCGAGGACTCGATCGCGAGCTGCGTCTCCCGGAGCCGGTAGTCGTCGAGCTCCGAGGCCTGGTCTCCGAACAGCGCCCGGGCCACTTCCGGCGAGCGGGGCCCCTGCAGCTGTAGCGGCGAGACGTCCGGCTCGCGGATCTCCAGCTGCATGCCGCAGTGGAGCGCCGCGCCGTGCGCCCAGAGCAGCGGAACGGCCCTGCGGGTCGCATAGAAGTGAGAGCTGAGATCGGCGGCAAGGGTCCTGTCCCAGTCCTCGGGACGGATCTCCTCGACGGGAGCGGTCGGCCCCGCAATCCCGACGTTGTTCACCAGGACATCGAGCGCACCGTATCGCCCGACCACGTCGTCGAAGACGCGATTGACTTCCGC
>CAYPSI010000224.1:0-3658 GCA_964413375.1 uncultured Spirochaetales bacterium | reverse complement strand
GGGAGGCTCCCGCGCTGAGCGGCCCCGGTCGGAAGGGCTGACTCTTCGACAAGACGGACATGGGCGCTCTCGAGGGAAAGGTGGCCCTCATCACCGGCGCGAGCCGCGGCATCGGCCGCGCCATCGCGCGCCGCTTCTCGGCGGAGGCCGCGCGTGCAGCTCTCCCTCGCTCACTTGCTCCGGGATCGCGAAGCCGTGCCGGCAAGCAGCGCCCGGAAGGCCGCAGGCCGCCAGCGCGGGTGCATCGCTGCGTCGGAACGCCGACCGGGGTCGAAGCTCGTCCTCCCGAGCCCTGCGCGGATGCCCTGGCAGTCTCGAAGGCGCGAGAGGGGCTCCAACGCTGAACTTCGCAACGGGTAGGCGTGTCGCGCCGCGCCACATTACTTATCGTGGCAGCGTGGCTCGCCGGCTCAGGCTCTCCGTCGTCGAACAATCCCCGGTGCGGAAGGGCGGCACCGGCGCGGACGCGCTGCGCGAGACCCAACAGCTCGCGGTGGCCTGTGAGGCGCTGGGCTACGAACGTTTCTGGGTGGCGGAGCACCACGACCTGCCCGGCATCGCGAGCACGAGCCCCGAGATCCTGATCGGGCAGATCGCCGGCGCGACCTCGACGATCCGCGTGGGCAGCGGCGGAGTGATGCTGCCGCACTACAGCGCCTTCAAGGTTGCCGAGAACTTCCGGATGCTCGAGACGCTCTTTCCGGGTCGCATCGACCTCGGCCTCGGGCGCGCGCCCGGCGGCGATCAGCGCACCCTGCTCGCCATGGCCCATCCGCGCGACCCGATCGACGTGCGGGCCTATCCGGAGCAGGTGGACGATCTGATCGGTTATCTCGGCGAGAGCCTGCCGCCGGAGCACCCCTTCGCGGGGCTGCGCCCCGGTCCGCCCACGGCGGGCATGCCGGAGATCTGGCTGCTCGGTTCGGGCGTCGGCTCGGCGCAGCTCGCCGCACGGCGCGGCCTGCCCTTCAGCTTCGCGCACTTCTTCGGGAATGCGGATCAGGGCCCGGCGATCGTCGAGCACTACCGCAGCCACTTTCAGGCATCCCCGCACTTCGCGGAGCCGCGCGTACACGTTGCGGTGCAGGTGATGTGCGCCGAGACGCGCGAGCAGGCGGAATGGCACGCCGCGAGCCTCCGCATTGCGCGCTTGCAGATGGCGCGGAACCAGCGCGGCAGCGGGATCATCTCTCCCGACGAGGCTTCCCGGCACGCCTTCACGGCCGACGAGCTGCACTTCCTCGCGCACTCGGGCATGCGCGCGACGACCGGAGACGCAGCCCAGGTAGCCGCGGAGCTGCAGGAGATCGCCGTGCGCTACGGCACCGACCATCTCGGCGTCGTGACGATCTGCTACGACTTCGCAGCGCGGCTGCGCTCCTTCGAGCTCGTCGCGAAGAACTGCCTGGCCTAGGACAGCTCGCCGCGGCATCGTTCCGCTTCAGGATGGATGCATCACCAGCGCGCCCGTGATGAACACGCCTCCCCTGCCCGAACCACGACTCGCCGCCGAGAACCCGCCTGGCGGGCTATGCTGGGGTGCAAGCGACAAGCAGAGGCCATCCGGAGGAATACGACGATGAGCAGCTCCCCCGGCCTGTCGATCATCGACGTCGACGCCCACATCAGCGAGCCCCATGATCTCTGGACCTCCCGCGCCCCGGCCTCGCTCCGGGATCGCGTCCCCCGCGTGGTCCGAAGCGGAGACACGCGCGCCTGGATCGTAGACCGGGACGTACAGCTCTCGCTGGCAAATCCCTCCAGCGTGATTCGCAAGGACGGCCAGAAGTCCCGGGGTCTGGAGTTCTTCGGCTGGCAGATCGAGGATGTGCACGTCGCCTGCTACGACATGCGCGCGCGCGTCGAGATCCTCGATCAGCTCGGGCTCTACGCGCAGATCCTGTATCCGAACGTCGCGGGTTTCGGCAGCCAGAACTTCATGAAGGTCGAGGACGGCGATTTGCGCCTGGCCTGCGCGCGGATCTACAACGACGCGATGGCGGAGATCCAGGCGGAATCCAACGGCCGACTTCTACCGATGGCGCTGATGCCGTGGTGGAACATCGCTCAGAGTGTCGAGGAGATCGGGCGGGCAAAGGCGCTCGGCCTGAAGGGCATCGTGATGTGCAGCGATCCCGACAGCATCGGCCTCCCCGATCTCGGCGCCGACGCCTGGAGGCCCTTCTGGGACGCCTGCAACGACGCCGAGCTTCCCGTGAACTTCCACATCGGCGCGAGCGAGACGGCCTTCAACATGTTCGGCCGCGCGGCGTGGCCCTCGATGGGCATGAGCCGGCGCCTCGCGCTCGGCTCGGCGGCGCTCTTCATCGAGAACTCGCGTGTGATCTCGAACCTGCTCTACAGCGGGATCTTCGAGCGTTGTCCGAGTCTCAAGATCGTGTCGGTGGAGAGCGGGATTGGTTGGATCCCCTTCGTGCTCGAGTCGATCGACTACGAATGGAAGGAGACCAGCTCGCAGCTCGAGCAAGCGCTCTCGATGCCGCCCTCCGAGTATTTCAAGCGCCATATCTACGGCTGCTTCTGGTTCGAGAAGACCGCGCCGACGAAGCTGATCGACCAGGTCGGCGAGGACAACGTCCTCTTCGAGACCGACTTCCCCCACCCGACCTGTCTCTACCCGAAGGTGCAGGAGTACATCGCCGAAGTCAGCGCCGACTGGAGCGAGACGCGCAAGCGCAAGATCCTGCAAGACAACGCGGCCGCGCTCTACCACATCGAGCTCCCGAAGGGCGAGCGACCCTGACATCCGAGTGGCGCGCCTTCAGATCGGGAAACGAGCACCGAGAGCGTCGTGACGCCGGCCAGGCCGACGCACAGGATCGGCATCGGCTCAGCTCAACCGAGCGCCTTCAGGGCCACCTCGCCCAGCAGCGCGACGCGCTCGAGCTTGTGCCCGTTGATCGGCAGGTCCACCGTCACGCCATCGATTCCCATCGCGACCGCCTCGGCGATACGCTCGCCCACGGTGTCGGCATCTCCGTAGATGAGCGCCTTGCGAACCATCTCCAGGACCGTGTCGTTCCAGCCCTTGACCTCGGCGATCGCCGCCAGATCTGCTTCGAGCTCCTCCAGCGTCGGGGCCACCGCCACCATCAGGAGCTTCGTCACGACCAGCTCGGAGCGGTCCCGCCCGAGCCTGTCGCAGTGCTCCGCCAGGGCCTCGAGCTTGCGCGGAATGTCCTTCACCTCGCCGGTGAGGTTCGCTTCGTCCGCGTACTGCGCGACCATGCGCAGCGTCTTCTTCTCGCCCTGACCGCCGATCATGATCGGGATGCGGGAGACGGGGGCGGGCGAGTTCGCCGCATCGATCGCGGTGTAGTACTTGCCGCGAAGAGTGGGACGCTCGCCTCGGAGCATCGGGATGATGATCTGCAACGCCTCTTCGAGCTTCTCGAAGCGCTCGCCCAAGCTCCCGAACTCGAAGCCCAGATCGTTGTGCTCCTTCTCGAACCAGCCGGCGCCGATGCCCAGGGTGGCGCGCCCGTGCGACACGTGATCGAGGGTCGTGAGGGTCTTCGCCAGAAGCGTCGGGTTCCGATAGGTATTGCCCGTGACGAGCGCCGAGAGGCGGACCTTCTCGGTGTGCTGGGCGAGCGCCGAGAGCATCGAGTAGCACTCGAACATCGGCTCATCGTGT
>CAYPSI010000223.1:0-11263 GCA_964413375.1 uncultured Spirochaetales bacterium | reverse complement strand
ACGCGGCCGTGCCGGTCGCGCCCCCGCCCGGGAGCGTTCGCCCCTTCCAGCACGCGGAGCGCCGCGCGCGCACGGCGCCGCGTCCGCAGCCGGTGGTCGAGGCCCCTGTAGCGCAGGCCGTGAAGGCTCCGATCCCGGAGGCCGCACCCGCCCGGCCCGAGGTGGCCAGCGCGCCGAGTCGCCCGCCGGCGCCGACTCCCGATCCCTTCCCGGCGCTGCGGGTCGAGCGCACCACCTGGCACCCGCTCGCGGAGCGCCGGCTCGCCGTCGTCGACGTCCCGGGCGAAGGCCCTCGCGAGCTGCGCGAAGGGGACCCCGTAGCGGGCGCGACCGTCGCCTCGATCGAGCCCAGCGGCGTGGTCTTCCGCTTCGCCGGCCGCGACGTCCGCCGCAAGATCGGCGGCGGGTCGTAGGCAGCTTCGCTCTGCTGGGCCTTGCTCAGCGCAAGCTGACGGATCCGTTCGAGGTGCGGACGCGGATCGGGATGCCGCCGTTCCCGAGGCGGCCGCGCAGGCGACCGGCGCGCTCGCTGGTCGCCTTGCACAGCTCGCGGTCGTTGCGGATCACGCCGTTGTCGACGCGAATGTCGATGTCTGCGTCCACCGCTTCGGGCAGCTCGAGCATGATCCGGCCGTTGCTGGTCGCGAGCTGGACACCTTCGCGGCCGAGCTCCTCGAGGTCGGCGATGATCAGGCCGTTGGAGGTCGAGGCGTCGATCGAGCCGCGGTGCTCTTCGAGCTGGATCTTTCCGTTGCTCGAGCGCGCGACGAGGTGCCCCTGCGTGTGGGAGCAGCACACCTTGGCGTTCGAGGCGCTCACGTCGATGTTGCCGACGACGCGGGTGACGTCCACCGAGCCGTTGCTCGAGCGCGCGCGCACGGCACCGCAGAGATTCTCGATGCAGATCTTCCCGTTCGAGGAGCTGAGCTCGACGCTGGTTCCGCGCGGGACGCGCAGCTCGAGGTGGGCATGACCGCTCCGGTTCCAGCGCCGGGGCACGTCGATCTCCACCTCGAGGGCGCCGCCGACGAGGCCGCAGAGCACGCGGATCTCGCGCAGCAGGGCGCACGCCGCATCGTCGGATTCGGCGCGCCCGATCTTGGTCGCGAGCACCTCGATGTCGTCGCGGTCCTCTCCGAGCACGCGGATGCGTCCGTTGACGTTCTGCACGCGCACGAGCCGGCCGGGCGGTGAGTCGAGGCGAAGCGTTTCCTGCTCCTCGGCGCGCTCGCTCCAAGGAAGGCCGGAGAGGAGATTGCGCAGGAAGTTGCCGAAGCCGCCGTGCTGGTGGTGCTGTCGATCCGGATCGCGGGGGTGTCGCCGGCTCACGTCGAGCCCTCGAGAGCCGAAGCGAGCTCGGCGACGAGACGCGTGAGGACGGCCCCCCCCGGGCCGCGCAGCGAGAGGGTCGCCAGCGGCGTGAGCTCGCTCTCGTAGGGGTTGATCTCGATCACCGAGCCCCCGCGGCGCAGCAGCTCGAGCGGGAACTCCGCGGCCGGGAAGACGGTCGCCGAGGTGCCCGCTACCAGCATGCAGTCGGCGCGCTCGACGGCCTCGTAGCAGCCGCGCAGCACGTCGGGCGGGATCGGCTCGCCGAAGTGCACGGTGTCGCCCTTCACGATGCCCCGGCAGTCGGGACAGTGCGGCGGCAGATCCTCGGGGTCGATCGAGAGCTCGCCCTCGGCGAAGCGGCGCATGCACCCGATGCAGCGCAGCATGCGGTGGTTGCCGTGGATCTCGAGCAGGTTGCGCGAGCCCGCCTGGCGGTGGAGATCGTCGATGTTCTGCGTGATCAGCGCGTCGAGGCGCCCGAGCTTCTCGAGCTCGGCGAAGGCGAAGTGCCCGGGATTCGGCCGCGCCCGGGACAGGGTCTCGTGCAGGGCCAGGGCCCAGCCCTCGCTAGGCGAGAGGCGCTCCTGCCACGCGGCGCGTGGGTCGCGCACGAAGCGCTGGTAGCCGTCGAGCGGAGGCTCGCCGTGTTGGGTCCACAGCCCTCCCGGCCCGCGGAAGGGAGGGATCCCGCTCTCGACCGAGAGCCCCGCACCGGTGAGCGCGACGACGGAGCCGGCGTCCGCGACGAGCGCCGCAGCACGCGAGATCCGACCCGCGAGGGCTGCGTCGAGCGTGGGAGCGGCAGCGTGCCCCGCCACCTAGTGAAGGGTCCTGTCGTCGTTGCGCCGCTTCTTCGCCGCGTCGTCCTCCCAGCGGACGGCGCGCAGCTTCTGCCGCATGCGATGCCGGCTCCAGCGCCACTTCATCTGGTTCCACGTCGGAAGGCCCGCAGCCGTGCCTCCCTGGCTCAGCAAGAGCCAGCCGACGATCACGCCGCCGAGGTGTCCGGTGTGGCTGATGTTGCCGCCCGTATCCATGTAGAGGCTCATCAGGAAGAGCAGCGGAATCAGCCAGATCGCGCGGAAGGCGACCGGCGGGAAGATCAGCGCGATGGTGCGGTCGGGCCAGGTGAGCGAGTAGCCGAGCAGCACCCCGTAGATCGCGCCCGACGCCCCGAGCGTCACGTAGCCGAGGGTCGCGGGGCTCGAGACTCCGAGCATCACCCCGAGATAGGGGTAGGTCGCGATGATGAAGCCCGCACCGACGCCGCAGAGGAGGTAGTAGCGGAGGAAGCGCTCCGCTCCCCAGGTGATCGCGAGGTCCGAGCCGAACATCCACAGCGCCAGGAGGTTCATCAGCAGGTGTCCGAGCCCGCCGTGCAGCCACATGTACGTGAAGGGCTGCCAGAGCTGGAAATGCTGCCAGACCGCGAGCGGCCGGACCGCGAACCACTGCTCGATCGGCGCGCGTTGCAACAGGATCTGTGCGACGAAGACGACGGCGTTCGCGATCAGCAGCTGCTTCACGATGGGCGGCGTGAAGGAGGGCCCGAAGCCGAGTCCGCCTCCACCCTGGTAGCCGCGACCGTACACGCTCTTCACTTTCGGGCGCACCCGCGCCTGCGCGGAGCGCAGGCTCGTGTGGATTGGGTTCTGATCGGCGGGAGGGCGCGCGGGGTCCCGCGGACTGCATTCAGGCTACGGAGTCTAAGTGGGCGTGTCAACGCGGTTATTTTTCGGAGACAGCGCTTCGAGCGCACGCGCGGCATCCCCCGCGGGAAGACCCGACAGATCGATCACCGGCCGCGCGATCCGCAGCTCGCGGGTGATCTCGCCGATCCGGTCGAGACAGTGCTCGGGGGGGCCGACGACCACCGACGCCGCGACCTCGGGGTCGGAAAGGAAGCGGAACCAGGGGTTCAGGCGGCGGAACTCGGCCGCGAAGGGCCCGGCTGCCGGGCTCGCGGCGAGCCGGGTGAAGAGCAGCATCGAGCGCTCGATCGTCGCCGGATCGCGCCCGAGGCACCTGCAGGCGGCCTCGAGTGCGGCCGCCGCGGCCTCGACGCGTGGAGCGACCGGCGGCAGGTTCACGTCCCAGACGTCGGCGTGCCGAGCCACGACCCCGAGCAGCCTCGGGCCCTTCGCCGCGACGGCGATCTCGATCCGGCCGCCCGGCGGCAAGGGGCACAGGCTCGCCCCGGAGAGCTGCACGTAGCGCCCGGCGCGCGTCACCGTCTCGCCGCGCCACAGCGCCCTGGCTGCGTCGAGCGTCTCGTCGAGCCAGCGGATGCGCTCGCTCGCCGGAAGATCCGGGAGTCCGAAGCGCGCGTCGATCGGGCGATCGCCGATCGAGATCAGGAAGCGCAGACGCCCCGGCGTGATCCGCTCGGCAGTGGCGGTCGCCTGCGCGAGCCGCGCAGCGTTCCAGTGGTGCACGATGCGCAGCGACCCGATCGCGATGCGTCGGGTGCGCGCGAGAAGTGCCGTCGTGACGCTCCAGCCGTCGAGGGTCTCGCGGCCCGGATGGAGCGTCGCATCGCCGTCGACCCATGCGGCGTCGTAGCCCTCCGCCTCGGCGCGCAGCACGAGTGCGAGCAGGTCCTCCCAGGGATGCACGTGCCAGCCGAAATAGACGCCGAGCCTCAACCGATGCGCCCGAGCTGCCGCGCGGCGTGCAGCAGCGCGAGCGAGCTCTTGGCGTCGTTGAGCTCGCCGCGCCACACGAGAGCCAGCGCAGCGTCGAAATCCATGCGCACCGTCTCGATCACCTCGTCGGCGTCGCGGCGATGGGGAACATGCTCGAGGTCGAAGGCTGCGAAGAGGAAGATCCGCTCGTCGGTGAAGCCGGGTGTGGTCCAGATCCATCCGAGCTCGACCAGGCGCCCGGCCCGGCAGCCGGCCTCCTCTTCGAGCTCGCGCGCGGCGCAGGCGATCGGGCTCTCGCCCGGGTCGAGCTTCCCCGCCGGAACCTCGAGGATGCTGCCGCCCGCCGCATGGCGGTACTGGCGGATCAGCAGTACCTCGCGCTCCGACACGAAGGGGACCACCGCGGCCGCGCCGGGATGCCGGACGATGTCGAGCTCGACCGCGTTACCGTTGGGCAGGGTCACGCGCTCCGTCTGGACGCGCACCCGGAAGCGGGGCTCGTGATCGCTGGCGCGCTTGGACATGGTCGGCAGCTTAGCCCGGAAGGCCCCGACGGCCCGGCCGCCGCGAGGCTCGAGGAGGACGAGGCGATGGATTCGAAGCGGGAGGGGAGACGGATTGCGATTCCGATGCGGGGAAGCGCGTTCGTGCTCGACGGGATCTACGCACCCGGCGGCGACGGAAGCCATCGCGGCGCGGTGATCGCGCCGCCCCACCCGCTCTACGGCGGGAGCATGGACTCGCCGGTCGTCAACCAGATGGCTCATGCCTGCGCGCGCGCGGGTCTCGCGACGCTCCGCTTCGACTGGCGCGGAGTCGGCGGCAGCGCAGGGACGCCGAGCGGCGAGAGTGCCCACGCCGACGAGGATTACGGCGCGGTGCTCGAGCACCTCGCCGAGACCGTGAAGGGTCCCCTCTGCGTCTGCGGCTACTCCTTCGGCGCGGCCGCTGCACTGCGCGCGGCGGGCCGCTTCCCTGGTGTACGCGACGCGATCCTCGTCGCGCCGCCAGCCTCGCTGATCGACGCGGGGGCTCTGGGCGACGTGCGCCGCGCGCTCGTGATCGCGGGCGAGGAGGACGGGATCGCTTCCCCGGATGCGTTACGGGCGCTGGTTGCGGAGGCGCGCAACACGAGCCTCGTGATCGTTTCCGGGGCCGACCACTTCTTCGCGGTCGGCCTCGCGGAGATCGGCCGCGCGATCGAGAGCTGGCTCCCGGCGATCCGCTAGCGCGAGGCGCTAGCGGATCGCGGCGCGGCGGGCGCCCACGCGCGCACGAGGGTTCCGCTGCCGGTCGCGGCGCCGGCGCGGAGGGTGCCGCCCACCGCCGCGAGCAGGCGGCGCGTGATCGCCAGGCCGAGGCCTCCGGGGCGCCGCCCGGTCCGCAGCTGCGCGCGATCGCCCGGAGGCAGGCCCGGGCCCTCGTCCGCGAGCGAGATCTCGACGCCTTCGCCAACGGCGCGCGCGCTGATGTCGATTCGCGCATCCCGCGGCGAAGCGTCGAGCGCATTGAGCGCGAGGTTCAGCAAGACCTGGCGCAGCGCGTCCGCGCCGAGCGCGACCGCGGGAAGCCGGGGCTCGACGAAGATCTCGAGGCGCACGCCACGCTCCCGCGCGCGCGGTCCGAGCAGCGTGGCTACGGCGCCGACGGCGGCCTCCACCTCTCCGGGCGGCGCGCGGAGTCCGCCGCCGCGGCGTGCGTCGACCATCGCGTCGAGCAGCCGCTCCGCGCGGCGCAACTCCTCGCGCGCGATCTCGAGGAAGCGGGTCTCGAGCTCGGGGTCACCCCTGCGCTCCGGCAACAGCTCGAGGAAGCTCTTCAGCGCGACGAGTGGGTTGCGGATCTCGTGGGCGAGATCGCCGGCGAGCGCGCCGAGGCTCGCCAGTGCCTCGCTGTGCGACGAAGTGGCTGCGCTCTTGGCGGGCGCTTCGCTGCGCGTGCGACGGGGACGGATGGGCCGCGACGGCGTGCCACCGGGAGTGCTGCCTCCGCTGCCGTTCATGGCGCGCGGCTCAGAAGGAATCCATGCGCAGCAGCCGGAGATCCTCGGAGGTGGTCTGGGCCTGCCCGGCGGTCTCGGTCGGCTCGGTTTCCGCAAGGAAGGACTGGAACACGGTGTCCGCGTTCGAGGCGTCCGCGAGCAGTCCGGTCTTTCGGTCGATGCGTGCGAAGACGATCTGTTCGGGAACCGCGAAGTCTCGCACCGGCCGATCCGCGAGGGCGGCCTTCATGTAATCGACCCAGATCGGGCTCGCCGTCCGCCCGCCGGTTTCGCCCCAGCCGAGGAAGCGGATCTCGTCGTGCCCCACCCACACCCCGGTCGCGACGTCGGGCGAGAAGCCGATGAACCAGGCGTCGGCCTGGTCGTTGGTCGTTCCGGTCTTTCCGGCGACGGGCCGCCCGAGCTCGCGCAGCCGGGATCCCGTGCCGTGCGGATCGATCACGACGGCGCGGAGCAGATCCGCGACCAGGAAGGCCTGTGCGGCAGGCAGGAGCTGGTTCGGATCGGGATCGGCCTCGAAGGAGCCGGGCAGCGTGTCGGGGAGCGGCTCGGATTCCGCCACCGCCTCTACGACTGCCTCCGGGATCTCGTCCGGCGGCGCCTCGGCTGCGAGGCCGGCATCGCCGTTCCTGGCCGGCGACGTTGCGCCGAGCGCCACGTTCTCGAGCAGGATCTCGCCGTTGTGGTCGCGCACGCTGCGAATGAAGGTCGGCACGACGCGCCGGCCGCCCGCGGCGAAGACCCCATAGGCACGGGTCAGCTCGAGCAAGGAGACGGTGCTCGATCCCAGTGCGAGCGAGAGGTCGCGATCGAGCGGCGATTCGATCCCGAGGCGGCGCGCGTAGCGCATCACGTAGTCGACACCCACGTCGCGGAAGAGGTGTACGGTCGCATTGTTGACCGAACGTGCGAGCGCCTCGCGCAGCGTGATCGGGCCGTAGAAGGCGCGTCCGTAGTTGCGCGGCCGCCAGGTGAAGCCCGACGAATCGTCCGTGTAGACCACGGGTCGGTCCCAGACGATCGACGCGGGTGTGTAGCCCTTGGCGAGCGCCGCGCCGTAGATGATGGGCTTGAAGGAGGAGCCGGGCTGGCGACGAGCCTGCGTCACACGGTTGAACTGGCTGCGCGCGTAGTCGTAGCCGCCGACGAGGGCAAGGACCTCGCCGCTCGCGACGTCGAAGGAGAGCAGCGCTCCCTCGACGATCGGCTCCTGATAGAGCGTCGCCCGCGGCGGCGCGGCTCCCCTCTCTCCGGCCTCGGCCGGGAGCACGCGGAAGCGGGCGACGTCGCCGCGCCGGAAGACCTTCGAGATCGACTTCGGTGCGGGAGCGCCGCGCGACGCGTCGGCCGGCCGGGCCCAGGCGAGATCTGCGAGCGCGATCCGCGCCTCGAGGCCGGGTGCGAACGCGACGCGGGCGCTCTGCGCCGCTTCGTCGATGGCCAGGACGATGCCGCGCAGCAGGCGATCCGTGGGAAGCGCCGGGATCGGGTCGCTCTCGGCTTCCGCGGCGGCCGTATCGAGCCCGTTCTCCTTCGCGATCGCGAGCGTCGCGGGCTCGATCTCGGCATCCGCCACCTGGCGCTCCGCCCCGCGGTAGCCCTGGCGCTCGTCGAGCGCCTCGAGCCCGCGTTGCAGCGCGGCGACCGCAGCACCCTGGAGCTTCGCGTCGAGCGTGGTCTCGATCTCGAGCCCGCCCGCGAGGACGGCGTCGCCGCCGAGCGCCTCGAAGAGGGTGCGGCGCACCTCCTCGGTGAAGAAGGCCGCATCGGCGAAGGACGCGAGCGATGCGTCCGCGAGCTTCGGCTGCTCCGCGACGGCCGCGGCGTGCGTGGTCTCGTCGATGAAGCCGTCCTCGAGCATCCGCTCGAGCACGTAGCGGCGCCGCTTCTCCGCCGGCTCCGGGTTCGTGTGCGGCGAGTAGCGCGATGGCGCCTTCGGCAGCCCCGCGAGCAGTGCGCCCTCTGCCACGCTGAGCTCGCGAACGGACTTGCCGAAGTAGGTTCGCGCGGCCTCGCCGATGCCATGGGCTCCGTGCCCGAAGTAGATCTGGTTCAGGTAGAGGTAGAGGATCTCCTCCTTGCTGAAGCGCTGCTCGATGTCGCGCGCGAGGATCATCTCGCGCAGCTTGCGGCGGTAGCTCCGCTCGGGGGAGAGCAGCAGCGACTTCACCATCTGCTGCGTGATCGTGCTGCCGCCCTGTCTCGTTTCTCCGGCGAGCAGGTTCACCCAGGCAGCGCGGAGGATCGACGCGAAGTCGATGCCCTCGTGCTGGAAGAAAGTGCTGTCCTCGCTGGCGACGAAGGCCAGGACGACGTGGCGCGGGATCTCGGCATAGGGCACCAGCACGCGGCGCTCGTTGTAGAACTCGCCGATCGGCACGCCATTGCGGTCGTAGACGTGGCTCGCCACCGCCGGGCGGTAGTCGTCCAGCGTGCGCAGATCCGGCAGGTCGCGCATGAAGGCCAGATAGAAGGCAACCGCGCCGGCGCTGCCTGCGAGCGCCGCCAGGACCGCTCCCGCGAGCAGGATCCGCATCCCACGTCTGCGGGCCGGGCTCGGTGCGCGCTGCGCTCGAGACCGATCGGATTTCATGAGTACCCCGGGGGTGGTTAACCGTAGCCGACGGCGCGGTACCTGCGCTACCGCTTCGGTTCCCCCGAGGAGTTGCTGAAATGAGTTCGCGGCACTTCGCCTTCCTGTTCGTGATGGATCCGCTCGGGTCGATCGACGTACAGGGTGACACTACTTTTGTGCTGATGCTGGAAGCGCAGGCGCGCGGGCACCGCGTGTTCCATGCCGATCCCTCGGACCTCGCGATCGCGGAGCGCGGCGTCACCGTGCGCGCGCGCCCGGCCACGTTGCGTCGCGAGCCCGGCAACCACTACGAGCTCGGTCCCGAGTCGACGCTGGTGGTCGATGACTCGATCGACGTGGTGCTGCAGCGCAAGGACCCCCCGGTCGACGCCGAGTACGTGACCTCGACGCAGATCCTCGGCCTCTGCCGACGCGCGTTGGTGCTGAACCGCCCATCGGGGATCCTCGCCGCGAACGAGAAGCTCTACGCGCTCTGCTTTCCGGAGCTGATGACGGAGACGCTCGTCACGCGATCGATTCCCCAGCTCGTCGACTTCATGGCCAAGGTCGGCGGCGACATGATCGTGAAGCCGCTCGAGGGTCGCGGGGGCGAGGGCGTCTTCCATCTTCGCCACGACGACCGCAACCTCTTCTCGATCCTCGAGCAGTCGACGGGCTTCGGGGCCAGGCGGGTGATGGCCCAGCGCTACCTCCCAGCGGTGCGGCAGGGCGACAAGCGCATCCTGCTTCTCGACGGCGAGCCGCTCGGAGCCGTGCTGCGCGTCCCGCTCGCAGGGGAGACGCGTTCGAACCTGCACGTCGGAGGGCGCCCGGCCCGCACGGTCCTCGACGCGGCGGACCACCGCATCGTCGAGCGGCTGGCCCCCGCGCTCCGGCGCGACGGCCTCTTCTTCGTCGGGATCGACGTGATCGGGGGCTTCCTGACCGAGGTCAACGTCACCTCCCCGACGGGGGTTCAGGAGGTGAACCGGCTCGAGGGAACCCGGCTCGAGGCGCGGATCCTCGACGGAATCGAGGCCCTCGTCGGGAACGGGTCCGGGACCGACTCGCAAGTCCGCCTCTAACCCCTCGGAAAACCATTGACACGACGGGCCGGGCGGGTCATCTTCCGTCGGCGCGTGGGGCTCCCCACCCCCGAGAGCGTCGCGCCATCCTCCGTCGACCTCCACTTCCGCGGCCTGAAACCCACGCGGGAGCAAACCCGAGCACGAGGAGAAAGGCCGAATGGCCACGAACATCGTCGCGAAGACCGGCATCCGCCGGGAGAAGGGCTGGCTCTACTTCCTGGACAAGCGGGGAGACGTGAGCCGAGCGCGCATGGCCCGTGGGGGCGTGCGAGCACCGAAGGGTCAGCAGAAGGTCGCTCGCTGCGGCGTGAAGCGCGAGGACGGCTGGCTCTACTACATCGACAAGCTGGGCAACGTCTGCAAGGTCAAGATGAAGCGCTCCTCCGGCGCACGCAGCCGGACGAAGCGGCGGACCGCGGCCAAGAAGGCTCCGGCGCGCCGGCGGACGGCGAGTCGGACGACCGCTCGTCGCACGACCGCACGCCGCACGACCCGGCGTCGCGCGCGCCGCTAGGAGGCTGGCTCTGGGCGCGGCGGGGCCGGACTCCTTCCGGCCCCGCCGCGCTGCGCTTCCCCGCCCTGCTAAGCTGCTGTCGTGAGTGAGGAATCGGCTGTCGAGGGGATCGAGGCGGCGCGGCGTTCGGCGGGGGGGCGGCCCTACGGAATTCTCGTCGTCGACGACGAGGTCGCGATCCTCGAGTCGCTCGAGCTGACGCTCGGTTCCGACTACCGCGTCTTCACGGCCGCGAGCGGGGAGCAGGCGCTGGCGATCCTCGAGCGCGAGGACGTGGCGCTCGTGATCGCGGACCACGTGATGCCCCGGATGAGCGGCGTCGAGTTCCTCGAGAAGGCCATCGAGTGCAACCCGCGAGCGATCCGGATCCTGCTCACCGGACATGCGGACATCGGCTCGCTCGTGCGCGCGATCAACGAGGGCCGGATCTACCGCTACATCCAGAAGCCGTGGGAGCCCGACGAGGTGCGACTCGAAGTGAAGCGCGCCCTCGAGACCTGGGAGCTCGCGACGGAGAACGTGCAGCTCGCGGGGGCCCTCGCCGACGCGAACGCGCGCCTGCGCGCCGAGAATCTCTACCTGCGCAGAGAGGTCGAGCGCCGTTACGGCTTCGACCAGATCCTCGGCTCCTCAGCGGCGATGGGAAAGGTCTTCGAGGTGATGGAGAAGGTCGCCGAGACGGACGCCACGGTGCTCCTCACCGGCGAGACGGGCACGGGCAAGGACCTCGTCGCGCGCGCGATTCACTACGCGGGCTCGCGCAAGGACCGGCGCTTCGTCGCTCAGAACTGTGCGGCGCTTCCCGATACCCTGCTCGAGAGCGAGCTCTTCGGCCACAAACGCGGCGCCTTCACCGGCGCCCACGCGGACAAGAAGGGTCTCTTCGAGGTCGCGGACCGGGGCACGATCTTCCACGACGAGGTCGGCGAGACGCTCCCGGGCATGCAGGTGCGCCTGCTCCGGGTACTCCAGGATGGTGAGGTCCGGCCGCTGGGCGCATCCGATACCCGCAAGGTCGACGTCCGCATCATCGCCGCCACCAACCGCGACCTGCGCAAGGACGTCGAAGCGGGTCGCTTTCGCGAAGACCTCTACTACAGGCTCCGT
>CAYPSI010000222.1:0-14048 GCA_964413375.1 uncultured Spirochaetales bacterium | reverse complement strand
CCGGTGTAGGCCTGGATCGATCCGTCGGCGATCAGCTTGACCGCGCCGCGCCGGACGCGGGCGCCCGCGGGCGGATCGAAGGCGAGCGTTCCGTCCAGGATGCGCTCGGCCGCCTCGGCCCCCGGCCACACGACGAGACGGATCGGAAAGAGGCCGAGGCGCGAGGCCCAGAGCAGCCCGGAGAGGTGATCGGCCTCGGCGTAGCCGTTCTGGGCGGTGGTGACTCCGGCTGCCAGGTATCGCCGCGTCGCCTCGCGCAGGATCGCCAGCGACTGCCGGATGCCGAGCTTCGGGAGGACTGCGCCGAGCAGCTCGGTGGCGGTCTCCTCGAGCACGCCGTCGGGCTCGCCGCGCGCGCCGCGGCGGATCCGCCCCCCGTCCGGATCGGCGCGTCCGGCGTCGATCCCGGCGCGCTCGAGAGCGGCCGTGTTCGCGACGCAGAGGTGGCCCGAGATGTGCCAGATGACGATCGGGTGGCGCGTCGAGGCGCGGTCGAGATCGGCTCGCGTCGGATGGCGGCGATCCGAGAGGAGCGTGTCGTCGTAGCTCCAGCCGACGACCCACTCGCCCTCGTCGCTGCGCGCGGCCCGCTCGGCGAGGCGCGCGACGATGTCCTCGATGCCGTGCACATCGCCGACCGGCGGGGAGTTCAGGTCCTCGTAGAGCGCGGGGATCCCCGCGCCGGGGAAATGGCCGTGCGCATCGATGAAGCCGGGTACGAGAGCGCGGCCCGCGAGCTCGACGATGCGAGCCCGGCTCCCGGCCCAGGCGAGCACCTCCTCCCGCTCGCCCAGCGCGGCGATGCGCTCGCCTTCCACGCCGAGAGCCTCGACCACGCGGTCGCTCGCGTCCACGGTGAGGATCGGCCCGCCGAGGTACACGGTGCGTGGGGTCGGGCGCAACAGGATCCACGCCAGCATCCCGATCGCCAGCGCGGCGCCAAGGGCGAAGACGCGGACGGGTCGCATCGGGCTGCGAGACCTAACGCGGCTCGTTTCCGACGATCCACATCGAGAAGTACTGCGAGCCGCCGCCGTAGGCGTGGCCGAGCGCGCGTCTCGCACCCGCGACCTGATGCTCGCCGGCGAGGCCGCGCACCTGGTTCGCCGCCTCGGCCATCCGCAGCATGCCCGACGCCCCGATCGGGTTGGACGAGAGCACGCCGCCCGACATGTTCACCGGCAGGTCTCCGCCGAGGGCCGTCGCACCTTCGTAGGTCATGCGCCAGCCTTCGCGGGTCGGTGCGAAGAAGAGGTTCTCAATCCACATCGGCTCGAACCAGCTGAAGGGGACGTAGATCTCGGCGCAGTCGATCTCCTCGCGCGGCCGCGTGATGCCGGCCTTCTGGTAGAGCTCACGCGCACAGTCCATTCCCGCCTGCGGGTTCACCTGATCGCGGCCCGCAAACTGGGTCGGCTCGGTGCGCATGGCCGTGGCGTGGATCCACGCCGCGGGGCGCGGCGCAGCGCCCGCGCATCGCTCGCTCGAGAGCACCATCGCGCAGGCGCCGTCCGACGAAGGGCAGGTCTCCAGATAGCGGATCGGGTCCCACAGCATCGGCGAGTTCGCGATCTGGTCGAAGCTGATGCCCTCGATCCTGAGGTGCGCATAGGGGTTCTTGAGCGCGTTCTGCCGATCCTTGAGCGCGACGCGGATCCCGGTGTCTTCGGGCGCGCCCGAGCGGCGGATATAGGAGCGGATCAGCGGTGCGAAGAACCCGCCCGCTCCGGCGACCACGGCCTGCTGGAAGGGGCGCTTGATCGAGAGCGCCCACATCGCGTTGCTCTCGGACTGCTTCTCATAGGCGACGGTCAGGACGCGATCGTGGACCCCCGCTTCGACGAGGCTCGCCGCGACGATCGCGGTCGACCCGCCGACGCTCCCCGCGGTGTGCACGCGCAACATCGGCTTGCCCGCCCCGCCGAGGGCGTCGGCGAGGTAGAGCTCGGGCATCATGACACCTTCGAAGAGATCGGGCGCCTTGCCGATCACGATCGCGTCGATGTCCCCGAAGCCGAGGCCCGCGTCGTCGAGCGCGCGCAGCGCGGCCTCGCGCACGAGGCCCACCTGCGAGACGTCGATCCGCTTCGCGTCGAGCTTCGTCTGTCCCACGCCGATCACCGCGCAGCGCGCGCCCATCACTCGCCCTCCAGCCAGCAGACCAGGTTCTGCTGGAGGCAGTGGCCCTGGGTCGCATGCGCGAGCGCGCGTCGGGCGCGACCGGAGCGGATCTGCCCGGCCGCTTCGCCGATCCGCACGAGCCCGGCAACCATCATCGGATTGGCGGCGAGGGAGCCACCGGAGGGGTTGATGCGGACCTTGGGCCCGAGCTCGAGGGCCTCGCGGAGGATCAGCTCCTGGTGTGTGAAGGGCGCATGCAGCTCGGCGACCTCGATGCGGGCCGGGTCGACGCCGGCCTTGCTCGCCGCGAGGGTGGTCGATGGCGAGCGGGTCAGGTCGCGCACGCCCGGGTGGTGCGGCTCGATGCGATGATCGATGCCGCGAATCCAGACGGGGCGTTCTGCCACCCGGCGCGCCACCTCCTCGCTGGCGATCACGATGGCGGCGGCTCCGTCCGAGACGGGAGCGCAGTCGTGCTTGCGCAGCGGCGAGGCGATGGTCGGCTCCGCGAGGAGCTCGTCTACGTCGAAGTCACCCCGCAGCTGGGCGAAGGGATTCTGCTTGGCGTCGCGGCGGCTGCGGATCGCGACCTCCGCCAGGTTCCGCTCGCTGCACCCGCTGCGCTCGAGCCAGGCGCGGGCCTGGAGCGCGGCCATGCCGATCGAGTCGATCCCGAGCGGCGCCAGCGTGTAGGGATCGAGCTGGAGAGTCAGCGTCTCGGCGAGCGTTCCCATCGACGAGCGACCGAAGCCGAAGCACAGCGCAGCGTCGCACATGCCGGTCTGGATCTTGATCCACGCCTCGTAGAGGGCCCAGGCGGCATCCATCTCGACATGCGACTCCGAGATCGGGGGCCAGGCGCCGAGCGCGTCGACGGCGCCGACGAAGGCAAAGGACTGCCCGGCGATGTAATCGCTGCTCCCCGAGCAGGTGAAACCAATCTCGCGCTTCGGGACGCCCGAGGCCGCGATCGCCTCGCGGACGACCGACATCACCATGTCGACCTCGCTGCGGACCTTCTCGCGGCGTTTGAAGGGCGTCTGCGCGAAGGAGAGGACGGCGACCTGTCGCATCAGACCCAGGCCCCCAGCGCTTCGATCGGCACGTCCGGCTCGCCACTCGGGCGGAAGTAGCGGATGTTCTCGAAGGTTCGGGTCCACTGCTCCCGCGGCCGCCAGACGGCCTCGACGCGCATGCCGATGCGCACCTCCGAAGGCTCGCACTCCTGGAGCAGGGCGATGAAGGGCATGTCCGAGCCATCGAGAAGGATGTTGGCGGCGCAGTAGGGCAGTTTCAGCTCGATGTTCTCGGAGGGCACGCGCACGATGCAGAAGGTCGTGATCGTTCCGCGATCCGCGACGTCGACCCACTCCGACGTCGGCAGGCCGCAGCGCGCGCAGGCGCCGCTCGGTGGGCAGTACACCTTGAGGCACTCGGAGCAGCGCTGTCCGACGAGGCGGCCCTGACCGATCTGATCCAGGAACTCGGCCTGGGCGCCGCTCGCGGTGTACTCGTACTCGAGATGCGTCGGGGTGACGATGCTCTTGACCGGCTCGCGATCACTCATGCGCGCTCTTCCGGCTCGAAGCACTCGATGTCGCCGATCTCGCCGCGGGTCTCGGCGCGCCAGCGCGCTACGACGCGCATTCCGGTGCGGAGGCGGGACTCGCTTCCGGCGTCGACCGCGTGGAGAAGCGCCGTATCGGCCCCGTCGAGCCGGATCAGCGCCCAGGCGAAGGGTCTCGAGAACGGGTGCTTCGCGCGGGGCGAGGAGACCCATGACCAGCTGGTGACCGCGCCACCGGGGCCGACCTCGAGGAACTCGGGCGATGTAGCCGCGCCCGTCTCCGGATCGTGCTCCATCGGCGGACACAGGACGCGCCCGGCGGCGGTCCTGTTGGCGACGATGCGGCGATCGCGCAGCTCGGTGAAGAAGCGTCCGAGCACGGGCCCGACCGAGCGACGATAGTCGTAGGCGAGGATATGCCGCGCGGAATAGAAATGCGGTGACGAGCTCATCGGGGGGAGCGTCCTCGCGAAAGCCGCGCGCATGCTAGACCACGCGAAAGGGCCCGCCAAGCAGTTGCGGCGGGCGCGCAGCGTTGGGGCCTGGCCCTGCCGGGTTCCATGCGAGTTCACACGTCCGCTATACTTCGGCGACTCTCGAGGAGGGATGGATTCGATGTTGCAAGCTTGCTCGAAGGCGATCGTTCCGCTGATTCTCGCGCTCGTGGGCCTCGGCTGCGGCTCCGAAGAGACCCGGCCGACGGCCCCGCCGGCCGCTGCGCCCGCAGCCACACCGCCGCGCGAGGCGCCCGCAGCCGCACCCGCAGCGGGCGCGGTGGTCCCCGCGCCGCCGCAGGAGGTCCTCGAGTGGAAGGGCGATCTCCCGAGCGATTTCCCGAGCGATGTGCCCCAGTACCCCGACAGCAAGGTCACTTCCGTGCAGGGGAGCAACGACCTCGGCCTCGTCGTCAGCTTCGATTCGGCAGACACGGTCGAAAACGTCGCGAAGTACTACGCGGATTCGCTCGCGGCGATGGGCTGGCAGACGCAGACGCAGGAGGACGCGGAGGGCACGATGATCCTCGGCGACAAGGAGGGCAAGACCCTCCGGGTGCTGATCCTTCCGGGCGGGCAGGGGACGCTCGTGCAGACGATCATCGCGCGGCCGCAATGAATCCCGCGCTCGGCGGTCGCCGCTCGAATCCGGGGAACGAGGCCGAGGGGAGCGCCGCGGGCGCGGTGAAACCTGGTGGAGCTGGCCGGGATCGAACCGGCGACCCTCAGACTGCCAGCCTGATGCTCTCCCAGCTGAGCTACAGCCCCACGGGTCGGGCGAGGCTAACTCCGCGACCCAGCACTGTCAAAGTGTCGATGCGCCGGACGACGTCGGGCGCGATTCCCGCGTCGTGGTATTTTCGGCACTCGCAGCCGGAGTGGCGAAACCGGTAGACGCAGGGCCCTCAAAAGGCCCCGGCCCTCGTGGCCATGTGGGTTCGAGTCCCACCTCCGGCACAGCTCCGCTCCGGCGGCTCGAATACCACCCTCTGGGGGGCGTCGAACCCCCGGAAGCGCGCGCTCGGGAGCGCGCGCCTGGCCAGCAGGAGAAGTTCCCGATGCGCAGGTTCTCGGTGCTGATGGTCGTTCTGGGTGCGCTGCTCGTGCCGGTCTTCGTGCCCGGCAGCGCCTGGGCTCAGATGCGCGAGTTCACCGGCAAGGTGGACCGCATCAGCAAGGAAGAGGTCATCGTCGACAATCGGATGGGCGACAAGGTCAAGTTCGAAAAGCTCGACTCGACCGAGGTCGCGGGCGAGAAGGCCGAATGGAAGAAGGTCAAGAAGAACGACTGGGTCACCGTCAGCTGGAAGATGATCGACAAGCCGCGCAAGGCCTACAAGGTCGTCGTCCTGCCGCCCAGGTCGGAGGCAGGCGAAGAGGTCGAATAGCCGCACTTGCGAGGCGCTTTCGCCTCGTCGCGCGTCGATTGGTCGTCGTCGACGGGCTCGGATAGCGTGAGGGGCATGTCGGTGGGCCGTCCCCCCCTCACGCCCGATCAGTTCGCGCGCTACCGGCGCCATTTGACCCTCCCGGAGCTCGGAGTCGAGGGGCAGCAGCGCCTGCTCGAAGGCAAAGTGTGTCTCGTCGGCGTCGGAGGTCTCGGGTGTCCGGTCGCGCAGTATCTGGCGGCCGCGGGGGTCGGCACCCTCGGGATCGTCGATTTCGACGTCGTCGACACCTCGAACCTCCAGCGCCAGATCCTCTACGGCGTGGCCGATGTCGGGCGTCCCAAGGTGGAGGTCGCGCGCGAGCGGATCGCCGCGCTGAACCCGGACGTTCGGGTCGAGCTCCACGCCTGCCGGCTCGACTCGGACAATGCGCTCGAGATCCTCGGCGCCTACGACGTCGTCGTGGACGGGACGGACAACTTCCCGACGCGCTACCTGTCGAACGACGCCTGCGTGTTGCTAGGCAAACCGAACGTCCACGGCTCGATCTTTCGTTTCGACGGCCAGGCCAGCGTCTTCGACGCACGCAAGGGACCCTGCTACCGCTGCCTCTATCCGGAGCCGCCGCCGCCGGGGGCCGTACCCTCCTGCGCCGAGGGCGGCGTTCTCGGCATCCTTCCGGGGCTGGTGGCCCTCATCCAGGCCACCGAGACGGTGAAGCTCTTGACCGGAATCGGCGAGCCGCTGATCGGTCGCCTGCTCCAGGTCGATGCGCTACGCATGGAGTTCAGGGAGTTCCGTCTGCGCAAGGACCCGGCGTGTCCAGCGTGCGGCGCGGAGCCGACGATCCGCGAGCTGGCGGACTACGAGGGTTTCTGCGGCATGAGCGCTGACGAGCGATCCATTCCCGAGATCCAGGCGGCGGCCCTGAAGGCGGCCCTCGACAGCGGGGAGGAGCTGCTGCTGCTCGACGTGCGCCAGCCCGAGGAGTTCTCGAAGGCGTGCATCGACGGAGCCGTGCTGATTCCTCTCGGGGAGCTGCAGGTGAGGCTCGGCGAGCTCACCCGATGGCGGGAGCGCCGCGTCGTCGTGACCTGCCACCACGGCATGCGTTCGCAGAGCGGGGCGGAGATCCTGCGCCAGTCCGGCTTCACGCGGATCGAGAGCCTCGCCGGTGGGATCGAAGCGTGGTCGCTCACCGTCGACGCGTCGGTTCCACGCTACTAGCAGCTCCGCGGCGGGCGCCTCCGGCGGGCTAGACTTCGGGCGCAGGGGGGGAGCATGGCAAAGTCCCAGATTCCGAACGCGCTGGACCGACGGCACCTCGTGGAGCGCAAGGTCGCGCCGGCCCAGGCGCTCCGCATCGCGGACGCCTATCTCGCGGAAGGTCGAACCCTCGAGGCGCTCGATTTCCTGCGCGTCGCGGAGGCCGCCGAGCGGCTCGCGGAGCTGCGTCGCGAGGCCATCGCCGCCGGCGACACGTTCCTGTTCCGTAGCATCGCCACGAGCGCCGGCGAGCCGGCGACGCGCGAGGAGTGGTCGGCGCTGGCGGCTGCGGCTGCGGCCTCCGGGCGGCGCTTCTATTCGGAACAAGCCCTGCGTCAGGCAAATCGCGAAAGGGAGTAGGACCCGATGGCCCAGAGCGAGACCTCCGACCTGATCAGCGTCACGCTGATCTTCGACGAGGCGGATTTCCTGCGCGAAGAGGCTGCCTGACCCGCCGCAGTGGACGAGATCCTGATCCAGAACGCGCGCTCCCACAATCTTCGGGGCGTCTCCTGTCGGATCCCGCTCGGCTCGCTGACGGTGATCACCGGCGTCTCGGGATCCGGGAAGTCGACGCTGGCCTTCGACACCCTCTACGCCGAGGGCCAGCGCCGCTACGTGACCTCCCTCTCGACCTACGCGCGCCAGTTCCTCGAGCGTCTCCCGCGTCCGGAAGTCGACTTCATCTCGAATCTTCCGCCGGCGATCGCGATCGAGCGGCGCAACCGGATCACGAATGCGCGCTCGACCGTGGGTACCGCGACGGAGATCCAGGATCACCTGCGCCTGCTGCTCGCAAAGATCGGCGAGACGCAGTGTCCCGACTGCGGGCAAGGGGTCCTGTACGGGACGGTCGAGACCGTCGCAGCGCGGATCACGCAGCGCTTCGCGGGGCTGCGTGTGAGTCTCGGCGCGCCCCTTGCGGCGCTCCCCGAAGACGCGGACGCGTGGCGTGCAGCCCTGCTGCGCGACGGCTACGGGAGGATCCTCGACAGCGCCGGCCGGGTCGTCGATCTCGGGGAGCTCGCGCCCCGAGAGCTCGGGTCGCTGCACCGGGCGGCGCGTTCGCGGCGTCGCGGCCCGACGCCCCTGCTCCTCGTCGATCGCTTCGCGGCCGGCGAAGGCACTCCGCCCGCGCGCATCGCGGAGGCGGTAGCGCACGCCTTCGCGCGGGGTGAGGGCGTATGCATCGCGATCGACGAAGCCGGCAGGCGCGTCGCCTTCCGGCGCGGCCTGGCCTGCGAGGGCTGCGCCCGGAGCTTCGTGCCGCCCGAGCCGGCGCTCTTCTCCTTCAACAGCTCGCGAGGTGCGTGCCCGGAGTGCGAGGGCTTCGGTCGCGTGGCCGGTCTCGACCGGGAGCGGGTCATGCCGGATCCGGATCGGAGCCTCGCGGCGGGTGCGATCGCGCCCTTTCGCACTCCGCGGGGCCAGCGCTGGCAGCGACGCCTGATGCTCGCCTGCCGCAACGCGGCGGTGGCGGTCGATTGCCCGGTGCGCGAGCTCGAGCCCGCCGAGCGCGAATGGATCTTCGAGGGCGGACCCGGCTGGCCCGGCGTGCGGGGCTATTTCGATCGGCTCGAGCGCAAGCGCTACAAGGTCGCCGCGCGGGTGCTGATCGCGCGCTATCGCAGCTATACGCCGTGCGGGGCCTGCGGCGGAACGCGTTTGCGCCCCGAGGCTCTCCAGGTACGCATCGACGGCCTGCATGCGGGCGATTTCGCGCGCCTGACGCTGGCGGAGCTGCTGACCTGGATCGATCGTCTCGCGCTTGCCGCGGGAGAGCGCGAGAGGGCGGGGCGCCTGCTCGCGGAGCTGCGCTCGCGGGTCGTGACCGCGAACGCGGTGGGCCTCGGCTACATGACGCTCGATCGAGCGATGCGGACGCTCTCCGGCGGCGAGGCGCAGCGGATCCAGCTGGCCGCCGCGCTGGGCGGGACGCTGACCGCGTCGCTGTACGTGCTCGACGAGCCCTCGATCGGCCTGCACGCCCTCGACGCGCGTCGGCTCGTCGATACGCTTCGGAGCATCCGAGACCAGGGCAACACCGTAGTGGTGGTGGAGCACGACCCCGAGATCGTTGCCTGTGCCGATCACCTGATCGACCTCGGCCCGGGCGGCGGGAGCCAGGGGGGACGGCTGGTGGCCGAAGGCAGTGTGGAGGAGGTGTGCGGGCATCCGGAGTCCGCGACCGGTCGCGCACTGCGCGGTGAGTTCGCGCCTGCAGCGCGGACGCCCAGACCGGCGCGGGGGCGCCTTCGCATCGTGGGCGCGCGCGCGAACAATCTCGCGAATCTCAGCGTCGAGATCCCTCTCGGCCAGCTCGTCGCGGTGACGGGCGTGTCGGGCGCGGGCAAATCCACGCTCGTGCGTTCGGTGCTCGTCGGCGGGCTTCGGCGCGACGCGGAGCGCGGGGCCTGCGAGCGCATCGAAGGCGCGGCGGAGATCGGCGAGGTCGTGCTCGTCGAGCCGAACCCCCCGGCGCGCAGTCCCCGGTCGAACGCGGCGACGGTCTCGAAGGCCTTCGACCTGATTCGCGCGCGCTTCGCGGCGACGCGGGAGGCGCGGGCCCTCGGCGCCGGCCCTGGCTGGTTCTCCTTCAACGTCGCCGGGGGGCGCTGCGAGGCTTGCGAGGGTGCGGGCGAGGTGGTCGTGGACATGCAGTTCCTCGAGGACGTGCGCATGCCCTGCGAGGTCTGTGACGGTCGCCGCTACCGCGCAGAGGTGCTGCAGGTGCGCATCGGGGGGCGTTCCATCGTGGACGTGCTGGCTCTCTCGGTCGACGAGGCACTCGAGCTCTTCGACGCGGACGCGCAGATCACGAGACGCCTGCGCCCGCTCGAGAGGGTGGGGCTCGGCTACCTCGGCCTCGGTCAGCCGCTCTCGACACTCTCGGGCGGCGAGACCCAGCGGCTGCGTCTCGCGCAGGCGCTCGTGGAGCGCAAGGCGGGCGACCTCTACGTGCTCGACGAGCCCACCACCGGCCTCCACCCGGCCGACGTGCGCATGCTCCTCGCCTGCATGGACCAGGTGATCGAGTCCGGCAGCCACGTCCTCGTGGTCGAGCACAACCTCGACGTGATCCGAAGCGCCGACTTCGTGATCGACATCGGGCCGGGAGCCGGTCCCGACGGCGGCCGCCTCGTGGTGGCGGGGAGCCCGGAGGAGGTCGCACGCTGCCAGTCCTCGGCCACCGGTGCCGCGCTTCGCGCGCTCGTCGATCCCTCGCTCTAGTTCGTCTTCTTGCGCATCGCGTCGCGCTGCGCCTCGCGTCGCTGCGCAAAGATCCGCTTGTCGTGGTGCTTGCGCAGCTGGCGTTCGAGCTTGTCGAGCAGCCCCTCCGCTGCGGGCAGGAGCTCCTTCGCAGTGGCCTGCGCGCCCACGTCCTCGCCCTTGCCGGTGACGTGCCCGTGCGCCGCAAATCCGACGCCCTCCTGGAGCAGGGTGATCTCGAAGCGCGTCACTTCGTGGAACTCCGCGGCGAGCACTTCGCAACGCTTTTGGATCGCATCGCGTGTCGGCTCGTCGTGCTCGATGTCCTTGAAGCTCACCATCACCATCGGGTTCTGCGTCACCGGGTCCTCCCTTGC
Organism: uncultured Spirochaetales bacterium; assembly: GCA_964413375.1. Lineage (GTDB taxonomy): Bacteria > Myxococcota_A > UBA9160 > UBA9160 > SMWR01 > CAZUYC01. The sequence goes on along the minus strand of CAYPSI010000222.1, from coordinate 3,625 downwards.
ACTTCCCCGGACGAGTATGGCGAACGCGGCGGATCGGCGGAAGCCGACCGGGAGCGAGCGATGGACACGGCATTCGCGCGGGAGAGGGCGAGGGATGGGTTGCCGGCAGCGGCGATGGCGGGGGGCACGATCTCGCTTAGACTCCGGCGCGCAGCCCCCGCCCGCCTCGTCTTCTCGGGGCCGGGGGGGGCCTGGTGCGTGCCTGAGCGATGCCCGGTCGCCATGAGGAGGAGAGTCAGTGATGGGACCGCTTCGAGCTTCCTGCAGCGTGCTTCTCGTGGTGCTGAGCGTCGGACTCGCGGCTTGTGGGGACCGCAAGGAGGTTCCCGCAGCCCAGCGCGCAGCGGAACCGGTGGCCCCGGCGGACGTCCAAGCGCCGGAGCAGGAGAGAGACGAGCCTGCCGCGGCCACGCCTCCTGAGGGTCCCGCCCCTGCAATCGCCGAGCCCCCGGCCCCCACGCCTGCCGGCGCGGAGGCGGCGGTCCCGGCGAAGCCCACGACCATCGAGTTCGAGCTCTACAAGGCGGGCTTCATCGTCGGCGTGAGCGGCGGTCGCGGAACGTTGCACTTCCAGGGGAAGTCCTACCCGCTCTCGATCGGCGGCGTGAGCGTCGGCGCGAGCGCGGGAATCTCCAAGGCCGAGCTGCTCGGTGAAGTCCACAATCTCGAGCGACTCCAGGACATCGAGGGCACCTACAGCGCATTGCAGGCAGGTCTCACACTCGGCGGCGGCGCGAAGGTCACGCGGCTCGAGAACTCCCGGAAGGTTCGTCTCGACGTGCGCGGCAAGCAGATCGGTATCGAGCTGTCGCTCGACCTGAATGGGATGCAGATCAGCCTGGTCAAGTGAGAGGCGGCGGAAGCGGACGGGAATCGAACCCGCCGGGGACGCGTCGCCGCGCCCCCCATCGGATTTGAAGTCCGAGCCCGGCACCAGCGCGGGGAACGCTTCCGACGCCGAGCGTACCGCACGCGACGCAGAGTCCCCCGCGACCTTCGCGGTTGCGAATCAGGACTGTACGGGGTGCCCGGATGCGGTGTAAGCTCACGCCCCGGGGTGGGTTCCTACAGTCTGGCAGAGGTGGCGCGCATCTGTCGCGTACCGGCGTCGCACCTGCGCCGCTGGCGGCGCATGGCGCTGCTGCGTCCGGCGCCAGCGCAGGGTGTGCGCGAGGCCTTCGACTTCCGGGATCTCGTGGTGGTGCGACGCGTCCGAGGTCTCCTCGAGCGCGGCGTGCCGCTCGGTCAGATCCGCCGCGGCGTTCAGGCGGTGCGCGCGCGGCATCCCGAGCTCGATCGCCCCGTCGAAGCGCTCGATGTCTGGATCGCCGGCGCGCCGCGCGTCGTGCTGCGTTCCGAAGGCACCCTCGCCGAGACCGACGGCCAGCTCGTCCTCGACTTCTCCCGATCCGACGCTTTCGCCCGCATCGCCGCCCTCGCGCGCCGGGCTCGGGCGAGCACGGCCGTATGGGACGCAAGCGCAGCGCGCAGCGAGCCGCAGGCGAGCGGAGTCAGACAGAGTGCTTCCGAGCTCTTCGAGGTGGGCTGCCGCCTCGACTCGGATCGCGAGACCTACTCCGAGGCGATCGAGGCCTACCGGCGCGCGCTCGAGGTGGACCCGGAGCACGCGGACTCCCACTGCAACCTGGGCTCGATCTTCTACAACCAGGGGCGCCGGGGCCCCGCCCGCGCCTGCTTCGAGCGCGCGCTCGAGGTCGAGCCGAAGCACGTCGAGGCGAACCTGAACCTGGCGACGATGCTCGAAGAAGACGAGCAGAACGAGCCGGCCCTGCGCCACTACAAGCGCGCGCTGGCCGCGGATCCCTTCTATGCCGACGCCCACGTGAGCCTGGCCATGCTCTACGAAAAGCTGGGCCTGCGCCGGAACGCGCGCGACCACTGGCGCCGCTATCTCCAGCTCGATCCCGGGGGCTCGTGGGTCGACGTCGCCCGGCGTCACCTCGCCGACTGAAGCCGGAAGCTGCGCCGGTCGATCACGTCGTCGTCCAGCAGCGCCTCGACCGTCCACAGACCGGACGGGGCACCGCGGGCGTCGAGCGCAGCCCCTACGTAGGGGCGATCGAGGCGCTCCACGGAAATCCCGTCGCGGGTCTCGCCGTCCGGGCCCGTCCAACGCACCGACAGGCGATCCACGAAGTCGTCGAAGCGGCGCGAGAGCTTGCCCCACCAGACCAGGCGTGCGGAGCCGGCGGGGATCTCCTCGCGCGACACGCCGACCATCGGAGACCCATCCGGAGCGGCCTCGCTGACACCGGTGGCCAGCAGGATCTCGTAGGTCTGCTTCGCGAGCTCCCATTCCGCCCGGCCGCGCAGGGGGCTCGTCGGGCCGGAGCGGTTGCGCGCCTGCTCGAACGCGAAGACCGCGCGCCCGCGATCGCCGAGTGCAGTCCAGGCCTCGCCCAGGCGAAAGAAGACGAGCGCACGCGTCGAGTCGAGCGCGAGCGTGCGCTGGTAGGCGTCGATCGCCGCGCGGTGGCGCCCGACGCCCTCGAGCAGCTCGCCGATCCGAAAGGGGATGCGCGGTTCGCCCGGGTCGAGTGCCTCCGCGCGAGCCAGCACGAGCAGCGCCTCGTCGACCTGGCCCGCGCCGACGAGGCGCTCCGCTTCGGCCAGAAGCGCTGCGCTGAGTTCCGGGGCGCGGGGCGAGCCGTCGCCCGGGAGGCTCGCCCGGCGACGGTCGAGCAGGATCCCGAGGCGGGCCTGCACCTGCGCGAGCGCTTCGCGGCTTCCGGCCTCGGGAGGCCTGGAGGGGCGCAGCTCCCGGGCCGCGATCTCGACGGCTCCGATGCGATCCTCGACGTCGGGGTGGCTGTACAAGTAGGGCGGCAGCTGCTGGGCCGGAAGCCTCTGCTGCTGCTCGAGAATCCGCTCGAAGAAGCGCGTGATGGCGACGGGCTCGTAGCCGGCCCGGGTCGTGTATACCACCGAGAGCTGGTCCGCCTCGGTCTCGAACTCGCGGGTGAAGCGCAGCTGCATCGCGACGTTTGCGGCCTGCGTCGCCACCAGCACGCCGGGCTCGCCGGTGGCGACGGCTGCGGCCATGCCGGCGAGGTTCGTGAGCAGGTCGGGGATCTTGGTCCGGGCCTGCATCCGCGCGAAGTGACGGGCCTTCACGTGCCCGATCTCGTGCCCGATCACGCCGGCGAGCTCGTCGACACTGCCCGCGGCGAGCACGGTCCCGCTGTGCAGGTAGATGTAGCCGCCCGGGACCGCGAAGGCGTTGAGCGAGGCGTCGCGCACGACCCGGAAGCGATAGACGAAGGGCTGGCGCTCGAGGCTCGCCACGACCCGCTGGCCGATCTCGTTCACGAAGCCCGCGACGACCGGGTCGTCGATCAGGTCGACGTGCTTGCGGATCTCCTCGTCGAACTGGGCTCCGATGTCCCGCACGTCCTGGATGTCCGGCGGCCCGAGCTGACGCAGCGGGTTGAAGCGGCGCCCGTCGTCTTGCAGGCAGCCGGCCGCCGCGAGCGCGAGCGCGGCGAAGACGACGCGCGCCGCACCCGGCTGCCGGCGCCGTCTCACTCGCTCGGCTGCCAGCGCAAGATCGGCTGCCGGGCGGCGCGCGTCTCGTCGAGGCGGGAGCGGCGGGTGTGGTGGGGCG
>CAYPSI010000221.1:0-4564 GCA_964413375.1 uncultured Spirochaetales bacterium | reverse complement strand
ATCGCAGGGTCCCGCCCGATCACGAGACCCGTGAACTCCGTCAGATCCGGAAGGAAGCAGCGGTAGCGGGACCTCGGTTGCGGGTGGGGGTGCCCTGCGATCCCGGCTTGCCGCAGCGGCGCGTCCGCTTCCTGGGGCCGGTGATACCGGACGGCCGCGAGACCGGGAGATCCCTCGAGTTGAGCTACCAGGTCCTCGCGCGCAAATGGCGGCCCCAGGGCTTCGACGAGGTCGCCGGCCAGGCCCACGTCACGACGCCGCTGCGCAACGCGATCCGCACCGGACGCGTTCCGCACGCGCTGCTGCTCACCGGGCCGCGCGGCGTCGGCAAGACCACCCTCGCCCGCATCCTCGCGCGTTGCCTGAACTGCGAGAAGGGACCGACGGCCGAGCCCTGCGGCTCCTGCGACTCCTGCCGCGAGATCGCCGAGGGCCGCTCGACCGACGTGCAGGAGATCGACGCCGCGAGCCGCACCGGCGTCGACGACGTTCGCGAGCTGATCGAGGCCGTGCGCTACCAGCCCTCGCCGGGCAAGTACCGGATCTTCGTCGTCGACGAGGTCCACATGCTCTCGACGGCCGCGTTCAACGCGCTGCTGAAGACCCTCGAGGAGCCGCCGCCGCGAAGCCTCTTCGTCTTCGCCACCACGAACCCCGAGAAGATCCCCTTCACGGTGCTCTCGCGCTGCCAGCGCTACGACCTGCGCCGGATCGCGTCGCGCGAGATCGTCGCGCGGCTGCGCCACATCGCCGGGGCCGAGGGCATCGAGATCTCCGACGCCAGCCTGCTCGCGATCGCGCGCGAGGCCGACGGCTCGCTGCGCGACGCGCAGACGCTGCTCGACCAGGTGATCTCCTTCGAGGGGACGAAGGTCGACGACACGCACGTGGCGCAGGTGCTGGATCTGATCGACCGGCGCGTGCTGCTCGCGATCCTCGAGGCCTGCGTCGTCGGTGACGCCGCCGCCGCGCTCGAGGCGGCCGGGCGAGCCGCGTCGGGCGGCGCCGAGGCCAGGCGCCTCGGCGTGGACCTGCTCCAGATGCTGCGCGATCTCGTCGTGCTGCGGCTGGCACCCGACGCGCCGGACCTCGTCGAGGGCTCGGACGAAGAGCTGGCGGAGCTGCGCGCGCTCGCGGAGCGCAGCGACGAGGCGCGCCTGCGCCGGATGTTCCGCGCGCTCGTGCGCGAGCAGGAGGATCTCGCCTGGGCGCCCCGCCCCTTTGCGGTGCTCGAGCTGGCGCTGGTCCGGCTGGCGACGCTGCCTTCGGGCGACGACGTCGGCCAGCTCCTCTCCCGGCTCGACGCGCTCGAGCGCCGGCTCTCCGGCGGCTCGCCCGACGAGCCGGGCGGAGGGCCCGCGCCGACGGGCCCGGCGCGGCCGACGCGCCGCGCACCCGCTCCTCGCGCGTCCGAAGCAGCGCCCTCGGCCGCTCCGCCGCAAGAGGCGGTCGCTTCGGGGCCCGCCCGCGCAGAGACCGCGCGCGACGCGACCCCGCCGCGCGAGCCGGAATCCGAGTCCGAGTCCGAATCCGAATCCGAGCCCGAGTCCGAGTCCGAGCCCGAGCCCGAGTCCGAGTCCGAGTTCGAGTCCGATGACGCCCGGCCCGCGGAAGCGCTCGACACGCCCGCGGCGAGCCCGTCGCAACCCGAGCCGGGTGGAGCTCTCCTGGGCCCCGAGCAGCGCGGCGGCGCGTCGGCCCCGCCGGCCGACGCCCCGCTCGCGGTCGTCTTCGACCGTCTGCGCGCGTTTGCGGGGCGCGCCAACAAGAGCCTCGCCGCGGCCCTTGCCGGCGGACGCCTCGTCGAGCGCACACCGGAGCTGCTGCGCATCGAGGCCCCGAGCCGCTTCGCGACCGAGCGCATCACCGACCGGCGCGAAGCCCTCGAGGCGATCTGCACGGACTTCTTCGCTTGCTCGATGCGCATCGAGGTCGAGATGCGCAGCGACGCCCCCGCACCGATCGCGCGCCCGGAGGACCGCGAGGCGGCCCGCCGGCTGCGCGAGCGCGCGCTCGAGCACGGAGCGGTGAACACCGCCCTCGAGGTCCTCGAAGCCAAGATCGTCGACATCCGCCCTGCCCCGGGCGGCCCGCGCCGATCGTGAGCCCGCGGACGCCGGCCCCCCGTTGAAGACCCCCGCACCCATCGCGCGGCTCGTGACGGGCCTGCGGCGGCTCCCCGGCATCGGCGAGAAGTCAGCCACGCGCCTCGCGTTCTACCTGCTCGGCGCACCCGAGGGGCAGGTGCGCGAGCTCGCCGAGGCGATCGCGCGGCTCAGGCAGGAGATCGTGCTCTGCGAGGAGTGCTTCGACCTGACGGACGCCTCGCCCTGCGCGATCTGCCGAGACCCACAGCGCGACGCCGGGATCCTCTGCGTGGTGGAGGAGCCGGCCGACCGCGCCGCGATCGACCGCAGCGGGCGCTTCACGGGCCGCTACTTCGTGCTCGGCGGCACGCTCTCCCCGATCGATGGCATCGGCCCCGGCGAGATCCGGATCGGAGAGCTCGAGGCGCGCGTGCGTCGGGGTGGCCTCCGCGAGCTGATCCTCGCGACCAACCCGGACACCGAGGGCGACGCGACGGCCCACTACATCCACGAACGGCTCCAGCCGCAGGGCATCCCGATCACGCGCATCGCCTACGGCATGCCGCTCGGCGGCGACCTCGAGTACGCCGACCACATCACCGTCGGCCTCAGCGTCACCCACCGCCGGTCCATGGCTTGAGCGAGCCCGCGCAGCGAGCCGCAGGCGAGCGGAGTCAATCGGGCCGCGGCCGCGCAGCGAGGCGTAGCCGAGCGGAGTACCCGGACCGGCGGCTAAAGCCCGGTCCCCTGCGGGCCGATCCTCGCCAAGATGGCCGCTTGGCGTGTGCCGCGCGGCCGGTGTAGATTGCGGGGCGAAATCCCCTTCCCCCCCGAGCGTTTGTCGAGGCAACTGCCGATGCGCGACAGCCAGCTCGTCCTCTACGACGAGGACTACCGCAAGATCGTCGCGGTGGGGCAGATGCTCGTCCGGGACGCGAATGCGAAGGGCGTCTTCATCGTCGACCGCAACGGCCAGCTGATCGCCGAGGCCGGCGAGATGCGCGGCATCGACACCACGAGCCTGGCCTCGCTCACCGCGGGCTGCGTCGCCGCCACCGGCGGCCTCGCCCGAGTGGTCGGCGAGGACGAGTTCCCGGTCCATTTCCACCAGGGCCAGCGAGACAACCTGCACATCTCGCTGATCTCGGGTCGGATCATCCTGGTCATCGTCTTCGACGACCGCAGCTCGCTCGGCCTGGTGCGCCTGCGCGTCAAGAAGGCGAGTGCACAGCTCGCGAGGGTCTTCGAAGAGATCCGCAAGAAGGCGGATCAAGAGAAGTCGGCGGGCCCCCTGGGAACGCCCTTCGCGGAGATCACGGACGAGGACATCGACAACCTCTTCTCGGTCTAAGAACCGGACATGTCGTTCATCAACTACTCGTCCCGCGAGATCAACTGCAAGATCGTCTACTACGGCCCCGGGCTGTGTGGGAAGACGACCAACCTGCAGTTCATCTACACCAAGACCAATCCCGACCTGAAGGGCAAGATGATCTCGCTGGCGACCGAGACCGAGCGGACCCTCTTCTTCGACTTCCTGCCGCTGGCGCTGGGCCAGATCCGCGGCTTCAAGACGCGCTTCCATCTCTATACCGTGCCCGGCCAGGTCTTCTACGACGCGAGCCGCAAGCTGATCCTGAAGGGCGTGGACGGCGTGGTCTTCGTGGCCGACAGCCAGATCGAGCGGATGGAGGCGAACGTCGAGAGCCTCGACAACCTGCGCATCAACCTGGCCGACCAGGGCTACGACCTCGACAAGCTCCCCACCGTGGTGCAGCACAACAAGCGCGACCTCCCGAACGCCGCGCCGCTCGCCGAGATGAAGCGGCTGCTCAACCCGAACGGCGTCCCGGACTTCGAGGCCTGCGCCACCGTCGGCAAGGGCGTCTTCGAGACGCTCAAGGCCGTCGCCCGCGGCGTCCTGCGCGACCTCCGCCAGCTCAGCCGCTAGCAAGCGCGAAGCTCATCGAGCCCGCAAGCGGCCGAAGGCCGCGCGCAGCGAGCCGCAGGCGAGCGGAGTCGATCGAGCCCGCAAGCGGCCGAAGGCCGCGCGCAGCGAGCCGCAGGCGAGCGGAGTTCACCGAGCTAGTATCCGTCGCATGCCGTACGCGATCGTCGCGGGGCGCAAGCTCTATCACGAGGTCCATGGCGAGGGCGATGCCCCTCCGCTGCTGCTCGTGATGGGCATGGGCGGCTCCTGCCGCGGCTGGCTCCCGCTCCAGGTTCCGGAGTTCCAGAAGACCCGTCGCACCATCGTCTTCGACCACCGCGGCGTCGGCGGAAGCGACGATACCGGAGCCCCCTTCACCACGGCCGATCTCGCTGACGACGCGGCCGCGCTGCTCGACGCGCTCGCGATCCCGCGCGCCGACGTGCTCGGCGCCTTCATGGGCGGCATGGTCGCGCAGGAGCTGGCGCTGCGGCGCCCCGAGCGCGTCGACCGGCTGCTGCTCGTCGGCAGCTGGGCGCGCCCCGAC
>CAYPSI010000220.1:0-1746 GCA_964413375.1 uncultured Spirochaetales bacterium | reverse complement strand
CGTCTGGGTGTCGACCGAGAGCCCGGCCCGCGCCATCTGCCGCACCTGGCGGGCCAAAGGCAAGTGATCGACGTACTTCGCGACGGCGACGGCCACGGCAAAGTCGACCGCGTAGCGGCCCCCCGGCACGAGCTTCGGCGGCCCGAGGGCGGTGTCCACGCACCCGCCGCACGCGCAGCGGTACTTCTGGCGGCGGTGGCGCACGAGGCGGTACGAGCGCTCGATGACGTCGATCTCCTCGGAGTCCTCGGACTGGCCCGTCATCTCGGCGAGCTCTCCGCCGCAGGCGGGGCAGGCCCGGTCGGGCTCGTCGAGGCTGTGGACGACCTCAACGATCGGGAGCTCGGGCTGGGAGCGGGGCCCGTGGCCTCGGCGCGGAGCAGCGGGCGCTGCAGCGCCCTCGGCAGGCGCTTCCCCGTTCCCCGTCGAACGCCGTTGCTCCGAGGAGCGGCCGAAGAGCTTCTGCTCGCGGGCCGCGAGCTGTTCGCGCAGCCGCAAGAGCTCGAGCTGCAGGGCCTTCGTCGCGTCCTCGCCCTTCGCCTTCGCCAGCGCTGCCGCGAGCTCGCCGAGCCGGCGGTGGAGCTTCTCGATCTCCTGCTGCTGCAGCCGCGCGACCTCGCGCAGTACCTCGGGTCGCGACTCGCGGGCGAGATCGATCACGACGCCTAACTTACACGGATCTGCGTCTCTCCGCAAGGGTCTGCGGCGCAATCGCCTGCGGCGAGAGCGCGAGGCGACCCACCATCCGGTTGCCTTCGAGATAGAGCGCGAGCTCCGCGATCGTGAGCTCCAGGCGATTTCCCGTCGCGCGTTCCCACAGGCTTGCGAAGCGTCCCGCCTCGAGCCGCTTGTGGTAGAGGCAAAACCCCGTTCCATCGTAGTGGAGCAGCTTTGCGCGCGTGCGCAGGCGGCTCGTGAAGAGAAAGCACTCGCCCGAGAGCGGATCGCGGCCGAGCGCCGAGACGACCAGTGCCGCCAAGCCATCGAAGCCCTTGCGCAGATCCGCCGGCGCCGCGTAGGCGAAGACCCGCAGCGCGCGCGTGCTCCCGATCAATCGAGCGCCCGCAGCAGCGCGACCGCGTCCTCGAGTGAGAGTCCTTCGAGGCGATGGCCGCTCGGCGTGAGGAGGCTGAGCCCCGCACTCGCCAGCGGATTCTCCGCCGACGACGCCTGCACGACGACCGGCACGAGCGAGGCGTGCGGCGGCGGGGGTCTCACGTGCGCGAAGCGCTGCACGCCCGAGGTCGAGAGCCCGACGGATCTCGCGATGCGCCGCCAGCTCACGCCGTCGACCCGGGCCACGCGCGCGTAGGCGACCACCCGCTCTCGCACCGCCGTCGGAATCCGCTGCGTCCGTCCCCGGCGCCCGAGGCCCCTCACCGCCTCGCGCGCCTGCACCTCGAGTCGATCCATCGCGCCCCCTCCGTCGTCTTCCGTCGACGAAGGATCGGCGCAATCAGCGTCAGAGACCAGACGGGCTACGGCGAGCAGTTACGCTAGATCGATGGCTTCACGCGCCGCGGCCAAGGCCTCGGTCCGTTCGCCAAGCGTCACGTGCGCCTCCGAGAGCAGGGCCAGCACTTGGGGCAGGAATTCGAGCTGCGCGCGGCGATCACGAGCGATCGCGGCGCTCTCGCGGAAGGCCTCGCGAGCGGCGGCGGGCTGCGCATCGATCAGATACGCCACCCCGAGGTGAAAGTACCCGGCAATGCGGGCCGACTCGTTGTCGAGCTTCTCCGCGATCTC
>CAYPSI010000219.1:0-7655 GCA_964413375.1 uncultured Spirochaetales bacterium | reverse complement strand
GCGAAGGCATGGCTGCTGGTGCTCCTGTGCAGCGTGCTGGCGCTCGCTCCGCGCAGTGCCGAGGCGCAGCTCGACACGATGCGGCGCTGGCTCGGCATGGAGCGGGCACAGCGCGAGTGGACGGGCGATCTCGACGGCATGCTCGAGCGGCGCGAGATCCGCATCCTCGTGGTGCCCAGCCGCACCTTCTACTTCGTCGACAAGGGGACGCAGCGCGGGATCAGCTACGACCTCGGACAGGCGCTCGGAAAGGAGCTCAACGCGAAGCGGGCGCGTGGAACCCTCGAGGTGGAGGTGATCTACGTGCCGGTCCGCCCGGACGAGCTCATCCCGGCCCTCTTCCAGGGCAAGGGCGACATCGCCGCGGCAAACCTCACGATCACGCCGGAGCGCCAGGAGTGGGTCGACTTCTCGGCGCCGCTGTGGTCCGACGTCTCCGAGATCGTCGTGGCGGGGCCAGGGGGCCCGGAGTTCCGCAGCGTCGACGACCTGTCCGGACGCGAGGTCTTCGTCCGGCTCTCGAGCAGCTACTTCCAGAGCCTGTGGCACCTGAACGAGGACTTCGGGCGGCGCGGGCTCCCGCCGCTGAAAGTGAAGCCGTCGCCCGAGGGGCTCGAGGACGAGGACATCCTCGAGATGGTGAGTGCCGGGCTCGTGCCCTTCGCGGTGGTCGACAGTCACAAGGCTGCGTTCTGGGCCGAGGTCCTTCCGAATCTCGCCCTCCATCCGGACGTCGCGGTGCGCCGCGGGGCCGAGATCGCGCTGGCCTTCCGCAAGCAGAGCCCGAAGCTCGAGGCATTTCTCGACGACTTCGCGCGGCGGCACGGCAAGGGGACGCTCTTCGGCAACCAGAAGTTCAAGCAGTACCTGAAGAACACGAAGTATGTGAAGAACGCGACCACCCAGGAGGAGTACGTGAAGCTGCTGCACACGCTTCACTTCTTCCAGACCTACGGCGCGCAATACGATTTCGACTGGCTGATGCTGGCGGCGCAGGGCTACCAGGAGTCGCGCCTGGACCAGACCGTGAAGAGCCAGGTTGGCGCGATCGGCGTGATGCAGGTGATGCCCGCGACCGGAAAGGAGCTGGCGGTCGGAGACATCCAGCAGACCGAGGCGAACATCCACGCCGGGACCAAGTACCTGCGCTACGTCCTCGACCGCTACTTCGCGGACGCCGAGCTCGACGGCCTGAACCGCCAGCTCTTCGCGTTCGCCTCCTACAACGCCGGGCCGGCCAAGGTGGCGAAGCTGCGCAAGGAGGCCCTGAAGCGCGGCCTCGATCCGAACGTCTGGTTCAACAACGTCGAGCTCGTGGCGGCCGAACGCGTCGGCCAGGAGCCGGTGCGCTACGTGGCGAACATCTACAAGTACTATGTCGCCTACCGGCTGATCGCCGACGCGCAGGCCGAGCGCGAGCGCGCGAAGCAGGCGACGACGAGCCCCTGAGCGCGCCAGCACCGCGGCCGGCGTTGCCGAACGCCCGATCGAGGCGACCTGCTACAGGTTCTGGTAGCGGGCGAGGTCGTAGAGGCCCGCCTCGCGGGGCGAGCGTCGGCGCAGGTCGGCGTGGATCCAGTCGACCGTCTCCCAGTAACGGGCGCTCGTGCGGCGGATGCCGTGGCGATCGACGAAACGCTCGAGGTCCGCGTCGGAACGCAGCGCCCGTATCTCGTCCGCGAAGGGGCGCGCGTCGGAGGCGTCGATTTCGAAGAAGAAGTTCGGATAGCTGCCGAAGTGCCCGGGCAATACGCTGAGCGTGTTCGGGGGCGAGAAAGGCGACCCAGAACTGATCCTCGATCACGTCAACCGCGACCTGCCCGCGGCACACCGGACCGGCAGTCCGAGGAGCAGCGGAAGTCGCGGGAGCTTGCGCTTCATGGGGGTCACCCGAGGGCTGCGAGAAGCGCGTCGGGCTTCTCGTAGGGGAGCATGTGTCCGGCATCGGGCACGCGGACGAGGCGGGCCTCTGGCAGCAGGCGTTGCCAGGCGGATGCGTAGGCGAAATCGATCAGCCGGTCCGAGGCGCCCCAGACGAGCGTCGTCCGGGCGCGTACCCGATACAGGCGCTCCGAGAGGCCGCGGTCCGGAATCGGGAAGAGGAGCTTGCCGGCCATGCCGAGGCGCCGGGCGTTCTGGATCAGGAAAGCCTGCAGGAAGCGCGTGTCTTCGAAGCGCTGCGCGAGAGCGGCGAAGTCGGAAGCGCCCTGCCCCGAGGCGTCGCGCCTCTCCTCGGGCACGAGTCCGCTGGTGAGCAGCCGCGCGCCGAGCGCGGCGTCGTGGAAGAGCAGCGAGGGGAGCTCGAAGGGCATCAGCGCAAACAGGTCCGGAATCGGGTGCGCGTCGAGCCACAGTCCCGCGGGCGCCACGAGCACGAGCTTCTCCACCTCGCGGGGGCACAGAGCGGCCATCTCGGCCGCGATCATCCCGCCCATCGAGTGACCCAGCACGAGCGGCCTCTCCATTTCGATTGCGTCGAGCAGGTCGAAGGCCCAGAGCACGACGTCCTGCATCGTGCGCAGGTTCTCGGCGCCCTCGGAATCCTCGTAGCCGGGGAGCAGCGGTGCCGCGACGCGATGGCGGGCGGCGAGCGCCGCGAGGAAGGGGTCCTCCGGGAAGAGGCCCGAGATCCCGGACAGGAAGAGCAGCGGCGGCCCCTTGCCACCCTCGTAGACGCGAACCTTGGTGCGCCCTCCCGCCGTCTCGACGAGTCGTGAGTTCAGTGCTTCTGTACCACCAACCACCGCGTCGACGGGTCGCGAGTCCAGTGCTTTCGTCCGGCTAACCACCGTCTCGATGGGTTGCGATTCCATCAATGCGTTCTCCCGCCGATCGGGGAGGGCTCGCGCCGGGTCTCGAGCGGCTGGATCCAGAAGCGGCCGTCATCCTTCCAGTCGGACCAGATTCCGCGCAGCTCGGGCATCACGCACTCCGCGAAGAGCCGCGTCGAGTGGCGCGTCAGCTCGTTCGGCATGTCGCCCATGTGGAGCAGGCAGAAGACGTTGCCGACGCGCAGGCCCCGGATCATCTCGACCATGCGCTCGCGCACGCTGGCCGGGCTGCCCGCGATCACGTAGCCGCCCTCGACGAGATCCCGCCAGGTGAGCTCGCTCATCGTCTTCTGGCCCTTCGCGGTGAACTGGGGCAGGGCTCCCGCCTGGAGCGTCTTGAGCGTGCGGTAGCCCGGCGCATCGGCGAAGCCCGGATAGATGTGCAGGCAGCGGTTGTAGAAGTAGAGCAGGTGCCGGGCGTAGAGCCGCTCGGCCTCGGCGTCGTCCTCGGCGACGCAGATGATCTGCGCGAAGCCGGCGCGGTAGGGCGACTCGTCGACCCCGCGCTCGGCGATGCGCTTCCAGTAGCCATCGAGGAGCTGCTTCCCGCGGAGGTAGCCCGTGAAGCTCAGATAGGAGTAGGAGTAGTCGTTGTCGATGCAGAAATCCCAGGTCTCGATCGATCCGCCGCCCGGCACGAAGACCGGAGGATGCGGCTTCTGGATCGGCTTCGGCCAGCAGTTCACGTAGCGCAGCCGGGTGTAGCGGCCGTTCCACGCGAAGGGCTCGTCCTCGGCCCAGGCGCGCCGGATCAGCGCGTGCGCCTCGGTGTAGCGCTCGCGCGTCTCGGCGGGGATCGTGCCGTAGCAGTAGTTCGTGTCCATCGACGAGCCGACCGGGAAGCCCGCGACGAGACGCCCGCCCGAGATCACGTCGAGCATCGCGAACTCCTCGGCGACGCGGAGCGGGGGGTTGTAGAGCGCGATCGAGTTGCCGAGGACCACGAGCGCGGCCCGCGAGGTCCGTCGGGACAGCGCCGCCGCCATCAGGTTGGGCGAGGGCATCAGCCCGTAGGCGTTCGCGTGGTGCTCGTTCACGCCGATGCCGTCGAAGCCGAGCTGCTCCGCGTATTCGAGCTGGTCGAGGTAGTCGTGGTAGACGTCGTGTCCCTTCACCGGGTCGTAGAGCCGGCTCGGGATGTCGACCCACACGGAGCGATGGCGCTCCCGGAAGTCCGCCGGGAGGTGCGGCCACGGCATCAGGTTGAACCAGGTGAACTTCATGCCGTCCTCCGGGCGAGCTCCGGCATCTTAACCGAGGGTCCGGACTCGGCGAAGCGGACGTGGTTGAAGACGAAGAGGGCGAGGAAGCCGAAGGCGCCGACGAGATGCCAGAGGGCGTGCCAGGCGAGCACTCGCACGCCGAAGAGCGTGCCGACCCGCGGGTTCGCCGCCGTTGCGAGCGCGAGGCCGCATAGAAAGAGTGCCGTTGCGACGTGGAGTACCGGACGCGCGCGCGAGGGCCAGTGCTCACGCGAGCGGTAGAGCAGGGCGACGACGAGCAGGGCGTCGAGGATCAGCGTCACCTCGCCGGCGGTGAAGCCTCCGATCTCCCCGAGCGGGATCAGGAAGCGCGGCCCATCGGCGAAGAAGCGCTCGCGGATCATCCAGCCGATGGCGAGGAGGTTTGCGCAGAGCGAGGCCGCGCCCGCCCGGCGCTGCACTCGGCGGCTCCAGAAGTCGCCGAGCACCGCGACCTGGAAGGCCCAGGCGAGGATCAGGTTCGAGCCGGTATCGGCCACGCTCCACCACGGATGGCTCGGTGCGCGAAAGGGCTCCCCATAGGCGTGGAGCCCCAGCGTCGGGATCCCTGTCAGCACGATCCAGAGATAGGCGTGGGCCCAGCGCCGCGGCTGGCCCGGGAGGGCGGCCCAGAGGGCCAGGGTCACGACGCCGGCGAGCAGCGTCGCAAACGAGGTGATCGCATTGGCCATCGCCCAGTCGGGAAGCGTTCCGGTGGCCTCGGGGAGCAGCGTGCGAGCCTTCGCGTCAGTCTTTGGGAGCGGGCTGGCGGAACAGGCCGTTCAGGTACTCGACCAGCAGCCGCTCGCGCATCGGAACCGGCAGCGCGTTCAGCACCTCGTTGATCTCGGCCATGCGCGCGGGGAGGCCCTCGCTGCCGACGCCCGCCATCGCGAGCAGGCCCTCGAAGACCCCCTCGTCGAGCTCCTCGGCGCGCAGCTTGCCGAAGCTCTCGCGGATGCGCGCCGCGAGCTGGCCGGAGGGCAGCGCGCGGGCCTTCTCGGTGCACTCGCGAAGGTCGGCGAGCAGCTCGTCCACCCAGCGCACGCTCTGCGGATTCACCGAGAGGTGGATGTTCTCCGGCGAGCTTCCGAAGGCGAGCTGGGGCTGCACGTACCAGCCGCGCTGCTTCATCTCGTCGACGATGGGGAAGACGCTCGGGCCGTCCGAGGCAAAGCAGAAGAGGTTCATGTCCGGGCGTCCGAGCACGCGCAGGCTCGGAATCGCTCCCACTCCCGCGACGAGGCGGGCCGTCGCGTCGCGCACCTTGCGCGCGATCTCGAGGTAGCCGTCGTCGCCGATGAAGTGGAGCGCCGCCCACGCCGCCGCGACCGGACCGGCGGACTTCGTGCTCTGCACGGTGGGGTTGATCACCGTGTAGCCAGACCAGTTCGAGCACGCGTACATCTGGTGCTTGCGAAGCGAGGCGCTGCGATACAGGATCGTCGACGCACCCTTGGCGGCGAAGGCGTACTTGTGGAGGTCCATCGAGATCGAGGTCACGCCCGGCACCTGGAAGTCGAAGTCCGGAACGGCAGCCCCGAGTCTGCGCAAGTACGGCAGCAGGAAGCCGCCCATGCAGGCGTCGACGTGGAGCGGGAGCTCTCGTTCCAGTGCTAGCGCGCCGAGCTCGCGGATCGGGTCGACGACGCCGTGCGCGTAGGAGATCGCCGAGCCGACCAGCAGGATCGTGTTGCTCGTGATCGCCGCGCGAACGGCATCCGGATCCGCGCGAAAGCTCACCGGGTCGACCGGGGCGAGGACCGCTCGCACCCCGAGGTAGTGCGCGGCCTTCTGGAAGGACGCATGGGCCGTTTCGGGAAGCACCATCTCGGGAAGGGCGAGCTCGGGTCGCTCGGTCCGAGCCCGGTCCCGGGCGGCCTTCACCGCGAGCAGGATGCTCTCGGTCCCCCCGCTCGTGAAGTTTCCGACGACCTCCGCGTCTCCCGAGAGGTGGGCGGCCGCCATCGCGACCACCTCGTTCTCCATCCGCAGCGTGCTCGGGAAGACGGTTGGATCGAGCGCGTTCTCGCTGAGGTAGCTCGCGAAGGCCTCCTTGATCACGGCCTCCGCTTCGCGCCCCGGGTCGTAGACGTACGCCCAGGTGCGGCCGTCGCGCCACGGCATGTCGCCGTCTCGGAAGCGCTCGAGCTGCTCGAGCACCTCCTGCCGTGACGCGCCGCGCTCGGGGATCCGCACCGGACGCAGGACCGCGCGCTAGCGGATCAGGCGCGAGACCAGGCTCGAACGGAGCTCGCGGAGCACGTCCGAGTAGACGACCTCGCCCTTGGCTTCACGACCGGCCGCCTTGGAGGCGCCGCGGCCCTTGGCAGCGGTGGCCTTCTTCTTGGCCCGCGCCTTCGGCGCGGCGGCGGCGCGCTTCGCCGCCTTCTTGGCAACGGGCTTCTTCATCTTCTTCTTTTTCTTCGCAGCCATCGCGTTCTCACTCCCTCTCGTGTCGGCGGGGCTGGCAGCGTAGCCGACGCCATCGCTCCAGCGTAGTCCCCGGCGCCCGGCTTCGACTCCGTGGGGAAGCGGACGATGCCTCGCCTCCCCCCGGGATCGCATCGGCGCCCTCTTTGGGCTTGGACTCCCGGGCCGGATGCGGGCACTCTAGGGGGCAGGAAACGAGGAGGCGCCGATGGCGAGGACCCAAAGCGGCAAGCTGCAGCGCATCGTGGACGGGAGCGCCTGGCGCGACTTCTGCCGGGAGCTCGAGCGGGCGGGCGAAGTGCTGTTGCGGGACGAGGTCCCGACCGACCCGCTCCAGCGCGCCGAGGGGATCCGCTATCTGACCCGACTGCTCCGAGCGGGGCTCGAACAGCAGCTCGAGTACGGCGACCCGGCCTTCTCCGGCTTCTATCAGCTCTCGAACCAGACGATCAAGATCGGCAACGACAATCCGGACAACATCTACTGGAACGCGAACGTGAGTGGCGCCTACGAGTACCGGATCAGCGGCACGCGCGGGACGATGCCCTACCTGAGCTTCGGGACGAAGAGCGGCGGCTACGAGGTCGATGGCACGATGGTGCCGACCGGTAAGCTCGATGGGCGCGATCTCCAGCTTCGACCCGATGGGACCTTCGAGCTGATCGTGTCCTGCAAGCCGCAGCCGGGCAACTGGCTCCCGATGACGCCGGAGACGCGCGCGCTGATCGTGCGCATGACCTTCCACGACCGCGAGAAGGAGGTGCCGGCGAAGCTGCGCATCGAGCGCATTGGCGCCGAGGGCGCGCCGGTGCTGGATCCGGAAACGCTGGAGGAGGGGCTCCAGCGCGCGATCGGCCTGGTGCGCCGCACCTCGAACCTCTTCGTGGAGTGGATGAACCACTATTCGGCGCATGAGAACGAGCTGCCCTCCGACGACCAGGAGCGCTGCATGCGCGCGGGCGGAGACGCACAGATCCACTACCTCCAGAGCCGCTGGCGGGTAGGGCCCGACGAGGCGCTCTGGATCCGCGTGCCGCGCATTCCCGAGTGCGCGACGTGGAACCTCCAGATCAGCAACTACTGGATGGAGTCGCTGGACTACCGGTACCTGAAGGTCCACGTGAACAAGCACAGCGCGCACTACGAGCCG
>CAYPSI010000218.1:0-13551 GCA_964413375.1 uncultured Spirochaetales bacterium | reverse complement strand
CTGCGTCTGCAGTTCCGTCGGCAATCGGGTGGCCACGAGCCGCCCGCGGATCTCGACCCGCCGGACGCCCGACGCGTCACGATCCGGATCCACCCCGAGCAGGTCTCCAGTCCCGTCCTCTACGGCGGGCGCTTCAGCAAGTAGCCTCCCCGTCGAGACGATAGAAGCCCGTTCCGACCCGTCCGAGGCAGCTCATCGCGAGAGCCCCTCGAGCTCTCGCGCCACCCGCTCCGCGTGCCGCTCGCGCGCCATCGCTCCGGGGACGTGCTCTTGTCGTGCGGGCGGAGTGCGAGCCCCCGCTCGGGGTCAGAGCAGTCCGACGCGGGTGCGGACGCGGGCGGCGACGGCGGCGTGCACCTCGGCGACCGTTCCGCCGGCCGGGATGCGCTCGAGGTAGGGGCGGTCGATCGCCCGGAAGATCGCCGCGACGCGCTCGAGGTAGCCCGCGTGCTCGAACACGCCCTCGATGGCCGCCCCGCGCGCGCGCACGCGCTCGAGGCCCGCGGCGGGCTCGAGCTCGAGCAGCAGCACGAGGTCGGGAAGCGGGAACTCGGCCTCGCTCTCGTCCAGCAGGCGGCGCCAGTCGAGGCCGCGCGCGCCCTGGTACGCGACGCTCGAGAGGAAATAGCGGTCGCAGACGATGCTGCGTCCATCCGCGAGCGTCGGCGCAAGGGTGTCGCGGACGTGCACGCGCCGATCCTCGACGAACCAGCGCAGCTCTTCCTCGGGTGCGAGCGTCTCGCCCGAACGGGCCATCGCGCGAATCCGCGCGCCCGTCGGTCCTTCGGTCGGCTCGAAGGTCTCGAGCGGCGTGTGGCCCGCGGCCCGCAGGACGCGCGCGAGCTCGCGCGCCTGGGTGCTCTTCCCCGAGCCGTCGAGACCCTCGAAGACGAGCAGGCAACCGCGCTTCACGGGCCTCCTGTGAACTCGGAGGCGCAGCGGGCCGCGAGGCCAGCGCCAGCCGAGAGGTAAGCACCCGAAAAGCCGAGCGTCTGTCGCCCGCGACCGGCCGCTTTGCCCCGGCACGCGGCTTGCGTTGCGACGTGGGCGTGCCTTCGGGCACTCCCGCCTCGCCCCTCTAACGGGACCGGGGGTTGGCGGGAACCGAACCGCCGGGCGGAGGGCACGGGTTCGGCGCGGGACTTCAACGGGGTGAGACCCGCGTCGAGTTCTTCGCCCGGCGGTTCATCGCGAGTCCGTCCTCTCGCTCACGCAAGGCGGCGAAGCCGCCGCGCAGCGAGGTGGAGCCGAGCGAAGCGTGGGCCCCCGCTCGAGCCACGCGGCGAAGCCGCCGCCCAGCGAGGCGGAGCCGAGCGAAGGCCGTCAGCCCGGAATCTTGAAGACGATCAGCAGCCCGACGACGAGGCCGTAGATCGAGATCGACTCGATCAGCACCATCCCGAGGATGAAGCTCGTGAACATCGTCCCCGCGGCGCCGGGGTTGCGGGCGATCCCCGCCGCCGCGTTCCCGGCGGTGAGTCCCTGGCCGATGCCGCAGCCGAGGCCGGCGAGGCCGATCGCGAGCCCGGCGCCGATCGCGAGCATTCCGGCTCCGCTGCCCCCGCCGCTGCCGTCCTCTGCGAGGGCCACGAGCGGGACGAGAGCGAAGCAAAGGCTCAAGAGGACGATCCGGACGAGATGACGCATTTCCATTGTCTCCCTGGGTTGGACTTGATTGGTACCTGTCGACCGCTAGTGCGGGTCTTCCAGCGCCTGCCCGATGTAGATCATCGTCAGCAGCGAGAACACGAAGGCCTGGAGCACCGCCACGAGGAGCCCCAGCCCCATGAAGAGCGCCGGTATCGCGATGGGGACCAGCGTGATCCAGACCGCGACCACGGTGTGATCCGCGAACATGTTCGCAAGCAGCCGGACCGCGAGCGTCACGATCCGGGCAAAGTGGAGCAGCAGCTCGAGCGGCAGGAAGAGCGGCGCGAGCGGCCGGACGTGGATGTGCCGCCCGAAGAGGTGGAGCTCGAAGAACGAGGGCCCCATGAACTGGTTGATGTACCAGAAGCCGTGCTTGCGGATCCCCACGATGTTGTAGGCGATGAAGGAGATGATCGCCCACGCAGCGGTGGTGTTGATGTCGCTGGTCGAGCCGCCGAGCCCCGGGACGAGGCCCATCACGTTCGAGACCAGGATGAACAGGAAGATCGTCCCGACGAGCGCGAAATAGCGGCGCCACTCGTCGCCCATCGTATCGCGCGCGAGGCCGGCCAGGCCCTCGACCACGACCTCGAGCGCGTTGCGCAGCGTGACACCCTCGTCGGGGAGCACGCCGCCACCGGCCACGGAGAGCTGACGCCGAACGAGCACGCCGGCCAGGGCCAGCAGCAGCGCCGCCAGCACGGCCGCCTGAAACACCCACGGAACATGCAGCGCATGTTCGAGCGGCGCGTAGAGGGTCACCGCTCCTCGTCCTCGGCGGGCTGCGTCTCGCGCGCCAGCCACGCATCCCAGCGCTCCCAGTCCGGATCGTCCGCGGCGAGCCGGGGCGCATCCGGATCGACGGGCGGGCGGTGGCGCCAGGCCTCGATCACCGCCGCAGGCATGATCAGCGACAGGCCGATCACGAGCCCGACCGGGTGGGCACCGAGGCCGAGTGCGGTCGCGATCCCGACCGCGAGAAGCAGGAAGCGCAGCCCGGCGACGGCGCTGTAGCCGCTGCCGCCCGGAACTTCGCCGCCGAAGAACGCGGCCGCCGAGCGGCGCAGGCCGCGAAAGTTCACCAGCTCGAGCGCCGCGCCAGCGAGCAGGCTCGCCGCGAAAACCGGCGGCGCGAGCGCGAGCGACAGCGCCGCGGCACCCGCGGAAAGCGTGAGATTCGTGCGCTCGATGGGGTCCAGGTTCACCCGCCGCTACCTCCTGGTCCGCCGGAATCGTCGCGCCGTTCCCGCTCTGCTTCTTGCACGGATCGCCCCAACCGGACGAGCCTCAGCACGAAGGCGCTGAAGCCGAGAGCGAGACCGATCAGGATCCCCCACGGATCGGTCTCGAAGTGACGGTCCGCGGCGAAGCCCAGCCCGGCCCCGATTACGATCGCGAAGACCGCCTCGAACGCGCCCTGGTAGGCGCCTCCGATGCGACGGCCGTCGCTCACCTCCTCGCGACGCCGATCTGCCACCACGGCCTCGCTTCGTGACCCGGAGCCAGACTTTTCCGACGTCTTCCAACGGACATCCGACGCCGAACGCCACTTCCGACGCCATCCGCCGGAATGCACGACGACGAAGGCCCGGGTGCGATGCGCCCGGGCCCCCGAGCGGCGCGGAGTCTAGCGGAGGGCCCCGAAGCCCTCAATCCTCGCAAGTGCTCGCAATCCTGAGCGCATTCTCGGCCGCGTCCAGCGTCCGCTCGATCTCGGCATCCGCATGCGCCAACGAGACGAAGCCGCACTCGTAGGGAGATGGCGCCAGGTAGATCCCCGCATCGAGCATCGCGCCGAAGAACGCGCGGAATCGATCCTCGCGCTGCCGGCGCGCGTCATCGAAGCACCTCACGGGGCCCGGGTGGAAGAAGAAGCCGAAGATCCCTCCGATCGCCGACGTGCAGAGCTCCACGCCCAGCTTTCCCGCGCGTTCGCGTAGCCCCTCGGCGAGCCGGGTCGAGAGCGCCTCGAGACGCTCGTAGCTGCCGGGCTCTCGCAGTCGGCGCAGCGTGGCGAGGCCCGCAGCCATTGCGAGGGGATTTCCCGATAGGGTTCCCGCCTGATAGACGGGACCCTCGGGGGCGACGCGACGCATCAGGTCCGCGCGCCCCCCATAGGCTGCCGCCGGGAGGCCTCCGCCGACGATCTTGCCGAGCACGGTCAGATCGGGGAGGACTCCGCTGCGCCCCTGCGCCCCGCTCCAGCCCACTCGAAAGCCGGTGATCACCTCGTCGAAGACGAGCAGCGCGCCGGCCTTGTCGCAGCGCTCGCGCAGCTGTTCGAGGAAGCCCGGGACGGGCAGCACGAGGCCCATGTTGCCAGCGACCGGCTCGACGATGACGCAGGCGAGCTCGCTGCCCCAGCGTGCGAAGGCCGCGTCCACGGCATCCGCGTCGTTGTAGGGCGCCTGGATGGTGAGCTCGGTGAAAGCCCTGGGTACCCCCGGCGAGCCGGGGATCCCGAGGGTCGCCACTCCGCTGCCCGCGCCCACCAGCAGCGCATCCGAGTGACCGTGATAGCAGCCCTCGAACTTGAGGATCCGGTCCCGGCCGGTGGCGGCACGCGCGAGGCGCAGCGCGCTCATCGCGGCCTCCGTCCCGGAGCTCACCATCCGCACCTGCTCGACTGCCGGGAGCGCCTCGCAGACGAGCTCGGCGAGCTCCACCTCGAGCTCGGTCGGAGCCCCGAAAGTCGTGCCGCATTCCAGCGCGGCCCGAATGGCGTCGAGCACCTGCGGGTCGGCGTGGCCGAGCACGAGCGGCCCCCATGAGCCCACGTAGTCGATGTACTCGTTTGCATCGGCGTCGCGCACGCGCGAGCCCTTGCCCGCGACCAGGAAGGGAGGCGTGCCGCCGACGGACCCGAAGGCCCGCACGGGGCTGTTGACGCCGCCGGGAATCACCCGGCGCGCGCGCTCGAAGAGGGCCGCCGAGCGGGGATGGCGCACCGGCGCTCAGTCCTCCGAGGAGTCGCCGCCCGACTCGCCGGAATCCGGGCCCGCATCCACTGCATCGCCGTCCGCATCACCCGCATCGGCGTCGCTGCTGTCGCCCTCCGGATCACCGGAATCCCCGCCGCTTTCGATCTCGTCGCGCTCGGCGAGGCGCGCGACTGACACGACCTTCTCCCCGGGCGAGAGGTCCATCAGCCGCACGCCCTGCACCGCGCGGCCCATGGTCGAAATCGTGTCGACGCGGCAGCGCAGGGTCTGCCCCGCGTTGGTGATGAACATGACCTCGTCGTCGCCGAGCACCTGTGCCACCCCGACCACCGCGCCGTTGCGCGCCGAGGTGCGGATCGTGATCACGCCCTGCCCGCCGCGCCCCTGGAGCCGGTAGTCGTCGAGCGGCGTGCGCTTGCCGTAGCCGTTCTCGGTGGCCGTGAGAATGGTCGCCCCGGGTGACAGGATCTCCATTCCGACCACGTGGTTGCTGGGCCGCAGCGAGATGCCGCGCACCCCGGCCGCCGTCCGACCCATCGCACGCACCTGCTCCTCGGGGAAGCGGATCGCCTTGCCCTGCTCCGTCGCGATCAGCACCTGCTGGTGCCCGTTCGTGCGCAGCGCCGCGATCAGCTCGTCGTCGTCGCCGAGGTTGATCGCGATGATCCCGCCGCGGCGCGGGTTCGAAAAGGCCGGAAGCGGCGTCTTCTTGACGACGCCGCGCTTCGTGCCGAGCAGTACGAAATCGCCGCTCACCTCCTCGAAGCTGCGCACCGGGAGCGTGGCCCGCACCCGCTCGCCTTCGGCGAGCTGGAGCACGTTCACGAGCGCCCGGCCTCGGGCGAGGCGACCAAGCAGCGGCAGCTCGTGCACTTTGAGCCAATGGACCCGCCCGCGCGTGGTGAAGAAGAGGATGAAAGCGTGGGTCGAGGCCGAGAAGAGCTGCTGGACGAAGTCCTGCTCGCCGGCCCCGGCGCCCTTCACGCCCTTGCCACCGCGCCGCTGCGCCCTGTACTGCGTGAGGGGCGTGCGCTTGATGTAGCCGAGGTGGGAGACGGTCACGACCATCTCCTCCTCGACGATCAGGTCCTCGGTGGTGAGACCCACCACCGGCGGCCCGATCTCCGTGCGTCGCTCGTCGCCGTACTTCTCGCGGATCTCCTCGGCCTCGCTGACGATCACGTCGAGGACGCGCTCGTCGCTCTCGAGCAGACCCTCGAGGTCGACGATCTTCGCGCGCACCTCCGCGAGCTCGGCCATCACGCGCCCCCGCTCGAGCTGCGTCAGCGAGCGGAGCCGCATCTCGAGGATCGCGTTGGTCTGGAGCTCGGAGAGCTCGAAGCGCGCCATCAGCTGGGCGCGGGCATCGGCCGTGTCGTCCGCGGCGCGGATGATCGCGATCACCGCGTCGAGGTTGTCGAGGGCGACCGCGAAGCCCTCGAGCAGGTGCGCGCGCGCCCGGGCCTGGGCCAGGTCGAAGGTGGCGCGACGCACCACCACCTCGCCCCGGAAATCGATGAAGTGGCGCAGCGCCTCCTTGAGCGAGAGGAGCCTGGGCCGGCCATTCGCGAGTGCGAGCAGGTTCACACCGAAGGTCGTCTGCAGCGGCGTCTGCACGTAGAGCTGGTTGAGGATCACCTCCTCCGGGGCGTCGCGGCGCACCTCGATCACGACGCGGATCCCCTGGCGGTTCGATTCGTCGCGGATGTCCGTCACGCCGTCGATCCGACCCTCGCGCACGAGGTCGGCGATCCGCTCCTGGAGCGTGGCCTTGTTCACCATGAAGGGGATCTCGGTCACGACGATGCGCTTGCCGCGCCGGTCCTCCTCGAAGCTGGCGCGGGCCCGCACGCTGATCGATCCGCGGCCCGTCGCGTAGGCGGAGCGGATTCCCTCGCTTCCGCAGATGATCGCGCCGGTCGGAAAGTCCGGTCCGGGAAGCCGCTGCAGGAGATCGTCGAGCGTGCAGTCGGGGTGTCGGGCCTCGTGCACGAGCGCGTCGATCAGCTCGCGCAGGTTGTGCGGCGGCACGTTCGTCGCCATGCCGACCGCGATGCCAGAGGAGCCGTTCGCGAGCAGGTTCGGGAAGCGCGCCGGCAGCACGACCGGCTCTTCCACGGTGCCGTCGAAGTTTGGGACGAAGTCGACGGTATCGCGCTCGATATCGCGGAGCATTTCCTCCGCGAGACGGGTGAGCCGGGCCTCGGTGTAACGATAGGCGGCCGCGGAGTCGCCATCGATCGAGCCGAAGTTTCCCTGGCCGTCGACGAGCGGGTAGCGCAGGGAGAAATCCTGGGCCATGCGGACCATCGAGTCGTAGACCGCGCTGTCGCCGTGCGGGTGATAGTGCTTCAGCACCTCGCCGACGACGCCGGCGGACTTCGAGTAGTTCCGCCCCGGGAGGAGCCCCTCCTGGTGCATCGCGAACAGGATCCGCCGGTGGACGGGCTTGAGGCCGTCGCGCACGTCGGGCAGCGCACGGCTGATGATGACGGACATCGAGTAGTCGAGGAAGGAGCGGCGGACCTCGTCTTCGATGTTCACCGGCTGCGAGCCGGGGGGAGCGCCCCCGTTTCCGGAGGGATCGGCCGCAGTGTTGGGATCGTCTGCCATCGTCTAGACGTCGAGGTTCCGGACGTCGAGCGCATTGCGCTCGATGAACTCGCGGCGGGGCTCTACCTCGTCCCCCATCAGCGTGGTGAAGGCTTCGTCGGCCTCGACGACGTCGGGGACCCGCACCTGGAGCAGCGTGCGGCGGGCGGGATCCATCGTGGTGTCGGCGAGCTGCTCGGGATTCATCTCGCCGAGGCCCTTGTAGCGCTGGATCGAGAGGCCCTTCTCGCCGAGCGCGAGGAGCCTGGTGAGGAGCTCGACCGCACCCGGGAAGGATTCCGGTTCTGCATCGCCCCGCGCCAGCAGATAGGGCGGTCGCCCCAGCGAGGAGATCTCGCTCGCGAGCTCGGCGAGGCGCTGGAAGTCGGGCGAGCGGACGAAGGCGGTGTCGAGCCGGGTCTCGAGCACCACTCCGGAGCGTCGCGCCAGCGCGACGAGACGGTGGCCGCCATGCTCGGCGTCGGGCTCCACGCGCCAGGCGAGTGTGGCTTCCTCTCCCGCTCGCGCCCGGAAGTATGCCTCGAGCGCGGGCTGGACGGTGTTGCGGAGCCCTTGCTCGTCGCGCATCTCCGGCTCGCGCGGAAGGCCCGTCCAGACGGCGGCATCCACGATCCGCTCGTCGATGCGAAGCAGCTCCAGCCGATCGAGGACGCGGCGATAGCTGCTCGTCGCTTCGAGGAGCTGACGTAGCGCCGCCGTCGAGACCGCCGACTCCATTCCCTGGGGCGTCACGGAGGCGTCCTCGAGGGCGAGGCCGAGGAGGTAGTGCTCGAGGCTTCGCTCGTCCTTGACGTATCGCTCGCTCTTGCCCTTCTTCACCTTGAAGAGCGGTGGCTGCGCGATATAGAGGTAGCCGCGGTCGATCAGGCCCTTCATCTGGCGGTAGAAGAAGGTGAGGAGCAGCGTGCGGATGTGGCTTCCGTCCACGTCCGCGTCCGTCATGATCACGATCTTGTGATAACGGGCCTTTTCCGCGTCGAACTCGTCGCCGATCCCGCAGCCGATGGCCGCAATCAGGGCCTGGATCTCGAGGCTGGAGAGCATCCGGTCGAGGCGTGCTCGCTCGACGTTCAGGATCTTGCCGCGAATCGGCAGGATGGCCTGCGTCTCCCGGGAACGCCCCTGCTTGGCGGTTCCACCCGCCGAATCTCCCTCGACGATGAAGAGCTCCGCCTTCGCCGGCTCGCGCTCCTGGCAGTCCGCGAGCTTGCCCGGAAGGCTGAAATCCGCGAGCGCTCCCTTGCGCCGCGCCAGGTCGCGGGCCTTGCGGGCCGCGACGCGCGCGCGGGCGGCTTCGAGAATCTTCCCCGCGATGGCTCGGGCGGTGGCGGGGTTCTCTTCGAGATGGCCGCTCAGGCGCTCGTAGAGGAGCCCTTCGACGAGGCCCCGAACGTCTCCCGTTCCGAGCTTGGTCTTGGTCTGCCCCTCGAACTCCGGCTGCGGGAGCTTCACCGAGACGACTGCGGTGAGCCCTTCGCGGACGTCGTCACCCGTCGACGACTCGGCCGACTCCTTGCCGTTCTTCGACTGACTCGCAAGATAGCGGTTGAGCGCGCGCGTCAGACCGGAACGGAATCCGATCAGGTGCGCACCACCCTCGACGGTGTTGATGTTGTTCGCGAAGCAGTAGACCGCCTCGTTGTAGGACTCGTTGTACTGGATCGCGATCTCGATCGAGACCGGAACGTCGCTGCCCTTGCGTGGGAAGCTGCGCTCTCCGGCGATGTAGATCGGGGGCTGGTGGAGCGGTGCGCGGGTGCGATTGAGATGTTCCACGAAGGAGACGATCCCACCCTCGTAGCAGAAGTCGTGGCTCTTCCCGCTGCGCTCGTCCTTGATCAGGATCCGCAGGCCCGCGTTGAGGAAGGAGAGTTCGCGCAGGCGCTGTGAGAGGACGTCGAAGGAGAAATCCAGCGAGGGAAAGGTCTCCGGGTCGGGGTGGAAGGTGACCCGGGTGCCCGTCTTGTCGGTGGTGCCGATCTCCTCGAAGGGGGAATCGGGCTCGCCGCAGCGATAGGTCTGCCGCCAGACGCGCCCTTTGCGGCGGATCTCGAGCTCGAGGCGGTCGGAAAGTGCGTTGACCACGGAAACGCCAACGCCGTGCAGGCCCCCCGAGATCTTGTAGGCCGTATCGTCGAATTTTCCACCGGCGTGCAGCCGGGTCATTACGACCTCGGCAGCGGAGATCTTCTCGGTGGGATGCGCCTCGGTCGGGATGCCACGGCCGTCGTCGATCACCGTGACGCTGCAGTCCTGATGGATCGAGACCTGGATCTCGCGGCAGAATCCGGCTACCGCCTCGTCCACGGAGTTGTCGACCACCTCGTAGACGAGATGGTGCAGGCCCTCGAGCCCCGTGGACCCGATGTACATCGCCGGGCGCTTGCGAACCGGCTCGAGGCCCTCGAGAACCTCGATGGAACTGGCGTCGTAGCTCACTGTGTGGTGATCCCTGAACGGACGATCAACGGACGAGCTCTAGAATCGACTCCGGGGCGGGGAGGACTCTCCGCATCGCGCTCGGGCCGGAGGGTACCGGATGCCTAAACCCGCGTAAAGTCATCAGGATCGATGGTCTTGGCATGCACCAGCGAGGTTCACAGGCGCATCGGCATCACGACCGCGAGGCTATCCGGGTCGTCTGCGGGAGCGACCTGCGCCGGGGATACTGCATCCTGGAAGCCTAGACGGACCTCCTTGGCACCGAGGTAGCTCAGCGCATCGAGCAGGTAGCGGGCGTTGAACGCGAGCGCGAGCTCCTCACCCATGTAATCCGCGTCTAGCTCCTCGCGCGCGTCCCCGACGTCAGGGTTGTTCGAGGAGAGGCGCAGGGTCCCGGCCCCGAGCTCGAGCTTCACGGCGCGACTGCGCTCGGCCGCGATCACGATGACGCGACGGAGCGCCTGGACGAGCGGCTCCGTCGGCATCACGATCTGATGCTTGCCAGGCTGCGGGATGACCTGTCGGTAGTTCGGAAACTCACCCTCGATCAGGCGCATCGAGAGCGTGACTCCCCGCTTGCGTACGAGTGCATTGCTGCCCTCGAAGCCGAGCTCCACTTCATCCGAATCGTCCTCGTCGACGAGACGTTTCAACTCCGAGAGTCCTTTGCGGGGGATGATGACACCGCGTCCGAGCTTCTTGAGGTCGACGCCGAGGGGACGATCGACGTAGGCGAGCCGGTGTCCATCCGTCGCCACCATTCGGAGCTTCTGTGTCTCGGAAATATACTCGACGAAGACGCCGTTCAGGTTGTAACGCGTCTCGTCGGCCGATGCGGCATACATCGTCCGCTCGATCATCTGACCTAGCAGGAGACCTGCCACCGAGACGGTCTCCTCCGGGACGAGCACCGGTAGTGCGGGGTACTCCTCGGCGGCATTGCCCGCAAGATCGAATGCTGCACGTGCACAACGGAGCGAGAGATATGCGTTCGGGGTCGCTTCGATCTGGACCGGCTCTTCGGGCAGTTCGCGCAGGATCTCGTACAGTTTTTTTGCTGAAACGGTGATCTTGCCGGGCTTCGTAACGTCGGCTGCATGCGTGCTGCGGATCCCGACCTCGAGATCCGTCGCTGCGAGTTCTAGCAGGCCATCCTTCCCGCTCTTTTGGGCGTCGATGTGGATGTTCGCGAGAATGGGCATCGTATTGCGTTTCTCGACGATCGATTGGATACGTCCTACGCCCCGCAACAGCTCGCTCTTGCCGATGCTGAATTTCATCGCCGTCTCCGCTTCTTCTCTTGGTCTATTCAAAAGGAAAAGAATAGTAGGAGAAGAGGTACGTGGCTCCTGACAAAAGGCGTCCAGGTCCTCGTGGTACCTAGCGGATAGGATCCGAGTCGCCTTGTCGGGTGGTAGACGATGCAGCCGTCTGACATCCAGTCGGCTCCCCCCCGGTGTCGGATCTTATCATGGGAGAATATGCCTGACCGTGGGTTCCGACGCGGCGTTGACCCGGTGGTGTGCCGCGGCTACGATGCCCCGCTCGCCGGTTTCCGACCTCGGCATGGATCGAGGAAATTGCCCTCATGAAGCGGACCTATCAGCCGCATCGACTGCGTCGGAAACGAACGCACGGATTCCGCCAGCGGATGAAGACGCAGGGGGGACGCGCCGTCATCCGGCGCCGGCGTGCGAAGGGCCGGAAACGGGTGGCAGTCACCAGTTCATCCAAGTAGCCGCATGCCGGACCCCACGGGGCCTTTCCGGCGTAGCGATCGGCTGCTGAGATCCAGCGAGTACAGCAAGGTGGGTCGCGAGGGGCACCGTGTTGCGGAGCCGGCCTTCGTATTGCTGGTTTCGACTCGAGAGGATACCGCTGATGCGCCTCCGCAGAGGCTCGGGATCACGATGAGTCGGAAGGTCGGTGCAGCGGTGGTGCGAAATCGCGTAAAGAGGCGTGTTCGCGAGTGGTTTCGGCACTCGCGGCGATTGTTTCGAAGCGGAATCGACGTCGTCGTGATCGGAAGGTCGGGTGCGGCCGGACTCTCGGAACGCGACACGAAGGGAATCCTGTGCCGACTTGCGCACAAAGCCAACGCAACCCGGAGCTGATTTCGGGTTACAGCACGAAGCTCGGCGTGCGCACTCTTCTAGCGTTGCTGCAAGGATATCGGACGATCTTGTCGCCCTGGCTGGGTCCGGCGTGCCGCTTTGAGCCGAGCTGTTCCAGCTACGCGGCGGACGCGATCCGACAGCATGGCGTCCTCCGCGGGTTGTATCTGGCCGTGCGCAGGGTTTCTCGCTGTAACCCCCTCGGGGGAAGCGGCTACGATCCGGTTCCCTGAGGGGTACTACAATGGATCGAAACACCCTTCTCGCGTTCGCGCTCTCCTTCGGCGTCCTGACGATGTGGATGCTGTTCACGACGCCGCCCGAGGGCCCCCCGAAACCAGTCGCTGAGGCAGCAACCGAGGCGCCTGCACAGATCGCAGTCGAAGATACGCCGATTCCGGGGCTGCCCGAGAGTGAGGCGATCGCGAAGTCGGATACGTCGGACCCGCTCCCGGCCACAGCGCCCGCGGCCACGCAGGGGGTCGGCACGCTCGTCCCGCTGGACACGCCGCTTTTCCGCGCCGAACTCGATTCGCTCGGCGCGACACTGCGCCACTTCGAGCTCGTTGCGTTTCGGAAGACACCCTCGCCGGCGTCCCCGGCGATCGTGCTCACGACGGGGCAGCCACCATTTGCGAACGCGCTCGCAACACCGTTCCGAGAGCTCGGCCTGGGCGATTTGAGCCAGGTGCCCTTCGAAATCGAGAGGGCCGACGCTCACGAGGTCGTTTTCTCGTTCGAGCGCTCCGGGGTCCGGGTGCGGAAGATCTATTCTTTCGAGCCGGATTCGTATGAGTTCTCGCTGCGGATCGCGGTCGAGAACGGATCGGATGCCGCGATCGGACCCCGCTATGCGGTGACCTGGCCCGCGAGCGCCCAGCCCGGAAACGATTTCACTGAGCAATCGTTCGCGGTGCTGCACGAGGGTTCGGTGACACGCGAGCCCCTGGCGGGATTTGGCAAGTCCGGGTTCTTCGGAGGCTCTCCCGCCACGGAGAAGGTGTTCCGGCGCGAGGTCGATTGGGCAGGAATCGTGATGACCTACTTCGTGGCCGCCGTGATTCCGGAAGACCCGGTGCAGGCGAGCGGACAGTTCGTAGCCACCGAGCCGGGGCGCGCGGGGGTCGTGCAGATCTTCTTCGACCCGGTGGCGATCCCCCCCGGGCAGAGCGCCGAACGGATCTTCCGGGTCTACGCCGGACCGAAAGAGGTGGAGCGCCTCGAGGCGGTCGGTGCCGGCCTGATCCGCTCGATCGACCTCGGCTGGAACTGGCTGTCCCCGGTCGTGCTGGGCTTTGCCTGGTTGTTACACGCGATCTACAGCGTGATCCCCAACTACGGGCTCGCGATCATCTTGCTCACGATCATGGTGCGGGTCGTGACGACGCCTCTCACGATGAAGCAGATGCGCTCGATGGAGCGCATGCGCGCGCTCCAGCCGAAGCTCCAGGAGCTGAAGGAGAAGCATCCCGACGACCGGCAGAAGCAATCCGAGGAGATGATGCAGCTCTACCGACGGGAGGGTGTGAACCCGCTCGGAGGCTGTCTCCCGATGATTCTCCAGCTTCCGGTGTTCATCGGGCTCTTCTACGCGCTGCGGAGCTCCATCGATCTTCGCCACGCGCCCTTCGTAGCGTGGATCAACGATCTCTCGTCGCCTGATGCGCTGTTCGAGATTCCCGGGATCGGGATTCCTCTGCGGGTGCTGCCTCTGATCATGGGTGCCACGATGGTGCTCCAGCAGAAGATCACGCCAATGCAGGTCGATCCGGCGCAGGCGAAGATGATGA
>CAYPSI010000217.1:0-13188 GCA_964413375.1 uncultured Spirochaetales bacterium | reverse complement strand
GATGCGCTCGCGCGCACGGTCGCCCGCAACTACGCCAAGCTGCTCGCCTACAAGGACGAGTACGAGGTGGCGCGCCTCTACACCGACGGCGGCTTCGCCGCGCAGATCGCGCGCGAGTTCGAGGGCGACTACCGGCTCCAGATCCATCTGGCTCCCCCCTGGAGCCTGAACCCGCGCGACCGCGCCACCGGCCGACACCGCAAGTGGACGCTCGGCGCGTGGATGTTCCCGGTGCTGCGCGTGCTCGCGCGCGGGCGCTTCCTGCGCGGCACCCCCTTCGACCCCTGCGGCTGGACGGCGCATCGCCGCCTCGAGCGCCGGCTGATCCGCGAGTACGAGGCCCGCGTCGAGGAGCTTCTCGCGGGTCTCTCGCCCGACAGCTTCGACGTCGCCGTCGAGATCGCGCGCATGCCGGAACACATCCGCGGCTTCGACACGGTGAAGGAGGGGCAGCTCGCGCAGGCGCGCGAGAAGCAGAGCGAGCTCCTCGCGGCCTTTCACCGCCGGCAGTGAAAAGCGCGCTCGCCAGGGTCCTGCTGCTGCTGGGCTCGGTCCTCTTCTCGGTCGGATCTGTCGAGTGTGGCCTCCGCCTGCACCATTACGGAAGCCTGCGTGGCCTCTCGGGCGAGCACTCGCTGCGGATGCCGCACGAAACGCGCGGCTGGGCGCTCGAGCCCGATGCGTCGAGCTTCCAACGCACGCGCGACTACGGCGTGCTCGTGCGCACGAACGCACTCGGGATGCGCGATCGACCTCACGATCCGCTGCCCGCGCCGGGCAGCTTTCGCATCGTCGTCCTCGGCGACTCCTTCATGGAGGCCTACCAGGTCCCGCTGGAGAACTCGCTCCCCTATCTGCTCCAGGAAAGGCTCGCTCCCCGAGGAGTCGAGGTCCTGAACCTCGGCGTCGGCGGCTATGGAACGGCCCAGGCACTCCTCGCGCTCGAGGAGGAGGGGCTCGGCTACCGGCCGGACCTGGTCGTGCTCGCGTTCTACGCCGGCAACGACGTGCAGAACAACTCCTACGCGATCGAGGCCGCGCTCCACGGCGAGGACGAGCCCGCCACCTTCTCGCGTCCCTACGCGCGGGCGAGCTCGCTCGACGCCGAGCTCGAGTGGAGGCCCCCCGAGCGCGCGCGCCTCGAGCCCTACGCCCGACGCTGGCGCGAGCGCAGGGATTCCTCCCTCGATGCGCTGCGACGCATGCTGCAGCCGGCGATGGTCGTGAACCTCGTCGAGCAGGCGACCGGGAGGCTCTGGAGCCGGATCCGGGGCAGGGATCCCTACGATCCACAGCTGCTCTTCGGCTGGCCCTTCCTGCGCGAGCTATCCGACCCGGAAGCGGCCCGCCTGTGGCACGAAGCGTGGACCGCGACTCGGCGCCTGCTGCTCGAGATCGACCGCGTGTCGCACGCCGCCGGGGCGCGCTTCGCAGTGCTGATCGTCCCGACGCAGTTCCAGGTAGACCTGGGCGCCCGCGCCGCCGTGCAGGCGGCCTACCCCGACCTCGACTTCGATCCGCTGCGCATCAACCGCGAGCTCGAACGTTTCTGCGCGGATGCGGGAATCCCGCTGCTCGATCCGACGCCCGCGCTCGCGCGCGAGCAGGCCGCGGGCCGGCCGATGTACTACGCGCTCGAGGACCACCACTGGAACGTCGCCGGCCAGGCCCTCGTGACCGACCTGCTGGCGGAGTTCCTCGCGGAGCGAAGCCTGGTCCCCTCAACGCGCTAGCGGACCCGAAGCGCTTCGCTCGCCTCACGTTTGCAGCACGTCCAGGTAGCGCTGCACGCCCTGCTCGAGGGTGAATGCCTGCGCGCGCTTCGCGAGCATCGGCCGATCGGGCGGTCGATCGATCAGCGACGCGATCGCCGCGCCGAGCGCAGCCGCATCGCCGACCGGCACGAGGGGCCCGAAGGCACCGCCCTCCAGGATCTCGCGCGGGCCGCTCGGGCAGTCGGTGCTGACCACCGGGCAGCCGACCGCGAGCGCCTCGACGAGGACTCGGCCGAAACCCTCCCAGGCCGAGGAGAGCGCGAAGACCGACGCGCCCGCCATGTAGGCGGGTGCATTGGCGACCCGCCCGGTGAAGCGGACGTCGCTCGCGATGCCGAGCTCCGACGCGAGCTCTTCCAGAGCCGCGCGCTCCGGGCCTTCCCCGATCACGAGGAGCCGGGCCGGCCGTTGCGCGCGCACGCGGGCGAAGGCGCGAAGCAGGGTCGCGAAATCCTTCTGGGGCACGAGGCGTCCCACGCCGAGCACCACCGGAGGACCCCCGGGATCGAGCCATGGATCGTGCACCGGCGCGGCCGCACGCCGCATCAGCTCCGGCGTGACGACCGGGTTGTGGATCGTCGCGATCTTCCCGCGCGGGATCCCGGTGACCCGCGCCGCGTCGTCTGCGACGCCCTCGGAAATTGCGATCCAGCCATCCGCCCACGGGAAGGTGCGCCGCGCACGGCGCTCGCGCCGGAGCTGCTTGCGCGTACCCGCAAGCGCCGGGGAGCGGCTCAGCTGGCTATCGATGCGCAGCACGATCCGCGTTGGAACGCGCGCGATGCGCCCCGCGAAGGCCGCCGCGACGTTCGTCGAGTGAGAGGTCGCGAGCAGCACCTCCGGCCGCTCGCGACGCATCCATGCGGCGAGTGGCAGCGCGGCGGCGAGTGCGCGGCGGCGCTTGCTTCCCGAAACGAGCGGGAGCCGCGCGAGCCATCTCTCGAGCGTTACGAGGCGGATCCCGGACCCGAGACGATCGAGCAGCTCACCTCGCGGCCGGACCGCAAGCACGTCGACCCGGTGCCCTCTCGCGGCGAAGCCACGGGCCAGATCGAGCATGCTCCGCTGGGCTCCGCCCCCCTCGAGATCGGCGACGCAGAGTCCAATGTGCACTTCCCAAGGCTAGCCCAATCGGGGGTATGCTGGGATCCATGCTCAAGGACCGGGCCGCCATCGTCGGGATCGGCGAGACCGACTTCGCGAAGCATCTCGCGCCCTCCGAGAAGCGGCTCGCCTGCGACGCGATCCTGACCGCGCTCGACGACGCAGGGATCGCCCCCTCCGAGGTCGACGGCCTCGCGTCCTACACGATGGAGACCAGCGACGAGGTCGAGATCGCAAACAACGTCGGCGCGGGAGACGTCACCTTCTTCAGCCAGATCGGCTACGGCGGCGGGGCGGGACCGGCCACCGTGGGTCACCTCGCGATGGCGATCGCGACCGGCCAATGCCGCGTGGGCGTGGCCTGGCGATCGCGCAAGCGTGGCTCCGGCGGGCGCCCCTGGGCGGGTGCGCAGCAGCAGTCTGCCAGCGCCACCTGGACGCGGCCCCACGGCCTGCTGCGACCGGTCGACGAGATCGCGATGCTGACGCGCCGCTACATGCACGAGTTCGGAGCGACGCGCGACCACCTGGCGAACGTGGCGCTCGCGGTGCGCGGCATGGCCAATCGGAACCCGAAGGCCATGATGCACGAGCGGCCGCTCAGCCGCGAGGAGTACATGCGGGCTCGTTGGATCTCCGAGCCGCTCTGCCTCTTCGACAACTGCCTCGAGACGGACGGCGCACTCGCCTGCGTGCTCGTAGGCCCCGAGCGGGCGCGCGACTGCCGGCAGGCGCCGGTGTGGGTCCACGCCTTCGGGCAGGGCCTCCCGGCCCAGATGCATACGATGGTGAACTACTGGTGCGACGATCCGCTGCGCGGGCCCGCGTGGACCTGCGCCGATCAGCTCTATCGCCACTCGGACATCGGCCCCGCGGAAATCGCGGTGGCGCAGCTCTACGACGCCTTCTCTCCGCTGGTGCTGCTCTCGCTCGAGGGCTACCGCTTCTGCGCACGCGGCGAGGGCGCGGCGTTCAGCGAGAAGGGTGCGCTCGAACCGGGCGGCCGGCTTCCGGTCAACACCTCGGGAGGCGGGCTCTCGGAGGCCTACGTGCACGGCTTCAACCTGATCAACGAAGGCGTACGCCAGATGCGGGGCAGCTCACCGAACCAGGTGCGCGATGCCGCCGCCTGCCTGGTGACGGGCGGCGAGGGCGTTCCCACCAGCGCGGTGATCCTGCGCCGATGAGCGAGAGGCTGCTTCCGCAGATCGACGAGGACTCGCGCCCCTTCTTCGAGGCGGCGCTGCGCGGCGAGCTGCGGATCCCACGCTGCACCGCCACGGGCCGCTTCGTCTTCCCGCCACGCGCTCTTTCTCCTTTCGCGACGCGCGCGCCGCTCGAGTGGGTGACCGTCTCGGGACGCGGGACGCTCTGGTCCTTCGTCGTACCGCACCCTCCGCTGCTTCCCTGGTTCGCAGAGCGGGCGCCCTACGCGGTGATCACCGTCGCGCTCGACGAGGATCCGCGCGTGCGCCTCGTCGGCAACCTCGTCACCCGTGAAGGCGGAGCGATCGAGGAGATCGACCCGGGAACGCTCCGCATCGGCGCGCGCGTCCGCGTGTGCTTCGAACGCGTGAACGACGCGATCGCTCTTCCGCGCTGGCTGCTGGCCTGAGATATACTGCCTCGCCCATGGCGCACTACGACCCCTTCTCCGCAGAAGTCATGCGCGATCCCTACCCGGTGTACCAGCGGTTGAGGGACGAGGCCCCCGTGTACCACCTCGAGGAGTACGACGCCTGGGCGCTCTCCCGCTTCGAGGACGTCTGGTCCGCCTCGATGGACAACAAGCATTTCTCCACCGCGCAAGGCACGACCTCGTCCCACCTGCTCACCAGGGTGCAGCCGGTGACGCCGATGTTGAACAACATGGACCCGCCGGAGCACACGCAGCTGCGCACGGCGGTGCGCAAGCACTTCTCGCCGCAGGCGCTACGCGGTCTCGAGCCCACGATCCGGGAGCTCGCCACCGCTTGTCTCGATCGGGCGCTGGAACGCGGCGAGTGCGATGTGATGGGCGACTTCGCGTCGCAGATCTCGGTGAAGGTCGCTTGCATCGTCACCGGGATCCCGCTCGAGGACGGCGACCTGATGAACTCGCTGGTGTGGCGCTTCTTCGGTCGCCAGCCGGGACACACCGGCATGACGCCGGACGGGCTCCAGGCGATGGAGGAGCTCTTCGCCTACTTCACCGAGCTGTCGCGCTCGCGGCGTCGAAAGGCCTCCGATGCCGAAGACATCGTGAATCTGCTCAACCACATCGAGATCGGGGGCAAGAAGCTCGACGAGGCCTCGATTGCGTCGCACCTCTCGATGTTCATCATCGGCGGCTCGGAGACCTTCCCGAAGGTCTTCGCGAACGACATCCTGCTGCTCGGCCAGCACCCGGACCAGCGCGCCGAGTGCGCCCGCGACCCTTCGTTGCTTCCGAACGCCTTCCTCGAGGCTCTTCGCTACCTGATGCCGACTCAGTTCCTCTGCCGCGTCGTCACGAAGCAGACGCAGATCCGGGGCGAGACGCTGCGCCCGGGACAGCCCGTCCTCTTCCTCTACCCGTCCGCGAACCGGGACGAGCGCGAGTTCGCAGAGCCGGACCGTTTCGACATCCACCGCAGCATCCCGAGGCTCCTCTCCTTCGGGCAGGGAACGCACGCCTGCATCGGGATCCACGTCGCGAAGATGGAGGGGAAGGTCTGCCTCGAGGAGACGCTGCGGCGGATCCCGGACTACGAGCTGCAGATGGACCGCTCCGAACGCCTCGTCACGGACTTCGTACAGGGCTTCGCCAAACTGTCGATTCGGTGCTAGGGACCCCAGGCCCTGGCGATTTCGTCGGTCGTGACGAGGGTGGCGATCGCGCCGAGCGTATTGGCGAAGACCATCTCGACGTACTCGCGCGGCCAACCGGCCACGGCGTCTCGCGGGATCACCATCTGGTAGCAGGCGTTCACCGCATCGAAGGCGAAATTCTGGATCGCGACGTTCACGGACACGCCGACGCCCACGATCGTGCGCACGCCGAGGTTGCGCAGCACGAAGTCGAGCTCCGTTCCCTGGAAGGGAGAGAGCCCGTGGATGCGCGACAGCACGATGTCCGAAGCTGCAACCTCGACTTCCGGCACGAGCTCCGCGGCTGGACTCCCCGGCAGGAGCTTCACCTCCGCGCGGGCCATGTACTGGAAGATCCGCGCGTTGGTATTGGCGCCGAGCCCATCGGAGCGGCGCTCGGCCGTGCAGTGCAGCACCGGGACACCCGCCCTGCGCGCGGCGCGTGCGAGGCGCGCCACGTTCGGGATCGCCGGCCGCGCCGCGGCGGCGAGGTCCGGAAGCGCCGACAGATCGCCGATCACGCCGCGCTGGATCTCCTGCGTGACGAGCGCGGTGTGCCGCGGATCGACGAGCCCGCGCAGGTCGACCGGCATCGCTAGAAGTTCTGCGGAAGCCCGAGGCCCCGCCGCGCAATCACGTTCTTCTGGATCTCCGACGTGCCGCCCCCGATCGTATCGACCACCGTGTAGCGATAGGAGCGTTCGAAGCGGCCGCCGAGCGGCGCCTCGGGCTCGCCGGCGCGCAGCTGGCCCGCCGGACCCATGATGTCGAGGGCCTGGTTCGCCACGCGCTGCCCGAGCTCCGTCATGTAGGCCTTGTACATGCTCGACTCGACCGTGGGGACGCGGCCCTTCACCGCCTCGCTCACGACACGCCGCTGGAGGCCGCGGGCAACCTCGAGCTGCGCGAGGATCCCGGCGATGCTGCGCCGCACGACGGGGTCCTGCCGCAGCGGTCGACCATCGCGCTCGGCCGTGGCAACCCAGCCGCAGAGCGCCTCGACCTTCATCTCGAGCGGGCCCACCGGCATCATCGCAAAGCGCTCGAGGTCGAGGGCCTCGCAGATGTAGGTCCAGCCGTGGTTCAGCTCTCCCACGACGAAGTCGTCGGAGACGAAGACGTCGTCGAAGAAGACTTCGTTCGTCCGCTCGTCGCCGATCGTCCAGGTGGGCCGGATCGTGAGACCCGGATGCTTCATCTCGATCAGGAAGAGCGTGATTCCGGCGTGTTTCTTCGCCTGCGGATCCGTTCGCGCGCCCACCCAGTACCAGTCGGCGAAGTGGGCCGAGGTCGTCCAGATCTTCTGCCCGTTGAGCTTCCAGCCGCCAGGCACCTTCTCGGC
Source organism: uncultured Spirochaetales bacterium (assembly GCA_964413375.1). Lineage (GTDB taxonomy): Bacteria > Myxococcota_A > UBA9160 > UBA9160 > SMWR01 > CAZUYC01. The sequence continues at coordinate 6,138 of CAYPSI010000217.1, read as the reverse complement.
GCGCAGCTGCATCGACGCCGCGTCGGAGCCCGAGTTCGGCTCGCTATAGCCGATCGCGAACTCGATCTCGCCGCGCATGATGCGCGGCAGGAAGTACTGCTTGAGCTTCTCGTTGCCGTGGCGGATCAGCGTCTTTCCGACGATGCCTACGCCCTTTCCGGGCTGCGGTGCGCCGTAGCGCGAGAGGGCCTCCGTCAGCACGAAGTCGTAGATGCCGGGCCGTTCCGACCCGCCGTATTCGCGCGGCCACGACATCCCGAGCCATCCCTGCTCGCCGAGCGCGCGCATGAATGCCCGCTTGGGCGGGGTGTCGACCGTCTGGGAGAGCTGCTCTGGATGGCGGTCCATCACTTCGGCGGACTGGTGCTCCTGCAGGAACTGCTCGAGCTCCACCTCGAAGGCCCGCTCTGCTTCGGAAAGCTCGAAGTCCATCGTAGATCGATGCTAGCGCGAGGGATCGATCACGACGAAGACCGTGGAGTCGCTGCGCTGGACGAGGAGCAGCGTCCCATTCTCGGCCCGCTCGAGGACCTCGGCCAGATCCACGATCCCCCAGAGCGGCCGCCGGTTCGCCTCGAGAAGCACGTCGCCGGCGCGCAGACCCGCCTCCGCCGCCGCGCCGTCGGGCTCGACCCGGAAGACGGTGACGCCGGGCTCACCGGGTCCGGGCTCCCGCACCTCGAAGCCGTAGCGCCCGACGCCGGGCGCGTTGCGCGGCTGCGGCGTGGCGGGCCGCGGGTCTGCCAGCTCTCCGACGCGGGCCGCGACCGTCCGGCGCTCTCCGTCGCGGATCAGCTCGAGCTCGACCTGCTCGCCGACCTTCGTCGCAGAGACCGCCCTGGGAAGCGAGCGCAGCTCCTCGATCTCGTCCCCGCGGTAGGCCACGATCACGTCCCCGCGCTCGATCCCGGCCAGCTCGGCTGGGCTCCCCGGCCGGATCTGCGAGACGAGGGCGCCTCGCGAGCTCGACAGGCCGAGCGCCGTCGCGATCTCCGGGGTGAGCAACTGCACCCCGACCCCGAGCCAGCCTCGCGTCACCCGCCCCTTCTCGCGCAGCTGCGGCAGGATCTCCTTCGCGAGGTTGATCGGAATCGCGAAGCCGATCGTATTGGCCTCGGGATTGATCGCCGCGTTGATGCCCACGACTTCTCCGCGCATGTTGAGCAGCGGCCCGCCGGAGTTTCCCGGATTCATCGCCGCGTCGGTCTGGATGTAGTCGTCGTAGGAACCGTGGCCGATGTCGCGATGCTTCGCGCTCACGATCCCGACCGTCACCGTGTGGTCGAGGCCGAAGGGATTCCCGATCGCGACGACCCAGTCGCCGGGCAGGATCTCGTCCGAGTTTCCGAGCACGAGCGGCTCGATCCCCTCCACAGGCTCGATGCGGATCAGCGCGAGATCCGTCTGCGGGTCCTGTCCGACGATCGTCGCCTCCACCTGCGTCCCGTCCGAGAGCACCACCTGCACTCGATCGACGCCGTCGACCACGTGGTTGTTCGTCACGATCAGGCCCTCATCCGAGATCACGAAGCCGCTGCCGAGACTCGGGACCGTGACGCGCGGCCCGCTCTCGCTGCCCTGGCGCCCGAAGAAGTCGCGAAAGCCCGGCGGTAGTGGCACGTTGGGCACCGACGCCCCCGGGCGCACCATCGTCCTGCGGGTGTGGACGTTCACGATTCCCGGGCGCGCGCGCTCCGCCAGGCGCGCGAACTGCGAATGGATCCCCGTGTCCTGTACCGACTGGTTCCGGACGATGCCCCAGGCGAGGACTGCGCCGAGCAGGATGCCGCCCACGAGAGCCAGGCCGGTGCGCGCCGATGCTTTCACGCCCAAGGCCACCTCCGGCCCTACTCTCGCGCGAGGAGGCTCACCGTGCACACGCTGCCTCCACCGACGAGGTGGGCGAGACCGATGCGCGCGCGCTCGACCTGCCGCTTGCCAGCCTCGCCACGCAGCTGGAGCACGGTTTCGTGGATCTGCGCCAGGCCCGTGGGCCCTCCCGGGTGCCCGCGCGCGATCAGCCCGCCGTCCGTATTGAAGGGGATCCGACCGCCGAGCTGCGTTGCGCCTTCTTCCACCAGCTTCTCGGCGTCGCCCTCCGGACAGAAGCCCAGCAGCTCGTAGTACTCGAGCTCCTCGTTCGCGAAGGCGTCGTGGCAGAACGCGACGCTCACGTCTTCCGGGCCGATCCCCGCCTGCTCGTAGGCTGCGCGCGCCGTGTCGCGGCTCATCGTCGCGGGGCCCACGACCGGCCCGAGGAAGGTGTGTCCGGGGCTGTAGGTCTCGGTCTGGAGCACCGATGCGAGCATGCCGACGACGGGGCGTCCGGGCTGCAACCGGCGCGCGAGCGCCTTGCTCGCAACGATGGCGCAGGCCGCGCCGTCGTCGACCGGGCAGGTCATCATCGCCGTCACCGGTTCCGCGATCTTGCGCGAAGCGAGCACCTCCTCCGGGGTGATGTGATGATCCGGCTGGCGATCACTCCACGGGCAGAGCGCACCCTGATTCCAGTTCTTGGCGGCGATCTTCGCGAAGTGCTCCGCCCGCGTCCCGCGCTCGTGCATGCGGCGCATCGCCCAGAGCGAAAAGTAGGCGGCCGGAAGGATCACGCTGTCGATCGCATCGCGCCCGGGTCCGCGCGCGCCCCCCATGGTCGCCGCGCTCATCTTGTCGAAGCCGAGCGCCATCGCCACCTCGCAGCGCCCCGAGGCCACCGCCCAGACCGCGTCGCGAAAGGCGACGAGACCGGTTGCCGAGGCGTTCTCGACGTGGGTCGCGGGCAGTCCCGTGAGCCCAAACTCCTTCATCGCCCGAATGCCGGTCATCGCGCCGCCGAAGATGTATCCGACGAAGGCTTCACCCACGTCGCGAAACGAGATGCCCGCGTCCGCGAGCGCCGCGAGACCGGCCTCTCGCGCGAGGTCCGCGTTGGAGCGATCGGGGAACACGCCGAAGCGCGTCATGCCGACGCCGATCACCGCCACGTCCTGCAGCCTCATGCCCCTCCCTCCATCGGGCGGAAGCGAAAGATCACCACGTCCTCGCCTCCCTTGTTCTCCCGCAGCGTCTCTAGATCGAGCTCCATCTCCATGCCGATGCGGAATGCCTGTGGGCCGCCAGAGAGCACCGACTGCACACGCGGGCCCTCGGGTAGATCGATCTGGCCCACGGCATAGCCGCCCGCATCCGCGCGCTTCGCTCCGAAGAGCGGGAAGTGCACGTAGGTCCACGTGTAGAGCGTGCCCCGCGGACCGAGCGTCACGTCCTCCGTGTTCTTCTCGAGGCAACTGGCGCAGACCACGCGGCGCGGAAAGAAGTGCTCGCCGCAGGACCGGCAGCGCGAGCCGAGCAGGCGCGGCGCCTCCTCCGGGTCCTCCGGGATCGTGAAGTAGCCGGGCTCGATCGCAACCCGAGGTTTCGCCGTCATTGCCCCTCCCGAGACGGAGGAGTCTATCGCACTGCCGGGGGCGCCTCCGTCACGAGGACTGCCCCGTTCGGTAGACTCCAGCGCCGCGCTTTCGCGCGATCCGAGCCGGGCGGAGCCCGAGCCGAGAGGAGACACGATGGCCGATTCCGAGCGCAGGCGCCGCGGCGCCGAGATGTTGACCAAGGTCTACGCCGGCGATGTGAAGCCCCCGCCGGCAGGCCAGTCCGCGTTCGTAGACCTGATGCTCGAGCAGGTCTTCGCCGAGGTGTGGACGCGCCAGGAGCTCTCGATGCGCGACCGCCGGCTCGTGCTGATCGGCATCATCGCGGCGCTCGGTGAGAACGACACCTTCCAGATCCAGGTTCGCTCGGCGCTGAAGAACGGCGAGCTCACGCCCACGCAGGTGCGCGAGGCGCTGATCATGATCGCGAACTATGCCGGCTATCCCCGCGCCGCAGGCCTCATCGGCGGGACCGAGCAGACCATCGCCGCCTTCGAGAAGAGCACGTCCCCCGACAAGTAACGCCGCCCACCAAGCTCGAACACGAGCCCATCCGGCGCCGCCCCCCGGATGCGCACGCTTCCGCCGAAGGAACCGTGCACGCCTCGCTGGTGATGGTGCGCGCAGAGCGTGGTGCGGTTCCACGGCTCATCTGGCCCGCCCGCGGAGCGGAAGCGGATGTGATGGCTCTGAAGGTTCCGCCGCGCGGTGCAGCCTGGTACCGTGCAGCGCCAGCCATCGCGCTCGAAGTCGGCGTAGTCCTCGAACTGCGCGCCCTGATCGAGCCAGGTGGCGATCGCGTGCGCGAGGAGCCGCTCGAGCGAACCGGCCCGCGTGCGCATCGCGAGGAAGAGCTCCGCGACCTCCGGCGGCGCGCGGAACGCAATGACATCTCGCGGCACCGCATCCGCGTCCCGCTCCAGTCGTCGTAGCGAGACCGCCCGCGCCCGTTCGACCCAGGCGCGGGCGCTCGCGGGATCCGCAATGCGCGCCAGCACCCGCGCCTGGAAGCCGTGAATCCGCCCTTGCCGATACGCGCGGGCGACCTCCGGTGCCCGCCCCTCCAGCCGCGACAGCGCGACGAGCCTACGCGCCGTGGCAACGGACAGGTCGAGGCGCTCGGCCGCGTAGCGCTCGAGGCCGGGGAAGCCGAGCTCCCGGAAGAGGCCGCGGGACTGCATCTCCCGGAGAATGCAGCCCATCTCGAAGTCCACCGCCTGGAGGAACGCAATCACGGCCCGCAGGCGGCAGTCGATCTCGCGCGCGGTGAGGTCTGCTGTTGCGTGGGCCAGCGCAGCGATCTCCGCCGGAAGCTCACCCATCCGGGCGCGCCAGCCGACCCCTGGGAACGCGCGCTCGCGGAGACCGTGCTCGAGGCCGAGAGCCTCTGGATCGGCCGGACCCGCCGGGCCGTCGGCCCCCTCGCAGGCCGGTGGCGCCCCCCACGCGCTCGCCGCCTCGGCGGCGATCCTCTCCGCGCACTCCCAGAGCGCCAGCTCCTCCCCCGCAGTGCGCCGCGCGAGCTCCACGGCCGCGCTCCACAGTAGGGCCTCATGCCTCGTGCAGTGCACTCGAACACCGACCCGCTCGCAGACCTCGTCGTCCTCCTCGCCGTTCGCTCCCCCCGGCCCGCCCGCGGCGCGGAATGCCGCGACGATCGCCAGGACCGCCCGAACGGTTCGCCCGCGAATCGCATCGAGGCAGGCGCCTTCCGTCGCCGGGGTCGCGAGGCCCACGACGAGCCGGGCGGCCGTCCAGCTCAGCTCGCCCGCGAGCACGGCGGCCCGCAGCTGCGGAAGCTCCTCGAGCCGGCGCCAGACGCGGGCCCACTCGCGGATCACCCTCGCACCGACCCCGAGCCGCTCGCGGCCGTAGTCTCCGAGCGAGCGATAGCCGAGCGTCTCGTGCAGCCGACGCGCAACGAGCGCGGACGCCAGCACACCCAGCACCGGGCGCGCTGCCGCGAGCGAGGCCCCGAGCGATCCCAGCCGAGCGTCCGCATCGCGCGCACGCAGGAAGAACATCGCCGCCCGGTCCGAGGGCCGCGTCGGCGTCGAGGGTTGCGCCGGCGACTCGGGCTCCCCGGTCGGCGCGGTCGGTGCAGGCCGAACCCGCCCTGCCGGATCTGCCGGCGGGCCGACCCATCTCGGAGAGAGTGTACGCGCGCGCATCGGGGACCTCCCGAAGCGGCGGGGTGAGCGATCCAAGTTTCACGGAGTGATGTGACGGATGCGGTCACACGCAGGATCACGGGCCATCACCGCCCGCCGGGCCACCGAAGGGCGCCACAGACCCGTGCGCGTTCCCGCCCGGAAGGCCGCTCGCACGCATCCGCCTGCTCGGCGCCTGGGCAACCATTGCCCGCACCGCGACCCGCACTGCGAGCCCGCGATCGCCTCGACGTCGCCGGCACGCAGCCGCGCGCCAGGCGTCGTCTCCGCCAGGGTTTGGGGGGCTCCGGGTGGAGCCGGTGCGGGGCTCTCCTCGAGGGGGACTCGGGGAGGGCCCCGCCGCTTCACTCGAAGCGGTCGAAGAGCACCTTGACCGCGCCGCTCCCGCCCTGGTCGTGGCAGGCGAGAAAGGCCTCGCGCCACTGCGAGAGCGCGAAGCGGTGGGTGAGGATCGGTGTCGCATCGACACTATCTTGAGACACCCACTCGAGATACCATTCCATCGCGTGCTGACGGCGCCCGTCCCACTCCTCGACGCC
>CAYPSI010000216.1:0-8996 GCA_964413375.1 uncultured Spirochaetales bacterium | reverse complement strand
CCGCGCCCGAGCGCCTCCTTGCCGGCGCTCTCGACGATCAGGTGCAGGTGATTGCGCTGCACCGAGTAGTGCACGACGCGGAACCCGCGCCGCTCGCAGCCCCGGCGCAGGCTCGGCCGCAGCTCGCGCAGGAAGCGGCGGGTGCGAAGCCCCGGAATCCCCCGGCGCAACCGCAGCGTCACGTGCGACGGGCAGCCCTGCGGTACCGGCGGGCGGCGCACGTGGTGGACGGGCGGCCTCGCGGAAGCGGGCGGACGCCCCGCACCCGGTCGGGGCCCTCCTCGCCCGGAGCGCATCCGATGGTCGCGGAAGCTCAGCTGCTTCCGCGCGCGTCGCATCATCGATTGATTATAGCTGTGTACTGAAATTCTGCAACCCCTGACGCCCGGGCGAGAGGGCTCATGATTAGGATTGAACAGACTGGTGCTGCATCGAAGCGCTTCGACAGGAGAGTCCGTCTCGACCGCGGACCCGGGGAGGTCCGGTCGAACGAGCGCAAGGCCGATGCGTCGATGCGGAGTCCGAAGCGGAACCGGTCCCTGCGGTCCGGACCAGCCCGAGGCAACGCATGGCTTCCCCGGCCCGCGCTTCTTCCCTCGACAACCTCTTCAACGAACTCGAGGGCACCCGTCGCGACCGTCGCTCACCCGCCCGGCCCGAGCAGCCGCCACAGGACACCGAGTGCGGCGCAGCTGGCGAGCAGCGGAAGCATGCGCACGTGGAAGCGCAGCGCGGCCAGCGCCGCTCCTACCGCGATCGCCGCGGCTGCCGCATCCAGGGTCTCCCATGCCGGGATCTGGAGTACCAGGGCGGCGATGCGCTTCTCGTGGACGATGCCGAAGAGCGTGTGCAGAGAGAACCAGAGCGCGAGGTTCGCGATCACGCCGACGACCGCCGCGGTGATCCCCGCGAGCGCGCCGCGCAGCAGCGGGCTCTCGCGCAGGCGCTCGACCCATGGCGCGCCCAGGAAGATCCACAGAAAACACGGAACGAAGGTCACCCAGGTCGTGAGCAGCGCGGCGAGCGTGCCGGCGAGCCAGGGGGCGAGCTCACCCGGGTTGCGGTAGGCGCCGAGGAAGCCGACGAACTGCACCACCTGGATGAGCGGTCCCGGTGTCGTCTCGGCCATGCCGAGGCCATCGAGCATCTCGCCCGGAGCGAGCCAGCCGTAGTTTTCGACCGCCTGCTGTGCCATGTAGGCCAGAACGGCGTACGCGCCGCCGAAGGTCACCACGGCGAGCTTGCTGAAGAAGAGCGCGATCTGCGTGAAGATGTCGCCCAGACCTCGGCCCCAGGCGAGGGCCGCGATCGGGATCCACCAGAGGGCCAGGCCGATTGCGGCGACCCGCACTGCGCGCGATGCAGAGGGCCGCGTGTGAGCGGGCGTCTGTCGGTCGAGCAGCGCGTCGACGATCGGCGCCTCGCTCGTGGCCACCGTCGGGCGCGGCGGGCGAAATGCCTCCGGAAGCAGCCTCGAGCCCACGAGGCCGATCACGCCGGCTCCCAGCACGATCCACGGGAAGGGCACCGCGAGCAGGAAGATCGCGACGAAGGCGCCGACCGCGATCGCCACCTGCACGGCGTGTCCGAGCGCGCGCCTACTGATGCGCAGCAGCGCCTCGAGCACGAGCGCGAGAACGGCGGGCTTGATCCCGAAGAAGATGCCCTCCACCAGCGGCAGGTCGCCGTAGGCCGCATAGAGAAGGGAGAGCGCCAGGATCGTGACGAAGCCCGGAAGCACGAAGAGAACACCCGCGACGAGCCCGCCGAGCGTCCGGTGCAGCAGCCACCCGATGTAGATGGCGAGCTGCTGCGCTTCGGGACCGGGAAGCAACATGCAATAGGAGAGCGCATGCAGGAAGCGCTCCTCGCTCACCCAGCGCTTCTCCTCGACGAGGATGCGGTGCATCACCGCGATCTGCCCGGCGGGTCCGCCGAAGCTTTGGAGCGCGATCCGCGCCCAGGTGCGCAGCGCCTCGTCGAAGGGGACAGTGTGCTCCCGCGAGTCGTCCATTGCCCCGCTTCTCTCTCGGGCCCGGTGGGGGCTCGCCTGGCTGGGAAGGTATCATCGCGTCGGGAGATCCGATCTCATCAGGCAGCCTCTCCCTCCGCACGCGCGGCGACCCGCGGGTCGGGGGGGAAGCGCATGGGGAGCCCGATGCTGTTCCGCCAGCTCTTCGATCCCGAGACTTCGAGCTACAGCTACCTGCTGGCCGACGAGGAGACGCGCGAGGCCCTTCTCATCGATCCCGTTCGCGAGCAGGTCGACCGGGACGCAGAGCTCGTCGCGGAGCTCGGCTTGCGCCTGCTGGCCGTGCTGGAGACCCACGTGCATGCCGATCACGTGACGGGCGCCGGCCTGCTGCGCGAGCGACTGGGGTGCCGGATCGTGGTGGGTGCCCGAACCGGCGTACTCACGGCCGACCGGCGGGTCGCGGAGGGCGACGAGGTCCGCTTCGGCCGTCACGTCCTCGAAGTGCGCGAGACGCCGGGCCACACGGATGGATGCGTCACCTATGTGTGTCACCAGGAGGGCATCGCCTTCACCGGAGACGCGCTGCTGATCCGGGGCTGCGGCCGCACCGACTTCCAGCAGGGGGACGCGGGCACGCTCTACCGCTCGGTCCGCGAGAAGATCCTCTGCCTCCCCGCCACTACCCGCCTGCATCCGGCGCACGACTACAAGGGGCGCATGCTCACCACCGTGGCGGAGGAGCGGCGCTTCAATCCGCGCCTCGGCGATGCGCGCAGCAGGGGCGAGTTCGTCGCGCTGATGGACGGGCTGCAGCTCGCCACCCCGCGACGCATGGACGAGGCGCTGCCCGCGAACATGGCTTCGGGGGTGACCGAGCCCGAGCCGGTGGCGCCCTCCGACGAGGCAGCGGATCGCTGGGCGCCGGTGGGGGTGACCCCGAGCGGGGTGCCGGTCGTGAAGCCGGAGTGGCTCGCCGCCCACTGCGGCGAGGTGCGGCTCGTGGACGTGCGCGAGCACCTGGAGTTCTGTGGTGTGCTGGGGCACCTCGACGGGGCCGAGCTCGTTCCGCTCGCGACGCTCGAGGCGTCCGCCCGGGGCTGGGATCGCAGCGCGCCCGTCGTCACCGTCTGCGCCTACGGCACGCGCTCGGGCAAGGCGGCGCTGCTGCTGCGCGAGCTCGGCTTCGAGCGGGTTGCGTCGCTGCACGGGGGGATGGTGCGGTGGGCCGAGCTGGAACTTCCGGCGGTCGAGAGGCGGGGCGGCCGCGCCTCGCAGGAGGCCGGCGCCTTCCTCGGCATGGACATCTGAGCGCCGATGAACCCGCTCGGCCTGCTGCTTTCGCTCGGCATCGGCCTCTCGCTCGGCTTCTTCGGCGGCGGCGGCTCGATCCTCACGGTGCCGCTCCTCGTCTACGTGTTCGGGCTGCCTCCGAAGCAGGCGATCGCGAGCTCGCTGCTCGTCGTCGCCACCGCCAGCGCATTCGCGGCGCTCCAGCACGCGCGCGCGGGGAATCTCCGGGTCCGCGTCGCGCTGGTCTTCGGCGCGGCGGGCATGGCCGGCGCCTATGTCGGGGCGCGGGTCGCGGCCTTCGTCTCGGGAGAGATCCTGCTGCTGCTCTTCGCGGCGCTGATGGGCCTCACGGCGCTCGCGATGTGGCGGGGGCGCGTCGCCTCTGCGGCCTCCAGCGCGCGAGAGGTCTCGCCGCCGAAGCTCATCGTCCAGGGCCTCGCGGTGGGGAGTTTCACCGGCCTCGTCGGGGCCGGCGGCGGCTTCCTGATCGTTCCCGCGCTGGTGCTCTGGGCGGGCCTCCCGATGCCGGCCGCCGTTGGTACTTCGCTGCTGGTGATCGTGCTGAACAGCCTCGCCGGCTTCGCGGGCTACGCCGCGCACGTCCGCATCGAACCAGGCCTCGTCTCCGCCGTCGCAGCTTGCGCGATCGTCGGCTCCTTCGCGGGCTCGCGCCTCACGCGGCTCGTGCATCCGAGCGCGCTGCGGCGCTCCTTCGCGGGCTTCGTGCTGGCGATGGCGGCCGTGATCCTCGTGCGCGAGGCGAGCCTCGTGTTGCAGGCCGGCGAAGCCGCGCTGCCGAAGACGCTCCCGCAGCTCTTCTTCGCGCTCGCGATGCTCGGAGTCGGGGTCGTCGCCGGCCGCGCATCGCGCGGATCGCGCGCGTCGGACGGCTCGAGTCACGAGGTGGAGGAGGGCGCCGGAATCTGACCCTAACCGTCTCCGGTCCCGAGCTCGAGCGTCGGAAGGCGGAGCGAAACGCTGAGGCGTTCGTAGAGCACTCCGAAGACCGCGGCGCCGACCAGCGCGCCGGCGAGTGCCGCCACCGCGTAGACCTTGCCCTCGCCGAGATTGACCAGGATCGGGCCAGGACACATCCCGGTGATCGACCAGCCGATGCCGAAGAGCACACCCCCCACGACGTTTCCGGGGTGACGGGGCTTGGGTGTCACGCGCAGCGGCTCGCCGGTGGCGCAGCGTCCCACGCGCTTGAGCAGCCAGAGGCCGGGTGCGGTGACGGCGACCGCGCCTCCGATGATGCCGTAGAGCTGGAAGTTCTCGAGCAGGAACATGCCCTGGACGAAGTCGTAGTCCGCGGCGCCGCTGCGGCTCAGCACCCAGCCGAACGCGCTGCCGAAGAGGACGTAGACCCACGAGCGCTTCATGAGGCACCCCACACCCGGTAGATCAGGTTCGTGGTGACGAGGCCTGCCGCCATGAAGGCCAGCGTCGACTCCACACTGGCGCGCTCCAGGTTCGAGATCCCGAAGATGCCGTGACCGCTGGTGCAGCCCCCCGCCAGGCGCGTGCCGAAACCGATGAACAGGCCTCCGACGAACATCCATGCGAGCTTGCCCGTGGGGCCCCAGCCGAAGACCTCGTCGAACATGCCGAGGTCCCAGAAGGGCCGCCAGCCACCGCTGGTGGCCGCCGAGAGCAGACCTCCGAGCAGGAGCCCGCCCAGGAAGGACAGGCGCCAGCCCTTCGAGCGGGTGATTTCATCGCGCCGAAAGTACGGAGCCCGCAGCGCGAGCGCGCACAGGTTCTCGAAGCCGGTGGAGATTCCGAGCCGCTGCTGGGTCACCCAGAGCAGCAGCAGCGTGATCGCCCCGATCGCCGCCCCCGCCAGCCACCACGGAAGCGGCGTGAGATCGTGGAGAATCAGCATCACGCGATCCCTCCCTTGCGAGCCAGGGCGGAGCCCCCCAGAGACTACCAGTGCCAGCGGGTCTCCCGCGTGGAATTGGCGCTGTCCGGGTGCTTCGGATGCTAAAGTGGATGAGCTGCCCCGAGGACGAGGGCGGCGGCTAGCTCATCTTCCGCCGGCCTCGCCGGTCCGATCGCGGCGCGCGCGTGCCGAGGAGGCGGCGCACGACGCGCAGCATCTCCTCTTCGTGGGCGGCGAGCCGCTTGCGGTCGAGCGGCCGTTGCTCGCGCTCCGGAACGAGCGAGGGCATCGCCGCGACCAGGAACACCGTCGCGCCGACGACCGTGCTCGCGACGTGCACCGGGTCGATCTTTGCGAGATGCGCCCTGCGGAAGTCAGGTCGTTCGAAGACCTGCCGCTCGATCAGTGCGACGAAGGGCTGCGTGTGCACCCGCAGCGCCGCCCGGCGCTCGGGCGTGGCGTCGGCCGCCTCGCGCAAGAGCATCCGCGCGAGCGCCGGTCGAGCGCCGACGAAGCTGACCCAGGCCGACACGGCGGCCTCGATCCGCGCGGCGAGCGGTGCAGGCCCGCCGAGGGCCGTCTCGAGCCGCTCGCGCAGCTGGCCCAGCACGCGCGCGAGGACCGCGTCGTAGAGCTCCCTCTTGTCGCGGTAGTAGTAGACGATCGACGCGCGGCGGATGCCCACGCGCAGTGCTACGTCCTCGAGGCGCGTCGCGTCGAAGCCGCGCTCCGCGAAGAGCGCCTCGCCGGCGTCGAGCAGCGCGGTCCGCGTCTGCTCGGCCCGCGATCCGTGCACGGCCGTTCGGGGCACACCCCGAAGCTACCTGCGCGCAGGCAGACGGGCTAGCCCGAGGACTCCGCTCGGCTGCGCCTCGCTGCGCGCGCGTCGCGCTAGCCCGCCACGCGCTCCTCGGTTGGGCGCGCCGCGGAGGCGGGATCGACGGGTGTCACCACGACCAGCGGGATCAGGCGCGGGTGTGCCGCGCGTTCGTAGTAGCGGTACGCGCCTTCCGAGGTGATCGCGCTCCACAGCCGCTCGCGCTCCTCGCGCTGTGCCACGTGCGCTCGGGCAAAGCGCCAGCGCCGATCTCGCGGCCGCATCCAGACTTCCGGATGGGCGCGCAGATTGTGCACCCAGATCGGGTCGGTGGGCCGCCCGCCGTGCGAGCCCACGACGAGAAAGCGGCCGCCGTCCTCGAGGTAGGGCAGCACCACGGTCCGCCTGCGCCCGCTTCGCCAGTGGATCGTCTCGAGCAGCAGATGGGGACGCAGCGCGAAGCCTCCCGCGCGCAGGTACATCTGGCCCATCAGCGAGCGCCCCGTCGCACGCACCAGCCACCGGTCGACCGCGAGCCCGCGCGGGTTCGAGAACCACGGGATCAAGCGTCGGTAGAAGCGGCTCGGATCGGGCATGGTGGCGATACACGATCTTACCTCGCCCGTCGGGCAGATGGCTGTCTCCGTCGCGCGGCGCGCAGTAGACTCCTTTCTCCCTGAATCCCGAGGAGACGTCGGATGCCCAGCCGCGAGTACATCGCCGCGCTCGAGCACTTTCCGAAGGGGATCGCGCTCCCGGGCGACGACTTCGAGGAGGTCCGTCGCAAGTTCGCGCCCGCGCACGGCCACGACCCGGGCCCCGACATCGCCGTGGAGGAGGCCAGCTACGGCGGCGTGCGCGGAACCTGGGCCGCGGTGAAAGGCGAGGCGGCAGATCGCGTGATCGTCTTCTTCCACGGCGGCGCCTTCGTGTCCTGCCCGGCGGCCAGCTACACCTTCTACGCCGCGTGGTTCGTGCGAGGGGCGCAGGCCCGCGCCTTCATCGTCGACTACGGCCTGGCACCCGAGATCCGCTTCCCGAAGCAGCTCGACGAGTGCGTAGCGGCCTACCGCGGGCTGATTCGCGAGGTCGATCCGTCGCGCATCGCCTTCGTCGGCGACTCCTGCGGCGGAGGCATGGCGCTCGGGACGCTCTTGCGCCTGCGCGACGCGGGCGTCCCGCTTCCCGCCTGCCTGGTCTCGATCAGCGGCTGGTTCGATCTCGAGGTGACCGGCGAGTCGGCCACCCGGCCGGTCGGCGAGGATCGCTTCGTGCATCCCGTGTGGATGCGTGAGCGCGGCCGCGACTACGTCGGCCCGCAGGGGAATCCGCGCGATCCGCAGGCGTCACCGATCTACGCCGACCTGCACGGGCTTCCCCCGCTCTTCCTTCAGGTAGGCCAGATCGACGTGACGCGGGACGACGCAGTGCGGGTCGCCGCGCGCGCCGGCCGCGACGGCACGGCCGTCGTGCTCGAGGTCTGGCCCGACATGATCCACGGCTTCCAGGGGATGCAGGGCTTCTGCCCGGAGGCCGCCGCGGCGGTGGCGAACGCCTCGGAGTTCATCAAGAAGCACATCCCGGATCGGCGGTAGAGCCGTGGATCAGGGTGTGCCAGACGCGCCGCGCTGCGTCCACTCGCGCGTCGCGGCGCGGACCCACGCGAGATCGTCGCTGGCCGCGCTGGCCCGCGCCTGTGCGAGATCGATCCCGTAGACGCGGGCCGCGTTGCGGCCAAGGACCTTGGCCTTGATCTCTGGCGTGAGCTCCGGGTAGCCGTAACGCTCGCGCAGCTCTTCCGGGATCTGGAAGGCGCGGAAGGCGTCGATCGCGGGCTGCGAAGGGCCGTACCAGATCGAATCCGTACCCCACAGCAGATGGTCCTCGCCGACGGCGAGCAGCAGCTTTCCGAGCACGTGCGCGGCCTCCTCGGGGCGGCGGATCAGGCAGAACCAGGTCGAGCCGAGCTCGGCGTAGACGTTCGCGCCGGCCCGGAGGCCTGCGTCGCGCAACGAAGCGACGAGGCGGTTCGTTCCGACACCCACTGTCTCCGGCGCAAAGGGGCCCTCCTCTGCCGCCTCCCCCGATGGGATCTCGTATCCCGAGTGGTAGATCAGGAAGTCGAGGTCCGGGAAGGCCCTGGCGGCGGGTCCGACGTCGCGCGGCGAGCCGGTCGGCACCAGCGCGCTGATGCCCTTGTGCGCGCAGACGCGCCGCACGCCGCTCGCCCGTACACGCTCGAGAAAGGCGTGCCCGATGCGCTCGTCGTCGAGCCACCAGCCGGTATTGGCGTACGCGCCGTCCGGTCCGACGTGGCCCAGCGTGTAGACCTTCCAAGCGACGGGGCGGAAGCGCTCGCGCGCGGCGTCCATCGCGTCGAGCCCGCCGGGAACTTCGGGGTGCACGACGCTGTGGTTCAGCAGGCGCCCGCTCGGGCCGAGGCGATCCGCGAGCTCGCACGCAGCGGCGAGCTCGAAGTCGTGCAGCATGCGGTTGGGCCCGAGCCCTGGCGCGGAGGTCAGTATGGCCACGGCGGTCTCGCTCTCGACAAAGACGCAGCGCAGGTAGTTCGCGATGTCATAGGCGAGGAGCCCCTCGAGGCCGCGCCACCATTCCGGCCTCACCGCCTCGTAGAGCAGTCGGATGTTGGGAACCCAGGGGCGACACTCGGGGCGGTCGGCGACGAAGTGCGTCTGCACGTCGATCACCACCTCGTCGCCGCCGAGCGCGGCGTTGGCTGCGTCGAGGTCGAGGCTGGCATCGCGCGGCACCCGGTAGAACTCGCGCCCGGCCTCTGCGTTGAGCGCCCGGAGCCCCGCCGCCGTTCCGCGCCGGCCAGCAGCCCAGGCGTGGACCGGGATGCCGACCCGGCGCGCGGAGCCGGGGCCCTCATCGAGTACGCGCGCAATCGCGCGCCGTTCGCGCGAGGTCCGCGGGGGGGGTGCGTACTCGTCGGTCGAGCGGCGCTCGAGAAAGCTCGGGAGCGGCGCCCTGCGCTCAGCCATCCGAGAGGAGATCGCCTCGAAGGT
>CAYPSI010000215.1:0-6879 GCA_964413375.1 uncultured Spirochaetales bacterium | reverse complement strand
CGGCTCGGGAAACTGGTTCTGGCAGCAGAAGACGATCGCGTCGCGCTGCTCGTCGAGCACCCACCAGTCCTGCGGGAAGGTCATCGTCGGGAAGGGAGCCATCACCTCGCAGATCCACTCGCGGATGGCGTCGCGACCGTGGAAGTCGCCGTAGGCGTGCTCGATATAGTGCGCATCCGGAGTGAAGCAGTCCGCCCAGACGTTCCAGTCGCCGCTGCGCGAGGCCTCGTCGCGCGCGCGCTTGTAGGTCTCGAAGGCCGCCAGGATCTCCTGCCGCGGGTAGCTGCCCATCGCCGCACCTCCTCTGATTGCGAGGCCCGGAGCATACCCGAGCCGGACTCCAGACAGTGAGCGCAAGCGGAGCGCGCAGCGAGCCGCAGGCGAGCGAAGTCGATCGGACGACGCAAGCGGAGCGCGCAGCGAGCCGCAGGCGAGCGAAGTCGATCGGACTAGCCGATGGCGGCGCCGGTCACGACGGGGGTATTCGTCCAGCCGCCGCCCGGGACGCGGTAGAAGCCGCCGGCTGCGAGCGCGCCGCCGTCCATGTGGACGGTGGTTCCGGTGACCCAGGCGGACAGATCGGAGGCGAGGAAGAGCGCGCAGCCCGCCGCGTCGTCCGGCGTGCCGAAACGGCCGAGGGGCGTGAGGTAGGGAACCAGGGCCTGCTTGTCCGGGGGGATCCACGCGCTCGGGCGCACCTGGAGGGTCTCGGTGGTCTCGGGAGCGATGGCGTTCACGCGGATGCGGTGCGGGCCGAGCTCGAGCGCGAGGCTCTTCGTGAAGCCGGTGATCCCGGCGTTCATCGCCGAGTAGACCGTGCAGCCCGGAATCCCGCGAAAGGCCTCGATCGTCGAGACGTTCACGATGCTTCCACCCTGGCCCTGCTCGAGCATGCGCGGGACGAAGGCCTGGCAGCACAGGAAGACGTGCTTCAGGTTGATGCGGTAGAGGGCTTCCCACTCGTCTTCGCTCGTCTTCACGAACGGTTTCGCGATGCCGAGGAAGTCGCCGACGTTGTTCACGAGCACGTCGATGCGGCCCCATTCGCGAAGAGTGGTCTCGGCGAGCCGCGCCACGTCCCCGCGCTCCTGCACGTCCACGACGCAGGCGAGCGCCTTCCCGCCGCGCTCGCCGATCGCGCGCGTGGTTTCCTCGGCGCGGCCCGCGTCGCGTTCCGCCACGACCACCTGCGCGCCGAAGGCTGCGAAGCACTCGGCGATGCCGCGGCCGATCCCGCCTCCGCCGCCGGTCACGACGGCGACCTTGCCTGCCAGCGAAACCGCTTCCCGGGTGAGCATGCTTCCTCCTCGTCGAGAGATGCGAGAGAGCCGGGAAGCTACTCCGCCTGCCACTCGGCGGCCCGGAGCCGCTCGGCCTCGATCAGCTTCGCGCGGGTGGCGGGATCGACCCGCATGCCGCGGCGGGCGGTGGCGTCGAGCAGCGCCTTCGGGAAGGGGAGCTCGTTCTCCCAGCGCGGTTGAAGCAGGGCTGCGGGCACGACGGCGGCCGCAGCTCCACGCCCGCGGCAGCGGCGAGCGTCGGGAACAGGTCCATCGCGGAGAGGATCTGGTGGCGCGTCTCTCCCGCCGGCGAGCCGGTCCTGTCCGGTTTCGCGACGCGGCGCGGCCGCGAGTCCCTGGAGACGATCCTTCGCTTCGACGAGGAGGAAGGGCAGATCGCGCGCATCCGTGGCTACGCCTTCTGCCCCGAGACCATGGGCGCCGCGGGCGAGAGCCTGGGCCTGCGGGTGCGCACCGGTCCCTACCGCTACCCGACGCCCGCGCCGGGCAAGCTCTGGCAGAAGGACTAGCGGTCGCCGTCGCGCGCGGTGCCGCGGTATCGTGGCAGGCCTCACCGGCGAGAGGAGGCCTCCATGCCGCAGCCGAATCGGCTCGCACTCGCTCCGCTACTCGTGCTCCTGCTGCTGCTCGCGTTCGCGAGCGCCTGCCAGCCGAGCGAGCGACGCCCGGGTCTCTGGCTCTCGGGCGAAGCGGCGCCGCTGCCGGAGGACTGGAGCTGGAGCGATGCACAGCGCGAGATCGCGATCGAGGTGCGCACTCCCTACGCACTGCCGCATTCGGTGACGATCTGGTGCGCGTCCACCGATGGCAGCCTCTTCGTCGCGGCCCGTGACCCGGACCAGAAGCGCTGGCCGGCCTGGGTGGAGCGCGATCCCGAGGTTCGGCTTGCGATCGACGGTCGGCTCTACGCTGCGAAGCTGCTGCGCGTCGACGACCCCGACCGGATCGCACCGGTGCGCCGTGCCTACGCGGCGAAGTACCAGCTCGAGGATCCGCCGCCGGCAGGCGCGCCGCCGCTGCGCTACTGGCAGGTGGTCCCGCGCGGCTGAGCCGCGGCGCAAAGGGCGCTTCGTCAGCCGACGACGAGCTTGCGCGCGGCCATCAGCGGAAGGTCGCTGTAGGTGACGATGCCGGGCTTCGCGCGGCAGACGTCGGGAATCGCCAGGATCGGTGGCATCGCGGTGCAGATCATGATCAGGTCCATCCGGTCCGGCTCGCGCGAGAGCTGCGGCAGCGTCGGCTGACCGAGCTCGACGACGGTGCGGATCCGGGGTTCGCCCTCGATCACGATCTCGTAGCCCTCCGGCGCCTGCCAGTTCGGCTCGAGGTCCTCGCCCATCTTCCACGCGACCGTCAGCGCGATCACGCAGCGCCCGTACGCGAAGCCGCGCCAGGTGAGGCGCTGGCCGGCCACGGTGCCCTTCGGGAAGCTCATCCAGGGGAGCACGATGTCGCGCGTGGCCACCGCGTATTCCGTCTCGACGCTGTGCTCGGCGAGCTCTACGCCGAGTGCATCGGCCATCCAGTCGAGGCCGTCGAGGAATACCGCGTTCATCGGGTTCGAGTCCATGTCCTGCGTCTGATGGCCGAGCGGCTTGCCCCAGCCGAAGATCTCCCAGGAGCCGGCCGAGGGGTAGTTCCGCACGTCCGCGGTCTCGGTCATCGAGAGCGAGTGGACGCGATCGGTCAAGGCTGTGAGCGCGATCGGCAGCATGTTCATGAAGCCCGGGTTGATGCCGCTGCCGAAGATCGATGCGCCGCCCGCGCGCGCGGCCTTTTCGAGTTGCGGGGCGATGCCGAGGTTCTTCCCGGTCACCATGCCGGCTGTCGTGACCACGTTGGTGCCCGCCGCGAGGAAGCGCTCGAGCGCGTTCACGTCCGGGAGGAGTCCGTTGTAGTTCACGCAATCCGCGCGCAGCGCGAGGAGCTCGTCGACGTCGCGCGTCGCCCGCACGCCGAGCCTGGGAAGCCCGCAGAGCTCCCCCGCATCCCGCCCGACCTTGTCGTCGCCGTGGGCATAGAGGCCCACGAGCTCGAGCTCGGGGTGCTCGACGATGGCGCGTACGGCGCGCCGGCCGACGTTGCCCGT
Organism: uncultured Spirochaetales bacterium; assembly: GCA_964413375.1. Lineage (GTDB taxonomy): Bacteria > Myxococcota_A > UBA9160 > UBA9160 > SMWR01 > CAZUYC01. The sequence continues at coordinate 3,489 of CAYPSI010000215.1, read as the reverse complement.
CGTCCACTGGATGACTCGGAACATGGGGTTTCCTCCGGCTGGTGGGTTGCGCGAGGCATTCTGCACCCAGAGGGCTGCAGGCGCACCGATCATCGCTGCAGCCCCGATGCGCACGCTTGACGGAGCAGCGCACGAGGCCCCTGTGGCCAGCTATCCTGGGACGGTAGGGCAGCGGAGGAGGAGCCATGGAGCCCCAGTTCACGCCCAGCGACGAGGTCGCGCGGATCCGAAGCCGCCTGGACCATCCCATCGTCGACGGCGACGGTCACCTCGTCGAGTTCCTCCCGCTCGTGCTCGATCTCGTGCGCGAGGAGGCGGATGCATCCGTGGCGCGGCGCTTCGAGGAGCTCCTGCTGGGGCTGGCACAGGCCGATCGGCTGCGCCACACGCGGGCCCGCGCCTACTGGGCGCTGCCCGAGCGCAACACCCTCGACCGCATGACCGTGACCCTGCCCGAGCTTCTGTACCGGCGCCTCGACGAGATCGGCCTCGACTATGTGTTGCTCTACCCGAGCTCGGGCCTCGCGGTAATGGGGATCGTCGACGACGAGGTCCGTCGCGCGGCGGCGCGAGCGCTCAACCGCTACTACGCGCAGGAGTACGCCGGCTACCGCGATCGGCTCGAACCGGTCGCGGTGATCCCCACCTTCACCCCGGAGGAGGCGCAGGCCGAGCTCGACCACGCGGTCGGCGAGCTCGGGCTGAAGGCGGTGGTGATGAGCGGCGTGATCCCGCGCACGCACGCGCGCGACGGATCTGCCGCGGTGTGGACCGACACGCTCGGCTTCGAGAGCCTCTACGATTACGACCCGGTCTGGGCGAAGTGTCAGGAGCTCGGGGTCGTGCCGACCTTCCACGGTGTGGGCTATGGCTGGGGCACCCGAAACTCCCCGGCAAACTACGTCTACAACCACATCGGGAGTTTCGCCGCGGCGCAGGAGGCGACCTGCCGGTCGCTGCTGATGGGCGGCGTCCCGAGGCGCTTTCCGGCGCTGCGTTTCGCGTTCCTCGAGGGCGGCGTGGCGTGGGCCTGCCAGCTCTACGCCGACACGCTCGGGCACTTCGAGAAGCGCAACCGCGAGGCGGTGCGCAGGTTCGATCCGCGCGAGTTCGACCTCGGGCTCTGCGCCGAGCTGCTCGACCATTTCGGTCGCGGGCAGATCCTCGAGCGCCGAAAGCTCTTCGAGGAGGGCGCCGCGCGGGCGAAGGCGGCGCCCGCCGACGACCCGGGTGGCTTCGACGATTTCGCGCAGTCCGGAATCGAGCGGGCCGAGGACATCGTCGACATCTTCACCCGCCAGTTCTATTTCGGCTGTGAGGGTGACGACAGGCTGAACGCGCTGGCTTTCGATCGGCGGCTGCTGCCCTACGGGGCCCGGCTCAACGCGGTCTTCGCCTCGGACATCGGTCACTGGGACGTCTCCGACCTTCGCCGCGTGCTGCCCGAGGCGTGCGAGCTCGTGGAGGACGGGGTGATGAGCGACGGGGACTTCCGCGACTTCGCCTGCGCAAACGCGATGCGAATGCTGAGCGCGGGGAATCCCCGCTTCTTCGAGCAGACGGCCGTGGCCGAGGCAGCGCGCAAGCTGGTGCCCGGCGTGGCCTGAAGGCGTGCGACGTGCTGTGCTTCGCCGCGGCGTGGGACGCGATCGGGGCACGGGATATGCTGTCCGCGGCGCTGCTGCCGAACGAGGGGGCCTCCGTGTTCATTGCCATGAACCGCTTCCGGATCGCGAAGGGCTCCGAGCCGGTCTTCGAGGAGCTGTGGCGCTCGCGCGAATCCCATCTGGACGAGGTCCCCGGCTTCCGCGAGTTCCACCTGCTGCGGGGGCCGAGCGATGAGGAGTGCACGCTCTATGCCTCGCACTCGGCCTGGGAGTCGCGCGCGGCCTTCCAGGCCTGGACGGAATCCGACTCCTTCCGCAAGGCTCACCAGCAGGCGCGGGCCCCCAGCGGCACCTATCTCGGGCATCCGCTCTTCGAGGGCTTCGAGGTGATTCTCTGACGGTGGAGCGCTGCAGTGTCGCGCTCGCCTCGGCCGGCGGGCCCGTCGACGGCCCCGCGCGGCTAGCGAGCCTCGCCCGGCGAAGCCCGCGCGCCGGGATTCTCGCGCGGCCTCTCAGGCCTGCTCGAGCGGCAGGTCCTGCGCCCAGTCGAGCAGGAGCTCGCGGCGCTCGTAGCGCCAGTCGCTCTGCTCGCGCCGGCAGCGGTCCTGGTAGCGGATGCCCCAGCTGAGCTTGCGCCGGCTCCCGTCGCGATCGTAGAGGTGGTGCGCGGTGCAGTAGGTCTCGCCGGTCGCGGAGCTTCCGGCGATCTCGACCAGCTGGTTGTGCACGCTGTGTTGCGTGGCGCTGAAGCGATCGATCTTGCGCAGTCCGGCAAGGATCGCGTCGCGGCCGACGAGCTCGTAGCCGGGGCCCACGAGCAGGCAGTCGCGCGTGAAGAGGCGCCCGGCGAGCTCCCAGTCGCGTCGGTCTACCGCGCGCGCGTAGCGGTAGGCCAGCTCGCGGAGCGCCCAGCGGTCCTCGAGCTCAGCGGACATGGCGCTAGCAGGCCGACTCGAGAGTCGGCCTCCGCGCAGCGAGCCGCAGGCGAGCGAAGCCCATCGCGTTACCCGGCGTCCTTCACGCCGTAGCGCAGCAGCGCGAAGACGTTGGTGCCCACGATCTCGTCGCGCTGGTTGTAGTAGCTGTCGAGGTTCGTCTGGAAGTAGCCCGGGCCGAGGCGAGTCTGCTTGAGTGGCGAGCAGTTCAGGACTTCGGAGCGGGAGGAGACGCGGTCGCCGGGGCGCAGCGGCACGCCGTAGGCCTGGGTCGACCCCTGGGCAATCGTCTCCGTGGCGCCGGGCGGCGTCTTGAAGGCGCGTCCCCGTGCGCTGCGAGGGGGCCAGGGGCTTCGCTTCGGCGCGTCGCAATCGGGGGCTTCGGAGTCGACACCCTGGTGCCCCGCGCGTTGCATCGACCAGGTGATGAGGCCCACCGGCGGCGCGATCACGCCGCCGTGGCGGCTCTGGCGCGCGTAGTCCCCGTCTACGTAGAGCGGGTTCGAGTCCTCGACCATGTCGCACCAGTAGAGGATCTGCGCCAGGGAGATCGTGTATCCGCCCCAGGCGGGATCCGAGACGTCTCCGAGCCAGGCCTTCGCGAAGTCCGGGATCTGCGGGTGCAGTTCGAGCTTCGGCTTCGCGAGGCTCAAGAAGGGCTTCACCGCGCCGTGCTGTCGCGAGGGCGTCGCGATCGTGGCCGTCGCCCGGGCTGCGAGGCCGAGGTGGTTCGACGCGGTCATCTCGATCTGCACGCGGCACTCACCGCTCTCGCGGGAGGTGCTGGTGACCGTTCCCTCGATCCGCGCGACGTCTCCGGGGCAGAGCTGGCCGATCATCTGGAGAGAGGTCTCGCGGAAGTCGCTCTCGGGGCCGCTCCAGTCGGTGACGAAGCGCGCGAAGAGCGCCTGCTCGAACATCGTGTTGACGAACATGTCGCGGTTGCC
>CAYPSI010000214.1:0-20652 GCA_964413375.1 uncultured Spirochaetales bacterium | reverse complement strand
CGAGGATCAGCGGGAGCGGAGGTCGCCGAAGTACATCGCTGCGAGGTCGTTCAGCACGTCGGCCCGTTCCCACTGAAGGAAGTGGCCGCACTCCGGAATCACGAGCGGGCCGACGCGCTTCGGGAAGGCGATCTCGCAGCGTTTCGGGAAGTCCTTCGGGACGATCTGGTCGTCCGGGCCGTAGAGGATCAGCGTCGGCGTCTGGACCTGCTGCAGGAAGAGCGGCGGCTCGCTCATCGGCCGGCCGAACTCGAGCTGGTAGGGCGCCCAGGCCGCGGCGAGCCGGCGCGCATCCCCGAAGGGCTCGGTCATGAAGTCGTAGTCCGCCTCTTCGAAGGAGTACTGCGAGGCAAGCAGGCGGTGCTCGTAGAAGTCGCGGACGTAGCGCCGGCGACGGGCCGGCGTGTCGAGCTCCAGCAGGAGCTCCTTCCAGTCGCGGCCCTGGCGAATCCGGTAGTCGCCGGTGGGTCCGTGCTCGAGCGGCACCATCGACAGGCCGCGCTCCGCGTACCAGCCGGGCTGGTCCAGCACCAGCGGTGCGATCGTATTGAAGAAGATCATCCGATCGACGAAGCCCGGGAAGCGGTTCGCCAGATCGCAGCTCACCGCGCCGCCGACGTCGCCTCCGACGAGGCCGCAGCGCTCGTGGCCCAGCACGTCGTGAACCAGCGCGTAGAGATCGCGCGAGTAGAGAGTCAGGTCGTACTCGTCCCTGGCCGAGAGGTCGGAATCGCCGTAGCCCCGCAGGTCCGGGACGATCACCTCGAAGCCCTCCTCCGCGAGCGGCCGGACGTTGCGCCACCAGATCCGCTTCGTCTCCGGATAGCCGTGGACGAGCAGCAGCGGGTAGCCGCCGGCGCCTTCGCGCAGATAGGCGAGGCGGATCCCGTCCGCCACCTGCGCGCGGTGGATCTTGAAGGCATCGCGCGGCGGTGTCTCCGGCTGGGGCGGGCGGGGGATCGGCACGACGGCTCCTCGGCGACGCGGACCATGACCGGGTTTCCAGCTAGACTGGCCGACCGTAGCTCCGAAGGGTCGGGAGGACACCAGAGCCATGAGCGATTCGCAACTTCATTCGGGTCGGCGTCGCTTTCTTCGGCTGCTCGCGATGCTCGCGGTCGGCGGGCAGACCCTGCTGCGCTCGCGAAGCGTCGGCGCCGCGGTGGACGCGGCGAGGGGTGCCGCGGGGGGAGAATTCGCCTGGCCGCCGATGAGCACGCGCAGGCTCGGTCGGACGAACTTCGAGGCGAGTCGCCTGATCTTCGGCTGCGGTGCGGCACTCTCGGCGCGCACGAACGATCCGCTCCTCGAGGCAGCGCTCGAAGCGGGCATCAACGTCTTCGACGTCGGCACCCGCCGCTACTACGACGACGCCGAACGGAACATGGCGCCCTTTCTCCGCAAGCATCGGGACGAACTCTTCTTGATCTCGAAGGCCCCGACCTATCTCGAGGTCGAGCCCGACCAGGCGATCACGCCGGCCCAGGGCAAGCAGGCCGCCGCGACCTGGCTCGAATGTCTGGACGAGAGCCTCGGCCAGCTCGGAGTCGACCACGTAGACGCGTACTACCTGATGGCATCGAACAACCCGACGGTGGTCGGGAGCGACGAGATCCAGCGTGCATTCCAGCAGGCGAAGCAGGCCGGCAAGGTGAGATACCTCGGGCTGTCCACCCATCAGAACGCGCAGGCGGTTCTGGAGAAGGCGATCGAGACGGGCGCCTACGCGCTGGCGATGGTCGCGATCACGCCCGGGGGCTGGTACGACTGGGAGAAGCGCTCGATTCTCGAGGGCTCTCCGCCGATGGTCGCGTTGCAGCCGCTGCTGGCCCGAGCCCGGGAAGCGGACATGGGGCTCATCGGCATGAAGGCCGGCCGCTACCTGGCGGGGCGGAAGTTCCTCGGCTGGGGCAAGCCCGATGCCTTCGACGGCTTCTACGACCCGAAGTTCCTCGCCTCGGGGCTGTCGGCCTTCCAACGCAGCTATGCCTTCGTGCTCGCCCACGGGCTCGACTGCGTGAACGCAGACTCCCAGACGCTCGAGCACCTGCAGCAGAACGCCGCCGCGGCGGTCACCTCGTCCCAGGACTTCGCCTAGGGACGCGCGCGGGGCTTCGGCTAGAGACGCGACTTCGGAGCGAAGCGCGCCTGGAGCTCGTGCTTCAAGACCTTGCCGCTCGCGTTGCGCGGGAGCGCGTCGACGAGCTCGAGCTGCTCCGGAAGCTTCTGCTTCGCGAGCCCCGCGTCGCGGCAGAAGGCCGCGATGCCGGGCAGGTCGAGCGACTCGCCGGCGCGCGGCACCACGACGGCGCAGCAGCGCTCGCCGCGCTCGGGATCGGGCAGGCCGATCACGGCGGCCTCCGCGATGCGCGCGTGCCCGTAGAGGACGTCCTCGATCTCCTTCGCGGAGATGTTCTCGCCGTTGCGGATGATGACGTCCTTGAGCCGACCGGTGATCGTCAGGTAGCCGTCCGGATCCACGCTTCCGAGGTCCCCGGTGCGGAAGAAGCCGTCGGCGTCGAAGGCCTCGGCGTCGAGGGACGCATCCAGATAGCCCTTGCAGACTTGCGCGCCTCGCACCCGGATCTCGCCGACGCCGCCGGGCGGCAGCGTCCTGCCCATCGCGTCCGCCACCCGGACCTGCGCGCTGCGAGCGATGCGCCCCTCGGTCCGCGCGAGCTGCAGCTCGTCGTCTTCGGTGGTGCTGACGCTCAGGAAGGGAACCTCGGTCGAGCCGTAGCAGGAGACGACGCCCAGGCCGCCCATCTCGTCGCGAACCTCGCCGTGAAGCTGCGGAGGCTTCGGGGCGGCGCCAGCCATCGCGGCCTTGAGCTTCGGGAAGAGCGGCCGGTCGGGCTGGCGCCGCTGCTGTGCCAGGTAGCGGATCACGAGCGGCGTGCCGCCGGCAGCGATCGTGCAGCCAAGCCTTCCGAGCAGCTCGGGCGTCGCGTCGTCGAAGTGCTCGATGAAGACGCCGCTCGAGCCCGTCATCAGGAAGACCATCAGCATCGCGACGCCGCTGATGTGGGTAAAGGGAAAGGGGATCGCCCAGCGGTCGTCGCTTCCGACGCCGAGCGAGAGCGCGACGCCCAGCGCGCCAGCGGCGATCGAGGCGTCGCTGTGGAGCGCACCCTTCGCGGCCGAAGTCGTGCCCGAGGTGTAGAGGATCCAGCGCACGGCGTCGGGGTCACGCTCGGCGAGCGGGTCGAGCGCCGCGGGGTCGCCCTCGGGAAGCTCGCGGTCGCAGACCAGCACGGCGCAGCCGCTGCCGAATGTGAGCGTCTCGGCGATCTTTGCATGGTCGAAGCCGCGCCACAGCGACGGTACCACCAGCAGGCGCGGCCCGACCTGGCCGATGATGTGGCGCAGCTCGCGCTCGCGGTAGATCGGCAGGATCGGATTCTGCACCGCGCCGAGGCGCGCGAGCGCGGCAAGCAGCACTGCCGACTCGATCCAGGTCGGAAGCTGCCACGAGACGCGGTCTCCGCGCCGCACTCCGAGTGCCGCAAGGCCTGCGGCGACGCGCAGCGCGCGGTCGCGGTACTCGGCGAAGCCGATCTCGCGCGCGCGCTCGTCGATCGCGAGCGGCAGGTCCGGCGTCGCTTCGGCGCGAGCCTCGATCAACGCCCACAGCTCGCGCTCGTCGATCACCTCCAGCCCTCCAGGGCAAAGACGGCGCGCCCGCGATCGAGCAGCACGACGCCCTCCTGGCTGACGACCCGGTAGAGCGCCACTTGCGCCTCCCCCGGCTGCGCGCCGACGTCGTCTCCGACCCAGATCTGCGTCGTCAGCGTGTCGGCGTTGTAGGCGGGAGCGGCGAAGCGCCCCTCGATCGCTCGCATCCGGCCCGGGTCGGACGCAGCGACTCCGTGCAGCAGCGCGCGTCCTGCGAAGCCCAACGTGTTCAAGCCCATCAGGATCGGCGCCTTCATGCCGCCGCGGCGCGCCACCTCCGGATCGAAATGGATCGGATGCGGATCGTGGCCCCCGTGACGGTAGAGCAGGCTCTGCACCCCGAGCGTCGGGTACGAGAGCTCGAGGTCGGGCTCGCGGCGCGGCGGAACGAGCTGGGGCCGCTCGGGCCCGCGCTTGCCTCCGAAGCCGCCCTCGCCTCGGACGAAGAGCGAGGTGAGCGCGGCGAAGAGGGGCCGGCCCGACGCGCGATCGTCGGCGCGCACCTCGAGCTCGACGAGCGCGCCCGAGCCCTTGTCGTAGATGCCCGCGACGCGGGTGCGCACCATCACGTCGCCCTGGGGCTCGACCTTCGCAAAGAGCTCGAGACGCTGCTCGCCGTGTACGATCTGGTGGATTTCGTAGTCGCCGGTGTGGAAGCCCGGGTGGGTCCACGAGGCGGACTCCTCGGCCATCACGCCCGCCAGCAGGAAGGTGGGAAAGACCTGCTGCGGGTGATCGATCGCAGCTTCGGCGACGAAGGCGAGCTCGTCGCAGCCCGCGCCGACGCTGAGTGCGTAGAGGCTGCAATCGTTCGGCCTCCAGCGGATCCGCTTCGGCTCCGACTCGAAGCCGACCCGGTCGAGGTGCATCGTCACCGCCGACCTCCGCCGGCCTCGATCTGGTCCATCGTGGCTCCGGTATGGCCCCAGAGCTCGTTGCATCCGACCTCGCGAACCACCCAGCTCGCCTCGTCGACGAGCATCCCCCCGTGGCCGAACTCGACGCCACAGCCAGACGGGCTCAACACGTAGAAGGAGACGATCGGATCGTTCGAGTGCTGGCCCAAGCTCATCACGATCGGGGTACCGGCCCGCTGGACGCGGTCCCAGGCCCGGCCGACATCCTGGATCTTCTGCGTCTCGAAGAGCACGTGATTGAAGCCCGGCTCCGGCAGCACGTCCGTCACCGCGATCGCATGGTGGCGCGTGCGGGCGCGCAGGAAGATCGTCCGCTTGCCGGCACCCATGTCCATCCGGTCCGTGGTGCGCATCTGGAGCACGCGGGTGTAGTACTCCTCGGCCTCGCGCGCGTCGGGCACGACCGTCAGCACGTGCCCCATGCCGTGCTCCGTCAGGAAGCCCGAGACTCCGGCGGGCGAGATGAAGGGCACGTCGAGATCCGTCGGGGCGCCGTAGAAGAGCTCGTGCGCGTGTCCCCACGGATCGACGAAGCGCACGAGATCGCTGACTCCGCGAGAGAGCTTGTCGCCGGGGCGCTCCACGTCGACACCGCAGCTCGCGAGGTGCTTCGCCGCGCTCTCGAGGGAGTCGCGGTCCGCCAGCTCCCAGCCCAGATAGGCGAGGCCGGATGCCTGCGCCCGGTGCACCGCGAGCCGCCAGCGGCGGCCGTCGAGCCGGTAGTACAGGCTCTCGTTGTCCTCCTGGCCCGGCGTCGGGGTCGCAGGCATCAGCCCGAGCAGCTCCTCCGCGAAGGGCCGCCAGGGTGCGAGATCGGTGGCGCGAAGCCCCACGTAGCCCAGTCCGCGAATCTCCATGCGATCCTCCCGCTTGCCGGCGCGCCCGGGTCTGGAGTCGGCCATGCCCCGGCAGGATAGGGCCGCCACCCGCGCGAGTGAACCGGCAAATCTGGCTCCACGCGGCGCAGCGATGACGACGCGTGCGGGGCGCCGCTCCGGCTGCGAAAGCCGGGGTCGAAACGGACATTTCCTCCGGCGAATCCATCGGCCGAGGAGATCCGCTAGCAGGTCTCCGGGGCGCCACATACACTCGCTGGCCATGTCAACAGCCAGCTTGACCACGGTCGCGTGCGTCGCGGCGGCGGCACTCCTGCTTTCCTGCGCGAGCCCTTCGGGAGGAGTTCCGGGCGCCGACGCGGCCGGCCTGCCGGCGGTCGTGCAGTTCTCCTACGAGGCGGTGAGCCCGCAGACGATCCGCATCAGGGCCGATGGCAACGTCAGCTGGGTGAACACGGCGACGGACACGCGTGCTTACGTCGTGTTCCCGGCGAGCATCGCCTCGAGTTTTCGCTGCGATGATCTCGGTCCCTACTTTTCGAGAAGGGCGGAAGTCTATCGATCGCTACCGCTCACCGGCATGCAGTCCGAAAGAGTGCAGCTCCCGTGTGCGCTGGCTCCGGGGAGCTACGACTACGAGATCTGGCTCACGGGCTCCGGCTTCGGAGGGGAGTCCGACGGGGCCCCGCCGGCGCAGATCCTGCGTGCGAAGATCGTGGTGGAGTAGGGCCTTCACCTCCCGGGGCCACGAGGCAGCGCGGCTCGGCTGCAGCGTCGCGGGCGTCTACGAGAGCCCTGCCTGCCCCCGATCGAAGTAGTCGCGCCAGGCCGCGATCTTGCCTGCCGGGGTGATCTCGAAGATCGCCATCGCCGGCAGCGAGATCTTTTGTTTGGGCGTCTCGAAATGCACGACCCGCTCGACGAAGACCTTGTCTCCGGAGACGCCGAGGTGCAGGATCTCGAACTCGACCTTCACCTCGGGACCGAAGAAGACCTCGAGCGTGCCTCGGATCTCGTCGTGGCCGGCGAAGCGACCCACCGGGATCTTCTCGTAGACCGCATCCTCGCTGAAGAAGCGGAGCAGCTCGTCGACGTCCTGTCGCGGAAACGCGGCGCACAGGGCTCGGACGACGGCTTCGGCATCCATGCTGTCTCCAGTGCTGGCACCCCGGCCGACCCGGTCGACCCGGTCGAAAGGGAACTCTGCTGCGAGGCCAGAAACAGTACCATGGCGATGGCGCAGAGGAGCGATGCATGGACTACATCGAGATCGACGAGGCGATCGGAAGGGCGGGTCTGCGGCTGGTGCTGACGCCGCAGGTTCCGGGCCCCTATGGCGAGGCGGCCAAGGCCCTCTTGCACGTGAAGAAGATCGCCTACGTTCCGGTGCGACAACCCGGGGAGCAGGAGGATCGCGAGGCGCTGCTGCGCTGGACGCGCCAGACGAGCGCGCCCGTCGCGATGTACCAGGACGAGCGCCCGCGCAGCGGCTGGGCGGAGATCCTCTTCCTCGCCGAGAGGCTCGAGCCCGCTCCGCGCCTGGTACCCGCCGACCCGCTCGAGCGGGCGTGGATGCTCGGCCTGTGTCACGAGATCTGCGGCGAGCACGGTCTCGGCTGGACCCGACGCCTCCAGCTGCTGCCGCGCGGCGTGAAGAGCGAGCCCGAGACGATGCTCTGGAAGTACGGGCTCGAAGACGCTGCCGCGATCGACAACGCCTCGGCCCGCGCGAACGAGATCGTCGCGATGCTGGCCGGGCAGCTCGAGCGGCAGCGCGACGCCGGGTCGCGTTTCTTCCTGGGGGCCGCCCTCACGGCGCTCGATCTCTACTGGGCCTGCTTCTCGAACATGCTGGCGCCGATGCCGCCGGAGCGCTCTCCGATGCCCGGCTTCATGCGCAAGCTCTATCGCAGCCCGGGCGTGGAGCCGCCGGCGCCGATCCTGCTCGAGCACCGGGACTTCGTGTTCGAGGAGTACCTCGAGCTGCCCCAGGACTTCTGAGAGGAGAGCCATGACGCGCCTCGGAGACTCGATCCGCGACAAGGCCGCGATCGTCGGCATCGGGGAGACCGAGTTCAGCAAGCAGATCGGGCGCAGTGAGAGGCAGATCGCCTGCGAGGCGATCCTGGCCGCGTTGCGCGACGCGGCGATCGAGCCGGCCGAGGTGGACGGTGTGGTCTTCTTCGACGATGAGAGCAACGACGAGACCGAGCTCGGCCGCAACCTCGGCTTCGGCGATCTCACGTACTGGGCCCAAATCGGGCAGGGCGGAGGCGCCGGGGCCGCTACCGTTGGACACGCGGCGATGGCGGTGGCGACCGGCCAGGCCAACGTGGTCGTGGCCTTCCGCGCGCGCAATCGCGGCTCCGGGAAGCGGCCGTGGACCCAGGGCCCCTCCGAGTGGCAGGCCTTCACGCAGCCCAACGGGCTGGTGCGGCCGGTCGACGAAGTCGCGATGCAGGCGCGCCGCTACATGCACGAGTACGGCATCGGCCGCGAGCAGCTCGCCGAGGTGCCGCTGGCGTTTCGGGCGCATGCGCACAACAACCCCCGCGCGCTGATGCGAAACCGACCGCTCGATCTCGAGACCTACCTCGCTGCTCGCTGGATCTCCGAGCCGCTCTGCCTCTTCGATTGCTCGCTCGAGAGCGACGGCGCGGTCGCGGTGGTGCTGACGAGCGCCGAGCGCGCAGCAGACTGCCCGCAGACGCCCGTCACCGTGCACGCCTTCTCCCAGGGCGAGCCCCGTCAGTACCAGAGGATGGGCAACTGGCATGCACCGGACCCGCTGCGCGGCTGCCAGGACGTCGCGGCCGAAGCCCTGTGGGCGCGCTCGGAGCTCCAGGCGGCGGATGTCGACGTGGCGCAGATCTACGATGTGTTCAGCATCCTGGTCTTCGAGACCCTCGAAGCCTATGGATTCTGCAAACGCGGCGAGGCGGCTGGCTTCTGTGCGAACGGCGCGCTGCGCGTGGACCGCCCGGGAGGGCTGCCGGTGAACACCTCCGGCGGAAGCCTCTCCGAGGCCTACATCCACGGCTACAACCTCATCTCCGAGGGCGTGAAGCAGCTGCGCGGCGCGTCCTCGAATCAGGTGGAGGGCGCCCGCGTGTGTCTGGTAGCGAGTGCAGCCTGCGCACCCAGCAGCGCCGTGTTGCTGCGGAGCTGACGATGGCCGATGCACTCCCGCCGCTCCCGGTCTTCGACGAGATCAACGCGCCCTGGTTCGAGGGGCTGCGCGCTCACGAGCTGCGCATCCAGAAGTGTGCCGGCTGCGGCCGCTTGCGGCACACGCCAAGGCCGATGTGCCCCGGCTGCAACGAGACCGAGCACGGCTTCGAGCGCATGAGCGGCCGCGGGCGGATCTGGTCCTTCGTCGTGGCGCATCCCCCGCTGCCGCCCGGCTTCGCGGCGCGCGTTCCGATGCCGGTGGCGCTGGTGGAGCTCGACGAGGATCCCACGATCCGCGTGGTCGGCGCGCTGGTTCCGGGCACCGCCCCGGCCGCAGTCGTGATCGGCGCGGCGGTGGAAGCTGTGTTCGAGCGCGTCACGGACGCTCTCACGCTGGCGAACTGGCGGCTGCTGTAGCGCCGGCAGGTGCGCGCCGCGCTCGGCGAAGGCGTGGGCGAGGCCGCGACCGATGCCGCTGCCCGCGCCGGTGATGACGCAGACGCGATTGCGAAGCTCCTTCAGCGCGGCGACCTGCGCGGCACCGGGTCGGTGAGCGGCACCGACAGGCTGCCCCCGCTCTGGCCCACCAGGTTCCGCTGCTCGGGCGGAAGCTGCTCGACGATCTGTCTGCCGAGCGCGTGGATCTCCGGGATCTCGTGGTCGGCGAGCGGCCGCATCCACGCCTTGCGCGCCAGCGCCTGCTCGACGAAGGGCGCGAGTGCATCCCGCTTGCTCGCCTCGCGCTGCGGCTCCCGCTCCGCGAAGTCCGGCATCACCTCTGTCGCGAAGAGCTCGAGCGACGCGCAGATGTGATCGTGGCGGTTGCGTCCGCCCTGCTGGATGAAGATCACCTGGTCGACGCCGGCCTGCTCGAAGGCGTGCAGGTGCTCGCGCAGCTGCTCGGGTGTTCCGATGCCGCGGTCCTCACCGGCCTCCGGCAGGCCCGGCCGGGCCTGCTCGAAGCGCTCCCAGATGTTCGTGCGGCCGGGCTTGTGCACGCCGAAGATGTAGTGGTGGGCGAGCCCGTAGCCGAAGAAGCGGAAGCCGTCCTGGCCGCGGCGGCGCGCTTCCTCCGCATCCCGGTGGCAGGAGAAGCCGGTCACCATCGCAATGTTGGCGTTGACCGTGTGGCCGATCGGCACGCACTCCTTCTCGATGATCGCGTAGTACTCGTCCACCCACTTGCGGGCCTCGGCAGGGTCCACGAACGCGAAGGTCAGCGCTCCGAGTCCCAGGCGCGCGGCCAGGTGGATCGTCTCCCGATTCGAGCAGGCCACCCACAGCGGAGGGTGCGGCTTCTGCACCGGCTTCGGCACTACGTTGCGGCAGGGCATCGAGAAGAACTGGCCCTCGAAGCCGGGGTAGGGCTCCATCACCATCATGTTGGCGATCTGCTCGAGCGTCTCGCGCCACTGCCCGCGCTTCTGGGCGACGTCGATCCCGAAGCCGCCAAGCTCCGCCAGCGACGACGATTCGCCGGTTCCGAAATCGACCCGCCCGCCCGAGACGAGATCGAGCGTCGCGATCCGCTCCGCGACGCGCGCCGGCGGGTTGTAGCTCGGGGGGAGCAGCACGATCCCATGGCCGAGCCGGATCCGCCGCGTGCGCTGCGAGCAGGCCGCGAGGAAGACCTCCGGTGCCGAGGAGTGCGAGTACTCCTCGAGGAAGTGATGCTCGACCTCCCAGGCGTAATCGATTCCCAGCCGGTCGGCGAGCTCGACCTGATCGAGCGCCTCCTGGTAGAGGCGCTGCTCGTCCCCCTCGTGCCAGGGGCGCGGCAGCTGGTGCTCGTAGAAGATGCCGAACTTCATCGGCCTGCCTCGCGTCCCGCGCCTGGCGACGCATCGGGCATGACGTCTCGATCGCCTCTCACGCAGCCCGCTGCGGATCGTCCGTGCTCGGCAGGGTACGCCGGGGTGAGGGTCGATGTCGACGTCCCGCCGGAGCGTTCCTAGCATCTGCCTGCTGCTTGAACTCCGGAGGAAGCACTTGAGGCACTTCGCAACCTTTGTGGCGCTGGTCTGGACCGTCGCCGGATTCCGGGCGGGGGCCACCGGGGTGGCTGTCGATCCGTCCATCGCCCCGGATGTCCCCGAGCCCGGTTCGATCGAGGCGATCGCGGCTGCGACTACCGAGCCCCGCTTCGGGAGCCCCTGGGTGGCCTACGTCCCGGAGCATCCGAGCGTGCCGTCTCCGAACGACTTTCTGGGGCACATTGCCGGCGCACCCGGCGAGCTGACCGGTACCGCCGGGGTGTACGGCTACTTTCGCGCGCTCGACGCCGCCTCGCCGCGCGTGCACGTCGAGACGATCGGCCGCAGCGAAGAGGGGCGCGAGATCCTGCTGGTGGTGGTGGCAGACGAGGAGGCACAGGCCGACCTCGCGCGCTTCCGCGACGCCACCGGGCAGCTCGCAGACCCGCGGCGCTGCGACGCCGAGTGCTTCGCGCGCCTGCTTCCGCGCTCTCGCCCGATCTACTACCTGAATGGAGGCCTGCATTCGACGGAGACCGGCAGCCCCGAGATGCTGATGGAGCTGGCGTATCGGCTGGCGGTCTCGGAGCGTCCCGAGATCCGAGCCATTCGCGAGCGGCTGATCGTGCTGATCAATCCGGTGTCCGAGCCGGACGGCCGCGATCGGGTGGTGGAGTGGTTCTACCGCCACCTGAAGGGAAAGACCGACTACGACCACCTGCCCGAGACCTCGCCCCCCTTCTGGGGAAAGTACGCCTTCCACGACAACAACCGCGATGCCCACCAGCGCGAGCTGGCTCTGACGCGCGCCATCGAGGACACGTTTCTGCGTTGGCATCCGCAGGTGGTGCACGACCTCCACGAATCGATCCCGCTGCTGCTGACCTGGACCGGCACCGGCCCCTACAACGTCCAGATGGATCCGATCCTGGTTGGCGAGTGGCACCAGATGGCCTTCCACGAGGTGCGCGACCTCTCGGCGCTCGGCATGCCCGGCGTGTGGACCTGGGGCTTCGGCGAGGGTTGGGCGCACGTGTTCCAGGACTCGGTGGCCGTGAACCACAACGCGATCGGCCGGGGCTACGAGACCTTCGGCACCACCAGTGCCGAGACGATGGACGTGCGTCTCGATCTGCGAGACGAGGAGTACGCCGAACGGCCGGTGACCCGGCGCGAGTGGTATCGCCCCTGGCCGCCGCCGCGTCGCTTCCGCTGGTCGCTGCGCAACAACACCAACTACATGCAGACGGGAGTGCTGTCGATCCTGCGCTACGCCTCCCAGCATAGCGAGGACCTGCTGCGCGACTTCTACCTGAAGGGCCAGCGGGCCGCGGAGCGCGGCGCTTCGGAGGCTCCCTACGGGTTCGCCATTCCGGAGACCCAGAACGACCGGGCCCGCCTCGCCACGATGATCAACCTGCTGCGCGCCCACGGCATCGAGGTGTCGCGGGCGCGGCAGGCCTTCGAGGTCACGGGCGAGGCTGGCACCCCCGACCGCGCGGACGGCGAGGCCGGCGAGCCGACGCGCGAGTTTCCGGCCGGAACCTTCGTGGTCCGGCTGGATCAGCCGTACCGCGGCTACGCGATCGACCTGCTCGAGCCGCAGAAGTATCCCGCTGAGCTGGCTCCGTACAAGCCCTATGACGATGTCTCCTGGGCGCTGCCGGTGCACTTCGGCGTCGAGTCGGTGCGCGTCGACGATCCGTCGCTTCGCGCGGTACCGCTCGATCCGGTGGTGACCGAGGTCCGTTACGCCGGTCGCGTCGACGGGGACGGCCCCGTCTTCCTGCTGGCCGACAGCGGCCAGGAAGCGCTGCTCGCCGCACGCCACCGTCTCGCCGGATTCAGGGTCGAGGCGGCGGAGAAGCCGTTCGCGGACGGCGGTGTCGCGTATCCGGCCGGATCCTGGATCGTGCCAGCGCAGCGCGGCCTGCGCGACGCGCTGGGCTCGCTTGCGGACGAGCTGGGCCTCGAGTTCCGCTCGGCGGCCGCGCCGCCCTCGGTGGTGCGCCACGTCCTCGATCTTCCCCGCGTGGCGGTGTTGGCCACCTGGAGCGACACGCAGGCGGCGGGCTGGGTGCGGCTGTATCTGGATCGAGCCCGGATTCCGTACACCTCGATCCTCGACGACAGCGTGAAGCGCGGCGGGCTGAACTCCCGCTTCGACGTGATTCTCTATCCGCACACCGGCCAGGAACTGGCGGGGATCCTTCAGGGGATCGATCCGCGCCAGGGACCCCTGGCGTACACCCGCACGGCGACGTTCCCGAGCCACGGCGCGCCCGCGTCCTCTCCCGACATCACCGGGGGGCTCGGCTATCACGGCGTGGCGAACCTGCAGGAGTTCGTCGAGCGCGGCGGTGTGCTCGTGACGCTCGGCGGAGCGAGCGTCCTGCCGATCGAGGGAGGCTTCGTGCGCAACGTGCGCCACGCCGAGACCAAGGATCTCTTCACCCCGGGCGTCGAGATCCGCGCCCGCTTCGCCCGCCCGGATCACCCGCTGGCGTATGGCTACCCCGAGACGATCTCCGTGCTGCGCGAGGACCTGCCCGCGTACGAGACGCGCGAAGCAGATCTGGGGTGGGCGGTGCTGCGCTGGGGAACCGAGCCGCCCCGCTACTACGACAAGAAGACGCCCGAGGACGGCCCGTGGGCCGAAGGCGCCCGAGAAGTGATCGACGCCGAGAAGGCCGAGCCGAAAGCTGCAGCCCGCGCTGCGGCCGGCGAGCGGGGAGAATCACTGATCGTCTCGGGCGGAATGAAAGGGGGCGAGGAGATCGAAGGGAAGCCCGCGATCCTGGATGTCCCGGTCGGGAAGGGCCGCGTGGTGGCGTTCAACTTCGACCCGATCCACCGCCTGATGACCCGCTCCGACTTCCGACTGGTGTGGAACCTGATCCTGAACTGGAACGATCTGCCCCCGCCAGCCTTGAATCCGGCGGGCGCCGCTCGCGGGACGGATCGGGATTCTCGCGCCTCGGGCTCCGGACCGGTCTGAAGGCTCAGCGAGGGGCCTCGTACACGGTGCGTCCGTCGAACACGGTCATCCGGACCTTCGCTTCGTTGATCTCGGACACCGGAATCGCGAACAGGTTGCGATCGAGCACCACGAGGTCCGCGCGCTTGCCCACCTCGATCGAGCCCTCTTCGTTCTCGAGGCCCATCAGGTAGGCGCCCTGGATCGTGTAGGCCGCGATCATCGTGTCGAGATCGACACGCTCGTCCGCGTCGAGCACGGGGCCCTGGTTCGTGTAGGGATCCTGGCGCGTGATCGCCGTCTCGATCGCGTGCAGTGGATTCAGGTCGGTGACGAAGAAATCGCTGCCGCCGACGATGCGGCCGCCGTTCTTCGCGACCCTGCCGATCGGATACATCCTGTAGGTCCGTTCCTCGCCGAGCATCGGCATGTCGATCTCGATGGCCGCCGGATCCGGGTACGCCCACAGGGATTGAAAGGTCGCACCGATGTCGAGCCTGGCGAAGCGGGGGATGTCTGCATCGTGGATCAACTGCAGGTGCACCATGTGGTGGCGGTTGTCGCTCATGCCGTTGGCCTTGCGCATCGCGGCAAAGCCGTCGAGGGCCATGCGCACACCGGCGTCGCCGGTCGCATGCACGTGCACCTGAAGCCCCATTGCGTCGAAGCGCGTCAGATACTCGTCGACCTGTTCCTGGCTGTAGAAGCGCGGTCCGAGGCCGTAGTCGCCGCTCGAGTAGGGCTCGAGCAGCGCACCGGTGCCGAACTCGATGACGCCGTCCATGTAGATCTTGACCGAATCGACGTCGAGATTCGGGCGGCGCCAGAGGTCGCGCATCTCCAGGAGCTCGTAGACGCCGTCATCGAAGGCGCCGGGCTGCCAGTTGAGCGGAGACAGGGACGCGCGCACCCGCAGCTCGAGCTCGTTCGCATCGGCGAGTGCCACGACCGGTGCGATCAGCGTGGCGTCCAGTCCCGGCTCGATGACTGCGGTGATGCCGACGCTGTGCGCGAGATCGATCCCCGCCCGGATCCCTTTCATCCTCTGACTGGCCGTCTTCTCGGGCATGCGACTCTTGACCAGCAGCATCGCGGAGTCGCGCAAAGTCCCGCTGGGTTCTCCGGTCCCGGGATCGCGCTCGATGACACCGAGCGGGGGGACCTCGGTCGCGGCGTCGATTCCCAGGAGCTGCATCGCGCGGCTGTTGATCCAGGCGGCGTGGCCGAAGCTCGATTCGAGGTAGACGGGCCGATCGGGGAAGAGCGCGTCGAGCTGGGCCTTGTTCGGATTGGCGTCGGGCCAGAGCCATTCGGACCAGCCACCGCCGAGGATCCAGCGATCGGGGCCGTAGCCCTGGAGTCGCTGGCACTCGCGAAGCCGTAGGTCGACCTCGTCGCGCGTCGGGAGCCGCAAGAGACTGCAGTCGTCTTCGGTCTGGATGCCGATCAGGATGTGGATGTGCGAGTCATGAAAGCCCGGCAAGAGCATCGCGCCTTCGAGATCGACGAGCTCCGTTCCGTCGCCGACCCACTTTCGGGCCCCCTCAGCGTCGCCGACATAGGCGAGCTTTGCGTCCACGATCGCTACGGCTTCGGCCCAGCTGCGATCGCGATCGACGGTGTAGACGGCGCCATTCACGAACACGCGATCGGCGACGGGCCCGTCCGGCGGACCAAAGCAGGCCGTGGCGAGACACAGGATCGCAGCGGGAATGCCGCTGCGCCGGCCGCCGAAGCGGCTCACGGGCCAGGTTCTTCGCCGACCTGACGGGCGGGCGCACGTCATCGGCCGATCATACACAGATTCGGGAACTGCCCCCAGTCAAGCCACGAACGCAGCGGGCGGCGCAAGGCGACCGGGAGCGCGACACGCTCGAAGCGTGCGGCGGCCGAACGCCGCTCACAGGTTCCCGAAGGCGTCGGCGAAGATCGCTGGCCCGGCGTCGAGCAGGATCTCCTGCCAGGTGAGCGCCGAGCGGATCGGCACCGGGCGCCGCGCGAACCCCGTCCAGAGCACCTTCTGGCTGCGCGCGTCGACGAGTGCGAGCTCGAGACGCACGAGCAGGAGCCCCGTCTGCGTGACGGTGAAGCGGCGCAGTGTGCCCGCGAGGACGGGACCGTCGAGCCCCGCGCGGGCGGCCGCCCCCGCCGCAGCGAGCGGAGGGTCGATCGCGTCGGGTACGGCACTGCGCACCTGCTCGAAGGGCAACACCTGGAACCCGCGGCGAACGAGCTCGGCGGCAGCGCGTTCCGAGAGGAGGCCCGCGACGGTCGGGTCGGCGTCGGGCGAGCCGCGCCCGATCGCGCGCGCCGCATCGGTGAGCACGCCTTGCGGCATGCGCAGCGGTTGCCCCGTCGCGTTCGCGAAAGGCAGTACCGCGATGGGCTGCGAGGTGAGCGACTCGGGCAGGGTTCCACGCGGGAGTGGTGCTGTCGCGCGCTCTTCGGCGGCGCTCCAGCGAGAGGCGCAGCCCTGCCACGGGACGAGTGCGGCCGCGAGTAGCAGCAGCTGCGCCGCATGCCGAGTGCGCAGACGCGCGAGGACGCTGCTGGCGGCCCAGCCGGCGGCGGCTACGGCGACACAGACGGGTCCCGCCGGGAGGTCCGCGTGGTAGGAGAGAGTGAAGCCCGCGAGGAATGAGGCGACCGCGAGCAGCCCGGAGATCGCGAACGCGGCGCCGAGGCCGGACGCGACCCGAAGCGCGGCGAGCGACGGGAGGACCAGGAAGCCGAACACGACGAGGGGGCCCGCGGTGATGACGCCGAGGGCGATCCCGCCGCCGATCAGGAAGTAGAGCAGCATGTCGTAGCGGATCGGATTGCGGCCGAGCGTCCGGGAGAACTCGGCGTCGAAGGAGGTGAGGAGGAGGTCGCGGCGGAAGAGGAAGAACAGCGCTCCGACGCTGAGCAGCACGATGCCCAGGACCCGCAGGTCGGCGTCCGTGATCGTGAGCAGCTCTCCTCGCAACAGGCTCGCCATCTCGATGTCGCCGGTGGGATTGATGGCGACGAACAGGATCGTCGCCGCGGAGCTGACCGCGAAGAGGACTCCGATGCCCCACTCGGCCGGGATCTGCTCCGGGCGCCGTCCGACGACGAGGAGAGCGAGTGCACCGAAGGTCGCGGCGAGAGAGCCAGCCAGCGCGAGCGCATGGGTCTGACTGGCGCTCCCGTGGCCGTGGCCCGTCAGCCAGAAGACGGCGGCGATGCCCGCGGCACTGGCCTGGGGCAGCGCGACGCCGATCAGGACGAGTCGCCGCAGCACCAGATAGATCCCGAGCAGGGAGCAGAGCAGCGCCACCCCGAGACCACCGAGGATGGCGTTCTGGAACAGCGCGCCCGCCGCGAAGAGCTCGCTCATGCGGCCTCCTCGATCCGCACCTTTCCGTTCGAGACGATTGCGGTGCGGTTCGCGTGGCTGCGGGTCGTCTGGACCTGATGGGTCACCATCCAGACCGAGAGCCCCCGCGCATCGCGGAGCCCGCGCAGCAGGTCGAGGATGCCCTGTTCGGCCTCGGGGTCCACACCCGCCGTGGGCTCGTCGAGCAGCAGGAGTTCGGGTTCGGTGGCGAGCGCGCGCGCCAGCAGCACGCGCTGGCGCTGGCCGCCCGAGAGCTCCGAGTAGCGGCGTGAGCCGAGATCGGCCACGTGGCAGGCCAGCAGCGCCTCGCGGGCGCGCCTGCGCTCGCGCGCCCCGGTGAAACGCCAGAAGGGGAGATCGCGCCAGGTACCGAGCCGGACCACCTGCATCGCAGTCAACGGATAGAGTGGGTCCAGCGTCTCCCGCTGCGGCACATAGCCGATGCGCAGACCCTCGCGGCGCGATACCCGGCCCGCGAGCGGCGGCAGGAAGCCCAGCAACCCGCGCAGCAGGGTGGTCTTGCCGCTCCCGTTCGAGCCGACCAGGACGACGAACTCGCCGGGCCGGACGGCGAGCGATGCTCCGCGCACCACCGGGCGGCCCTGGTAGCCGAAGTCCGCGGCCTCGACGCTCAGCAGCGGCAAGCAGTCGCTCATCAATCCCCGCCGCCCTGACTGGCCCGGACGAGCGCCTCGAGATTCGCCTCGAGGCTGTCCACGTAGCCCTCGGTGCCGGGGAGGCCGCCGGCGAGCGTGGAGATCGTTGCGATCCGGGCACCCGTGCGTTCTGCGATGGTGCGCGCGAGCGGCATCTCGTACGCCACCTCGCGGATCACGAGCTTGACCTGCTCCCGCTTCATCGTGTCGATGAGATCCTCGATGTGCCCGGGCGTTGCGGGCACCCCCGGCTTCGTCTCGATCGTGCCTACCAGCTCGATTCCGTAGCGGTCCGCCAGGTAGACGAGGTCCTGATGGTAGGAGACCGCCTTCACGCCGCGCAGTGGCGCGGCCAGGCGCTCCCACTCGACGATCTTCCGGTCGAGGAGCTCGCTGAAGCGGGTCAGGCCCGCCTGGTACACAGAGGCTCCCTCGGGATCGACGCGCGCGAGACCCTCCGCGATCGCCTTCGCCATCAGCTTTGCGCGCACCGGGTCGAGGTTGAAGTGGGGATTGCCGAGCGGATGCAGCTCTCCTTGCGAGCGATTCTGGCTGCTCGGCACCTCGAGCGGCTTCACGTACACGCTGGCGTCGATGTAGGCCGGCCCGGTCGGCAGGATCCTGGGGTTGTTCGCCACTTCGAGCAGCGCCGGCAGGAAGGTGTGCTCGAGCCCGAGCCCCTGGACGACGAGCGCGTCGGCGCGGTTGAGCTTCGTGACGAAGCTCGGCTTCATCGGAACCTTGTGCGGATCCTGAGCGCCCTGCGCGATCGTCTCGACGGACACGCGGTCGCCGCCCACTTGCCGCGCCATGTCCGCGACGTCGGGCAGCGTGGCCACGACGCGCAGCGTAGCGCGGGCGGAGCCCGCCGAGAGCAGGAGCAGGAGCGCGCAGAGCGCGGGAGTGAAGCGGGGGCGAGCGTCGCGGGTCTCAACGGGTTGCGAAACCATGGCTGTGACTCCCGAGGAAGGCGGTCCACTGGAGAGTGAAGCGCTGGTCGTTTCTTGCGTGTCGTGGGTCGATCTGATCGAACTGGAAGCGCAGGCGGTGGAACTCGGAGGGGTACCAGGTCGCGAAGGTCGAGTAGCTGAGCTGCCGGTCGACGGGGCCGAAGGGCTCCTCGGCGTAGTCGAAGCGCGCACCGAGCGAGTACTGACGACCCAGGAAGGTCTCGAGGTAGCCGTAGCCTCCGTTGCGGCGGAAACGCTCGTTGCCGAAGATGGGATTGCCGTCCGGGTCGGTGCCGATCTCGACGACCTCCAGGAACTCCTCGTTGTTCCAGTACCACTCCGACCCGAGCACGAAGCCCTGGTAGAGGTGGCTCGTCCCCGGCTGGTGGCGCAAGGTCGCGTCGAAGCCGTAGAGGGTGCGCGCGCCGCGGTCGGCGATCGTCGCGAAGGTCCCCCCGAGCTCGAAGTTCAGCGTGTCGGTCAAGTCGAAGTAGGTCGACGGATGCACGAGCCAGGTGAGCTGGTCGAAACCGCGGCTTCCATTGGATCCCACGGTGGGGGGCAGCTCGTCGGTCTCTCCGATCGAGTTGTAGATGCCCGCCGTCACGCGGAAGTAGTGCTCGGTCGGGGCGAGCCAGGTGAGCTCCCCGCCCTCGGCCCGGCTCTCGCCCGGGATCAGGCGCGCGATCGAGGGCGGGCGGTCGACGAAGGGGAGCTGCTCCTCGTGCCAGTGCGGGAAACGCCCGACGTCGGCGAAGAAGCGGCCGCCCTTGAGCGTCAGGTTCCACGGTAGCCCCGTGGTGACGAGCGCCGCCTCCTCGACGTCGAAGCCTTCCTCGCTCGATCCGACGAGCGCCACGTAGCCGCGCAGGAAGGGGTCGATCGGCGCCGAGATGAAGAGCTCTGCGCTCTTCAGGTCGAAGTCCCAGCCGGAACCGTGGGTGTCGGTCCGCAGCGCGGTATCGATGACCAGGCTGATCGCCGGGTTGTCGACGTTGACCGGGGCGAGGCGCGGCCCGCTCGGGGTCTCGACGGGCGCTGCGCTGCTCGCCTCGAGCTCGTCGAGACGGCTCTCGACGCGCGCGAGCGCGCTCTGGGTGGCGGACAGCTCGGACTTCGTCGCGGCGAGCTCGGCTCGGACGGCCGCGAGATCGCCGTCGCTCGTGCTGGCGGCGGCGGACGTCGCGAGCAGGAGGGTGGGTATTGCGCGCAACAGGGCGCGCGCGCGATGAAGATCCACGTGCTTCTCCCCGCAGCCGGAGCCGAGCGGCGCCGGCCGGCTCGAAGATGGGCGGAGCAGGACGACGCGCACGTGTGCGTGCGGCGGCCCGTCCGCGCACCGAAGTGGAAAAGGAGGTCTAGGAGCTCTGGATGGAAAGTGCGCCGGGCGGCGCGCGAGGCGCGATCGACGCGAGCCAGGGCGCGCGAGGCGCTGCGTGCTGCTTCCCGAGCGGAACGGGCACGCCTACCGCGTCGATCGAGGCGGCTGTCGCGATCGTCGGCGAACGCACAGCGAGGCGGTTCTGCGCGATCACTCGACAGATCGAACACAAGCCCGGAAGATGGGCTCCCCCGTGCGGGAGCGAAGCCGCGTCGACGGCCGGACTCGGCGCCGTGACGGCCGTGATGTCCCGCGCGACGGAGAGGGCACCCGAGTGGAAGAACTGGCCGACACAGAGGGCCACGAACGAAGCGCAGGCGAGCGCCGCGACGGCTCGACGCAGGGACGGAATGCGTGGGAGCGAAACTCCGTAGAGTTTGCGCATCGCGGCGACCCTATCCGAGCACCCCGGAACCGTCAAGACGTGCTCTCGAGATCGACCCCCACGCACGGCCGGCTCGTCGCTATCGACGACGGCGCCGTCCGGCAGCGTGGATCCTTACGGGGGACATCGGATTCATGACCGGATCCTATCGCGAGAGCTGGCCTCGGGCGGGAGTGCTCCTCGTCGGAACGGGTGCAGGAGCTGCGGCAGGTAGCCCGGCGGCACCGGATTGCCTTCGATCCCGTAGCGCTCCGGCCACTCCCGATCGGGCAGATGGTAGGTGCCGAAGAGCCAGTCGATCGCCGGCAGATGGATCGCGAAGTTCTTGTCCAGCGCCTCGCGCTGTGCCGTGTGATGCCAATGGTGGAAG
>CAYPSI010000213.1:0-2148 GCA_964413375.1 uncultured Spirochaetales bacterium | reverse complement strand
TGGAACGAAAGCCCGGGGACGACTTGTCGGACGATCCGATTTCACGCGAGCAGCGATGAAGCGAGGGGTATAAGACCCGAACGGGGGGAGAGAGCGTTGCTTGAATGCCTGCCCCAATGAATTGTCTGGCTTAATCCCAATGCCGGGTAGTTTGCACGGTTCCTCTTCCCCTTCAATCAGTTAGCTCATCGCAGCCGTAGAGGGCTCGTGGACGGGTTGCGGCCAGTTTATCTTACGGCTATTAGATAGTAAGATATGACGAGCGTGCGCGAGCGACAGCGGCGCGTCCTGGCGAATCTCCCGCCGCTCGAGGGGGTGCTGCGCGGCAGCGTGGGGGTCCGCTTCCTTCGCTGCGGCAAGTCCGGATGCCATTGCGCCGAGGGCGAAGGCCACCGCGCGACCTACTTCTCCGTCACGCTGCCCGGCGGCAAGACCGAGCAGATCTCGCTCCCGGCCGAGCTGGTCTCGCAGGTCGAGCACGGGATCGCGACGTACCACACCTGGTGGGCGGCGGTGGAGAAGATCTCCGCCCTCAACCGGGCTGAGATTCGACGCCAACGCCGGCAGCAGAGCCAGCTTCGCAGGCGATCCGCGGTTCGCTCCTCCCGCCCGCGACGCCCGAGGTAGAACCGGGGGGGGCACATGGATCTCGGTCACACGCTCGAGGCCGTGGGCGCGGGAGAGCGCTCGGCCAGCTTCGACGTCTTTGCGAGCTCACTCGATCGGGAGTGGATTGCGCAAGCGCTCGCAGCGACGGGCACCGCGTCGGTGCGGCGCCGCAAGCTGCCGGCCGAACAGGTCGTCTGGATCGTGATTGGGATGGCCCTGTATCGCGATCGCTCGATCCAGGAGGTGGTGCACCACCTCGATCTGGTGCTCCCCGCCGGTCCGGCTCCCGGCGCAGGGCGCGCGGGCGCGACCAGCAGCGCCGTGGTGCAGGCTCGCGATCGGCTGGGCCCCGCACCGTTGCAGAACCTGTTCGAGCAGACCGCGATGGACTGGGCGGCGACTTCGGCAGACGCCCATCGCTGGCGCGGGCTCGCGGTCTACGGCGTCGATGGGTCGGCGCTTCGCATCGCGGATACGCCAGAGAACGAGCAGGCCTTCGGTCGGCCGGGAACCAGCCGCGGGGGGGCCGCCGGGTATCCGCAGCTGCGCCTGGTCGCGCTCATGGTGCTGCGCTCTCACCTGCTGGCAGGCCTCACGCTGGGTCCCTGGTCCACCGGGGAGGTCACCCTGGCCGAGCCGCTCTTCGAGACACTCCCCGATCACTCGCTCACGATTCTCGATCGCGGCTTCCTCTCCTACGCGCGGCTCCATCGCCTCGCGACGACAGGCCGCGAGCGCCATTGGCTGATCCGCGCCAAGTCGAACCTGAAATGGCGCACGTTGCAGCGCCTGGGGCCGAACGACGAGCTCGTGGAGATCCTGCTCTCTCGTGCTTTGCGCAAGGCTCATCCCGAGCTCCCCGAAACCCTCCGAGCTCGCGTCGTGCACTATCAGCGCAAAGGCTTCCGGCCCCAGACGCTCTTGACTTCCCTGCTCGACCCGGCCGTCTATCCGGCCGACGAGATCGCGCAGCTCTATCACGAGCGCTGGGAGCTTGAGCTCGGCTTCGACGAGATCAAGACCCACACCCTCGAGCGCGAGGAGGCCCTGCGCAGCCGCGCTCCCGAGCGCGTCCGGCAGGAGGTCTGGGGGCTCGCGGTCGCCTACAACCTCGTCCGCTTGCACATGCAGCGCGTGGCCGAGCACCAGCGTGTGACGCCGTCTCGCATCAGCTTCCGCCACACCTTGATGCTCGTGCGCGGCTTCTGGCAGCTCACCGCCTGGATCGCCTCGCCCGGGAAACTGCCTCGCCGCCTCGAAGATCTGCACCAGGAGACCGCCCTCCTGATCCTCCCCCCACGCCGCGAGCGCCGCTATCCACGCGCCGTCAAGATCAAGATGAGCAACTACCTGCGCAGCCGGTAAGACGGGGGGCCGAATGCAAACTACCCGGCATTGGGGCTAGCGGGGGACGCGCACCACGACGCAGGCCGCGCAGACGGGATGGAAGGCGAGCGGATGCGCCGGCGGGTGGAGCGTGCCGCAGCGGTTGCAGCTGACGAGCATCACATCGCTCGCGGCGGCGTTCAGGCGATGGGC